>JAYRND010000140.1:0-18198 GCA_041904885.1 Burkholderiales bacterium
CGCGGTCACCCTCCCCTACGCGCGCAGGCAGGAGGCCGACGCGGACCTGGTCGGGCTCGAGCTCGCCGCGCGCGCCGGCTACGACCCGCGCGCGGCGGTGGCGGTCTGGCAGAAGATGTCGAAGTACGCGCAGACGGCGGGGCAAGGCCAGCCGCCGCAGTTCCTCTCCACGCACCCGTCCAACGTGAACCGCATCAAGGAAATCGAGGCCAACCTGCCGCGGGTGCTGCCGCTCTACAACAACGCCAAGAAGGCGCAGTGAGCAGCGCCGGCTTCTACGCCGGGCTGCCGGTACTGACCGAGTTCGGCGCGATCGCCGACCCGCGCAATTTCGCGCCGCTGCCCGCCGACTGGCACGTGGCGACCTGCGACGTGCGCAACTCCACCAGGGCGGTCGAGGCGGGCGACTACAAGCATGTCAACACCGTAGGCGCGTCGGCAGTGATCGCCATCCTCAACGCCGCCGGCGACCTGCAGATCCCGTTCATCTTCGAAGGTGACGGCAGCGCCTTCTGCGTGCCCCCGCAGCTGCTCGAGGACGCCAAGGCTGCCCTCATGAAGACGCGGGAGATGGCGCGCAAGTCCTTCGGCCTGGAGCTGCGCGTGGCCACCTTGCCGGTAGCGACGGTGCGCGCCGCCGGCTTCGACATCACGGTCGCACGCGTGCGCGTCTCCGCGAACTACGTGCAGGCGATGTTCGCCGGCGGCGGCATGGGCTACGCGGACCGCACCATGAAGGATCCGGCCACCGCCGCGCTCTGCGAGGTGAAGGAAGGCAGCGTCGTCCCCCGCGGCAGCCATGAGGGGCTGGAGTGCCGCTGGCAGGACATCCCCAGCCTGCACGGCGAGACGGTCAGCCTGATGGTGCGGGCGACCGCCACCGAACCCGCCGCCGCCGCCGCGACCTACCGCGAGGTCATCGCCCAGGTTCGCGAGATCTACGGCAGCGACGACGCGTGCCACCCGCTGACCCCGCCCGCGCTGCAGCTTGCGCCGAGCCTGAGCGCGCGCCAGCTCGGCAACGAGGTGGGCGTGCGCGCCGCCGACCGCGGCCGCCTGGGCAAGTGGCTGTGGCTGTTGCGCGTGCGCTGGTTCGTGGTGCTGGGCTGGTTCCTGATGAAGTTCGGCCTGCATACCGAGGAGACCGACTGGAGCCGCTACAAGGAAACCCTGTACCGCAACACGGACGTGCGCAAGTTCAACGACGTCTTCCGCCAGATCCTCGCCGGCAGCGCCGCGCAGCGCGAGAAGCTGGATGCCTGGCTGGGGGAGCGCTACGCGCGGCGCGAGCTTGTCTACGGCCTTCACGTCACCGACCGCGCGCTCATGACCTGCCTCGTGTTCAACTACTCGGCGAACCACCTGCACTTCATCGACGGCGCCGACGGCGGGCTCTACCTGGCCGCTAAAGCATTCAAGGAGCGCGCTGCAAAACTCGCCGAGGTCAGGAAATAATGTCCAGATAGACCGCGGCTGCGGTGACGACCAGCAGCAGCAAGACCTCCACCCGCCGCTGGTCGATGAGGATGCCGCCGCTTGCTCGGAGGCCGAACCGGCGGCCGTTCCAGAGCTTGAAAGGACCGAACCACTTCAGGACCGCAGGCGGCCGCGTGGCGAGCGAGCGCTCGGCGTTCCAGGCGAGCAGCTCGCCCAGGCGCTGCCGGCCGGCCGGCAGGTCGTGGGTGCGCTGCACGTTCTCGGCGCTCTGCTGCACGTTGGCCTCGATGATGACCGGGCCCCGGTCGGTGATGGCGACGTCGAAGCCGATCATGGTCCGGTCGGGGAACAGGTTGGCGCACTTCGCCACCATCGCCACCGTCTCCGGCCAGCAGGGCAGCACGCGGCCCGCGATGCGGGCGCCGGTCTCCGGGTGGGCTTCGTGGCGGACACAGGGATTGCTCACCCAGGAGTCGAAGGCCGGCCCCACCTCCCCGGTCGCGATATCGACCCGGCAACCTGCCCCGCCCTGGTGGAAGTTGTCCACCGAGCTGCCCGGCATGAGCGACATCTTCAGCACCGCGTTGGTGACTTCCGCGGAGCCGCTCTCGTTCCGGCAGGTGGTGATGCGTAGCGACATGAGGTTGCCGCCCAGATCCCTGAGCTGCGGATGGTTGTGAAGGCATTCCTGGACGAGCATCCGCCCGCGTCGCAGCGCTATCGCCCGGAGATGCTCCAGGAGTCCCGGCGCATCGAGCTGCCGGCCGCCGGGCCCCCGGTAGGCGCCATCGGCATACTGCCAGCGCTCGCAGCCTCTCCCGCCCTTGCCCTCGGCCGGCTTGATGAAAACTTCCGCCCGCGGCAGCCCGAACGCGCGCTCGCCCACCATGCGGAAAACGCCGTCCGGCTCCACCGCGGCAAAGACGGTCGGCGAAGCGATGTCCTCCCGGGCGCAGGCATAGAAGAAGGCCTCCTTGTTCTTCAGCGTCCAGGTGCTGTCGTGGCCCAGGACCCGGACCGAGTGGTGGTGCACGAGGTTGTTGAGGCCGCCCTTCAGCTCGTAGCGCTGGAGGTAGTCAGCGGCGTTGCGCAGGCGCTCCGGACGGAACAGCTCGAATACGTAGTAGCTGTCGGGCGCGGTCGAATGCCGGACGGCGAGCCAGAGCTGCTCGCAGAGCTGGCGCGGCACGGACTTGCCCGTCGCCCGCGCCACCGCCGGGCCGATCCGCAGCGTGTACATGCCGGCCATGACGAGGAAGACCGCCGGCCAGGCGAGGCACAGCATGGCAATCACGAAGTACTGCGACCAGCCGTTGCTGCGCCAGACGTACGTGGCATAGGCATGGTGGACTTTCTGTGCGGCGGTGCGCGGCTCGCGCAGGATCGCCCAGACCAGGCGGTACGGCGAGCAATAAGGCAGGCGCGTCCAGGCCATCGAACCAGATTCCCCCGCCCGCAATTCTGCCGGAACCGAGGCGCGCGTCAAATCCGGCTAGCGGCGCAGTGCAGGATGTTGCAGGACCTGCGGGTTGACCACGTGCGCGGGCTTGCCCGCCGCGTACGCGACGACCTGGTCGAAGATGTCCGCGAACTGCAGCTCGTATTCCTCGCGCGAGACGTAGCCGATGTGCGGAGTGCACACGACGTTCTCCATCCTAAGGAGCGGATGGTCCGGGTCGCGCAGCGGCTCCTGCTCGAAGACGTCCAGCGCCGCCATGCCGGGCCGGCCCGCGCGCAGCGCCTCGACGAGCGCGCCGGGCGCGACCAGGCCCGCCCGGCTGGTGTTGACGAGGAGCGCCGTCGGCTTCATGCGCGCGAGGTCGGCCGCGGTGACGATGCCACGCGTGGCGTCGTTCAGGCGCAGGTGCAGCGAGACGACGTCGCATTCCTCGAAGAAGGCCGCCTTGCTTGCCGAGGGCTCGTAGCCGTCGGCGCGCGCCCGCGTCAGCGACGCCTCGCGCGCCCAGACGCGCACCCGCATGCCGAAGGCCTTGCCGTAGCCGGCGACGACGCCGCCGATGCGCCCGTAGCCGTAGATGCCAAGCGTCTTGCCGCGCAAGCCGCTCCAGACTCCTGTTTGCCAGGTGCCTGCCTTGAGCGCCGCCGCCTCCTGCGGGATGCGCCGCATGGCGGCGAGCACGAGCCCCCAGGTGAGCTCGGCCGCCGCGTACGAAGGCGTGCCGGCGTGCATGTTGGAGGAGACCACGATCCCCAGGCGCGTGCAGGCCTCGATGTCGATATGCGGATAGACGCTGCGCTGGCTGATGAGGCGCAGCCGGGGCAGCTTCTCCAGGAGCGGCGCGCGGATCTGCGTGCGCTCGCGGATCAGCACCAGCGCCTCGGCGTCCGCGAGGCGCGCGGCGAGCTCGTCGGTGTCCTGCACATGGTCGTTCCAGATGCGGACTTCGTGGCCGGCCAGCTTCCCGAAGCAGGCGAGCGTGCGCAGGGTGGCGAAGTAGTCGTCCAGGATGGCAATCTTCATGGCGCGATCCTACCCGTCCGCTCCCGCGAGGTGCCGGCCGGCGATCCAGCCGAAGGTCATCGCGGGTCCCAGGGTGATTCCCGGTCCGGGATAGCTGCCGCCCATGATGGAGAGCGCGTCATTGCCCACCGCATAGAGGCCGGGAATCGGCCGCTTGTTCGCATCCAGCGCCTGCGCGTGGCCGTTGGTGGCGATGCCGGCGTAGGTGCCGAGATCGCCGACGAGCACCCTCACCGCATAGAACGGCGGCGCCACGATCGGCGCGACACAGGGGTTGGGTTTGATTCCGGTATCACCGTAGAAACGGTTGTAAGCCGTGCTGCCCTTGCCGAAATCGGGGTCAGAGCCCGATTTTGCGGCCTCGTTGTAGCGTTTGAGGGTGTCAGTGAATGTCGTTTCCTCGATTTCGAGCTTTTTGGCCAACGCATCGAGCGAAGACGCTCTCTTCAGGTATCCGGACCGCAAATGCGGGCCGAGGGGCAGCGGGAACGGCTTCACGAAACCCAGGCCGTAGGCGCGGATCGCGCGGTGGTCGGTCACCAGCCAGGCCGAAGTCTCCTTCTGCGCGAAGAGCGCCTGCACGAAGTCGTGGTAGGAGTTGCCCTCGTTGACGAAGCGCCGCCCCTTGGGCGTCACCGCAATCACGCCGGGCTTGGCGCGGTCGATGAAGTGCGGAAAAAGGCCGAAGCCGCCGTCGGGCCTCGGCACCTGGGACACCGGCACCCAGGCGGCGGCGTTGGGCAGCGATTCGTCGATGCGCGCCCCCGCGCCTTCGGCGATGCGCAGCCCGTCGCCGGTGTTGCCCGGCGGCGCGGGGGAATGATGGTCGGCATGCGCAAAGAGCCGCCGCCGGCGCGCCGCGTCCTGGGGAAAGCCGCCGCAGGCGAGCACCACGCCTTTGCGGATTTTTACCGTGATGGAGCTGCCGTCTTTCCGGACCGTTGCTCCCCGAACCCTCCCTTCTTCTTTGAAAAGACTTTCAATCGAAGAGGAATTCCAAAGCACCACCCCTGCATCCACGGCCGACTTGAGCAGCCGCCCCGCAAGCGCATTGCCGTTGGTGAGGCGCACGCCGCGGCCATAGAAGAGGCGCGCGCAGCCGTGGCCGACGAGCCGGCGCGCGACGAACGCCGCCGAAGCAAGCGACTTCGACCAGCGCATGAAGTGCGTGAGCTCCGCGCCCGAGCCGATCATTACGCCGAACACCGTGAGCTCGGGCAGCGGCGGGCGCAGCTTGCCGAGCATGGGCCCCAGCTCGCGGCCGTCGAAGGCGCTCGCGACGATGGAGCGCCCGCCCGGCTTGCCGCCCGGCGCGTCGGGGTGATAGTCGGAGAAAGTCGCCGACGGATCGAAGCGCAGCGCGGTCTCGCGCTGGAACCAGTCCACCATGCGCGGCCCCGCGGCGAGGAAGGCGTCCACGCGCTCGGGGTCGAACTTCTCGCCCGCCTCGTGCAGCAGGTAGGTGCTCGCCTCCTCGAGGCTGTCCTTCGCGCCGATCGAGGCCTGCATCGGATGGTTCGGGATCCACAGCCAGCCGCCCGAGCGCGCGGTGGTGCCGCCGAAGAGCGGCTCCTTCTCCGCTACGATCACCTCCAGCCCGTGCCTGCGCGCGGTGATCGCGGCCGCGAGCCCGCCCGCGCCGGATCCCGCCACGAGAACGTCACACTCGATGTCGCTCGCCATTGGTAGAATTCCCGAAACCCCTGGGCGGAGAAAATTTCCATGCTACCTGAGCGCGCGCGCGACTTCTCGAGCTACGTCGAACCCGACCGTGTCCGCAAGGAGGTCTACACCGACGCGCAGATCTTCGAGCGCGAGATGGAGCGCATCCACGAGACGGTGTGGATCTACTGCGGCCACGAGACGCAGGTGCCGAAGCCCGGCGACTACTACACCGTGCAGGTCGGCCGGCAGCCGATGATCCTGGTGCGCGGGAAAGACAAGAAGGTGCACGTGCTCTACAACCGCTGCCCGCACCGCGGCAACATGATCTGCGGCGACAGGAAGGGCAACACCGGCGAGCACTTCCGCTGCTCGTACCACGCCTGGACCTTCCACCACGACGGGAGATTGAAAAACATCCCCATGATGGAGTCGGGCTACGCCGGCACGCGGCTGAAAAAAGACAGCCCGGAGCTGTGCGTGAAGCGCGCTGCGCGCGTGGAGAGCTACCGCGGGTTCGTGTTCGCGAGCCTTGCCGCCATCGGGCCGACGCTGAAGGAGTTCCTGGGCGAAGGCATCGTCGCCTTCGACGACATGTGCGACCGCGCGCCGGAGGGCGAGGTCGAGGTGGTGCCGAACTGCTTCCGCGTCATCCAGCACTCCAACTGGAAGATCTTCCTCGAGAACCAGCTCGACGCCCTGCACCCGTCGGTCACGCACCAGTCCACCGGACGCGCCGCGCACGAGGTGGAAAAAATGATCGCGAAGAAGGCGAAGAAGGGCGAAGCGCCGTTGTCGTATCACATGCTCTCGGCTTTCGCGACCGTGACCATCGACAAGTGGGACAACTTCCAGACCATCAACTACCCGCACGGCCACTGCATCCTCACCGGGTACATGGGCCTGCGGCCGCAGGACCCGGACACGCTCGCTTACGACAAGGTGATGATCAAGGCCTACGGGAAGAAGCGTTTCGAGGAAATCGTGGGCGTCAACATCCACCACGTGCTCCTCTACCCCGGGCTGTCGGTGCAGTCGCCCCTGCAGCAGCTGCGCGCGGTGCGTCCGCTCGGCGTCGACAAGACGCTCACCGAGATCTGGCACTTCCGCCTGAAGGGCGCGCCCGAGGCCATCTACCGGCGCTCGCTCGCCTACTACAACCTCGTCAATTCGCCTTCCACCATGATCAACGCGGACGACCTGGAGAATTTCTGGAAATGCCACACCGGGCTCTCCTCGGACGGCGGTGACTGGGTGAGCTTCGCGCGCCACCACGGCCACGACATCGAGAAGAACGGCGCGGTCGAGTCGGCGCCCAACCAGGGCACATCGGAAGCGCCGATGCGCAACCAGATGAAGGCCTGGGCCCAATACATGGGGGCCCGATGAAGGAGCAGCACGCGGTCGAGCAGTTCCTCTACCGGCAGTCGGAGCTGCTCGACACCAAGCAGTGGCAGGCCTGGATCGACCTGTTCACGCCCGACGGCATCTACTGGATGCCGCCGGACGCCTCCTACGAGACCTGGGACGGGCAGCCGGCGATCTTCGCCGAGGACAAGAACCTGATGACCGTGCGCATGCTGCGCATGCAGCATCCGGACGCCTGGTCGCAGCGCCCGCTGTGGGAAACGAATCACGTCGTATCGAACGTTTGCATTGGAAAGACGAGCAAGAACGGGGACCTGGTCGTGACTTCCCGGTTCCATATGATGGAGCTCAGGCGAGACGACGTGCGCCACTTCGCGGGCAAGTACACGCACCACCTGAAAAAAGCAAAGAATGGCTACGCAATCAAACTGCAGCGCGTGGACATGACCAACGCGCAGGCGACCTACGACTACGTTCTCCAGGCATGGGTCTGAGACCATGAGCGCCTACGAAGACGTCCTGTACGAGGTGCGCGACCGCGTCGCGATCGTGACGCTGAACCGCCCCGAGTCCCTTAACGCGTTCACCGCCGCCATGGGCCGCGGCCTGCAGCAGGCGGTGGCCGCGGCGATCGCGGACGAGTCCGTGCGCGTGATCGTGCTGACCGGCGCCGGGCGCGGCTTCTGCGCGGGCGCCGACATGAAGCTGCTGCAGCAGATCAAGCCGGATGCGAAATCCGGCCCCAGCACCGGCGGCGCGCCGCCGCCCGCCCCCGCGCGCGGACCCGGGCCGGACGTATCCGCGCACTACGGCGGCCGATTCGGCTACCTCCTGCAGGCGCCCAAGCCGGTGATCGCCGCCATCAACGGGCCTGCGGCGGGCCTCGGATTCGTGCTCGCGCTCTACGCCGACATCCGCTTCGTGGCGAGCGAGGCGAAGCTCACCACCTCGTTCGCGCAGCGTGGCCTCATCGCCGAGCACGGCATCAGCTGGCTGCTGCCGCGCCTGGTCGGGCCCGCGCACTCGCTCGACCTGCTGCTCTCGGCGCGCAAGTTCGACGCGCGCGAGGCCGAGCGCCTGGGCCTCGTCAACAAGGTCTTCGCGCAGGCGGGCTTCCTGGACGAGGTCCTCGCCTACGCGCGCGCGCTTGCCGACACCGTGTCGCCGCGCTCCATGGCGGTGATCAAGGCGCAGATCTGGAAGTCGCCCTTCCAGGATTTCAACGCGGCGCTCGCCGTGGCCGATGCCGAAATGCAGAAGAGCTTCGGCAGCGAGGACTTCCGCGAGGGCGTCGCCCACTACGTGGAGAAGCGCGCGCCGAAGTTCACCGGGCGCTAGCCCCTGGGGCAGTTCCTGGCGCGTTTTCTCCGCTTACGCCAGGTCTGCCTGGTGGCGGCCGAGCTCGAGCGCGGGGCGCCGGCGATCCGGGACATATTCGGCCTCGAGGAGTGCTACCGCGACCCCAACGTCGCGCGCTACGGGCTGGAGAACGTCCTCTTCCCCGTCGGCACCAGCTTTCTCGAGATCGTCGCGCCGACCCGGCCCGGCACCGCCGCCGGACGCTTCCTCGAGCGCCACAAGGGCCGACACGGCTACATGGTGATCCTCGACTGCGACGACCCGGAGTCACGCGGGCGGCACTGCGCCGCGATCGGCGTACGCACCGCCAACCTGATCCGGCACGAGACCTACCTGGGCGTGCAACTGCACCCGAAGGACACGGGCGGCGCCATGATCGAGTTCAACCGTACCGATGGCGGCGCGGACCCGATGGGGCCCTACGCACCCGCGGGCCCCGCCTGGCAGCGCGCGATCCGCACGGAGGTTGCGCGCCGCATGGTCGCCGCAGAAATTGAATGCCCGGCGCCGAAGGGATTTGCCGCGCGCTGGGGTGAGATCCTGCAGCGACCCGTTAGCGCTCTTGCAGGGGGCGGCGCGCAGATCACTCTCGACGGCGGCACGATCCGATTCCTGCCGGGCGCCGCTCCCGAAGCCGTATTCACCGGCATCGAGCTGGAAGTCGTCGACCCACAACGCGTGCGGGACGCCGCGCTGGCCCGCGGCTGCCTTGCCGCCAACGGCCGGGTCGACGCCTGCGGCGTCTTCTTTCGCCTCGCGCTAGCGCGCTGACAGGCGCTTCGCGTAGAAGTGCCGGCTCGCGCCCGGGGGCGAGCCCTGCATGCCGCCCACGCGCGTGAAGCCGAGCTTCTCGTAGAAGCCGGGCGCCTGGAAGGAGTAGGTATTGAGGTGCAGGAGCAGGCTGCCGCGCCGGCGCGCGCGGCGCTCGGCCTCGGCCATCAGCCGGCGGCCGTGGCCCCGCCCGCGCGCGCGGTCCGAGAGCCAGAGCAGCTCCACGTAGCTCTCCTTCCAGTACGACTGCAGGATCAGCCCGCCCAGGATCGCGCCGCGGGCGCTGCGCACGGTGAGCACGATTCTCGAGTAGTGGAACGGGCTCGCCTGCGCGCGATTGAAGCGGATCAACCCGTTCCAGAGCCGGCGCGAGGCCGCGCGCTTGTTGTTCGTCTCGAGAACGATGCGTCCCGAGACCGCCAGATTCTCCCTTCGTCGTTTCATGGCTTCGTTCCTCTTTCCCCACCCGGGTAGTATTCGGATTACATCATGCGGAAAATCCTCTGGCTCATCCTCGCCGCGCTGGCCCTGCCCGCCGCGGCGCAGACCTATCCCGCCCGCCCGGTGCGGGTGATCGTCGGTTTCACGCCCGGCGGCGGCGTCGACATCAACGCGCGGCTGCTCGCGCCCAAGCTCTCCGAATACCTCGGCCAGCCCTTCGTGGTCGAGAACCGCCCCGGCGCCGGCACCAACATCGCCAACGAACTGGTCGCAAAGTCAGCGCCCGACGGCTACACGCTGCTCTGCACCACGGCGGCGCTGGCAATCAACATGTCTCTCTACTCGAAGCTGCCGTTCGACGCGCTGCGCGACTTCGTGCCCATCTCGGTGTTCTCGGAGAGCCCGAACGTACTGGTGGTGAATGCCAAGCTGCCGGCCGCCAGCGTCCGAGAGCTCATCGAAATGGCGCGCAAATCGCCGGGGCGGCTGAACTATTCGTCCGCGGGGGTGGGCACGACGCAGCACCTTTCGGCCGAGCTGCTCAAGCTGCGCACCGGGACTTTCATCGTGCACATCCCCTACAAGGGCACCGCGCCCTCGCTCACCGGGCTGATCGCGGGCGAGGTGGACCTGTCCTTCGCCAACATCCCGGCGATCCAGGCGCACGTGAAGTCCGGCCGCCTGCGCGCGCTCGCCACCACGGGCGCAAGGCGCGACCCGCAGTTGCCCGAGGTGCCGACGATGAAGGAAGCCGGCGTCGAAGGCCTGAACGTCACCGTGTGGTACGGGCTGCTCGCGCCGGCGGGAACGCCGCGCGAGATCGTGCAGGCGCTCGCCGCGGCCACCACGCGCGCCACGCGCGACGGCGACCTGCGCAGGCGCATGCTCGAGCAGGGCGCGGACCCCGTCGGCAGCAGCCCCGAGGAATTCGGCAAGCTGCTCCGCGAGGAGGTCGCACGCTGGGCCGAAGTGGTGAAAGTCTCCGGCGCGCGCGCGGACTAGGAGGATTGATCATGCGGGGATTGCTTGCTTTTGCTTTCTTGTGCATTTTTTCCGGAACCACGCTCGCGCAGGAGTTTCCTGCGAAACCCGTGCGCATCATCGTGCCCTGGCCGCCCGGCGGCAACGTCGACATCACCGCGCGCACGGTGCAGTCGGCGCTAGGCGACGCTCTTGGCCAGCAGGTGCTGGTGGAGAACCGTCCTGGCGCGGGCGGCACGGTCGGCTCGGCGCAGGTTGCGAAGTCGACGGCGGATGGCTACACCTTGCTGCTGGGTTCGAGTGGGACGATTACCAACGCGCCGGCGGTGTACAAGAACATCGCCTACGATCCGGTAAAAGACCTTGTCGCCATCGGGCCCATTCAGTCCACGCCGATGGTGATCACCGCGGCGCCCAAGACACCCGCCGCGAACTGGGCGGAATTTCTTTCTTACATAAAAAATAAGAATGCGCCAGTGAGCGTCGCCACCGCAGGCAACGGTTCCTCGAACCACCTTGCGCTCGAGCTGCTCATCCGCCAGACCAAGCTGCCGCTGCTGCACGTGCCGTACAAGGGCAGCGGCCCGGCGATCACGGACCTCCTCGGCAGCCAGGTGGACGCGATGGTGGACCAGCTCTCGGCCTCGATCGGGCACATCCGCGACGGACGGCTGAAGGCCCTCGCGGTGACCTCGAAAACCCGCTCGCCGCAGCTGCCCAACGTGCCTACGCTGGACGAGCTGGGAGTGAAGGACTTCGAGGTGAGCACCTTCACCGGGATCTTCGGCCCGGCGGGCATGCCCGCGCCGGTGGCCGAGAAGCTGCACGCGGCGCTGAAGAAGGCGCTGGCGGTGGAAGCGGTGCGCGACAAGTACCGCTCGATGGGAGTGGAAGTCATGGACATGGGCCCGGCGGCGTTCGCGGCCTACGTGAAGGCCGACTATGAGAAGTGGCGGCAGGTCGCGCGCGAGGCGAACATCGTCGTCGAATGAGCGCCGACGTCCTGCCGCCCGACGGCCGCCTGCGCCGGCCTCGGCGGCCGCTGCCGCGCGGCACGGTGGACTGCCACGCGCACATCTTCGACCGTTTCGGGCGCTACCCGCTCGCCCCGGAGCGCAAGTACACCCCGCCGCCGTGCACGCGGGAGTCCTGGATGGCGCTGCATGCGGCGCTCGGCGTGGAGTACGGCGTGCAGGTGCACGGCAGCCCCTACGGCTTCGACAATTCGATTACAGAAGACTTTCTGCTTGCGTTTCCGAAGCGTTTTGTAGGGGTCGCGGCCGTTCCCGCAGATGCAAGGGATTCAGATATCAAAAGGCTCAACAATTCGGGCTTCCGCGCTGCGCGGCTGATGGACCAGTTCGCAACCGGCGCAACGACGAAGGATCTCGAGGCGATCGCCGCGCGCGTCGCGCCGCACGGCTGGCACATCGAGATCAACATCGCGAAATCGGCGGACTGGGTCGAGCTCGAGCCGCGCCTGCAGCGCTGCCCGGTGCCCGTGGTCTTCGACCACCTGGGGCGCGTGCGCGGCGGCGAGGGCGTGGACTCGCCGGGCTTTCGGGTCGTGCTGAAGCAGCTCACGCAGCGCGACGACCGCTGGGTAAAGATCTCGAGCTGGTATCGCCTCTCGGATTCCGGTTTCCCGGCCTGCGAGGACATGAAGCCGCTCGCGCAGGCGCTGCTGCGCGCGCGCCCCGACCGCTGCGTCTGGGGGACCAACTGGCCGCACCCGGGCCTCCACCAAGGGATGCCGAACGACGCCGACCTCGTGGAGCAGCTGGACGGATGGCTCCCCGACGAGGCGGTCCGCGAGCCCCTATTCGCCGCCAACGCGCAGCGTCTCTACCGCATTGCTTCCTGAGGAACGCCAATGAACATCGCATTCATCGGCCTGGGCCTGATGGGCGGGCCCATGGCGGCCAACCTGGTCAAGGCCGGGCACGCGCTGAAAGTGAAGGACCTGCGGCGCGTGGAGATCGCCGGCGCGCAATGGTCGGAGGACCCGGCCCGGGACGCCGACCTCATCTTCACCTCGCTGCCCGGCCCGAAGGAGGTCGAGTCGATTGCGGGCGAGATCCTCGCCTCCGCGCGACCGGGCGCGGCCTGGTTCGATCTCAGCACCAATTCGCCGGAAGTCGTGCGCGGGCTGCACGGCCTGTGCGCGGCGCAGGGAGTGCAGCTGCTCGACGCCCCGGTGAGTGGCGGGCCGCAGGGCGCCCAAAGCGGCAAGCTCGCGCTCTGGGTCGGCGGCGACGAGCCCAGCTTCGCGCGCAGCCTGCCCGTGCTGAAGGCGATCGCGGACGAGCCGTTCTACGTAGGGCCGATCGGCGCCGGATCCGTCGCCAAGCTCGTGCACAACGTGTCCAGCTTCATGGTGCAGACGGCGCTCGCCGAGGCCTTCACGCTCGGGGTCAAGGCGGGAGTCGAGCCGCTCGCGCTCTTTCGGGCGATCCGCCAGGGCGCCTCGGGGCGCGCGCGCACCTTCGACCGCCTTGCGGAGAAATTCCTGCCTGGCACGTACGACCCGGCCGGCTTCGCGCTGCGCCTCGCGCACAAGGACGTGACGCTCGCTCTGGCGCTGGCGAAGGCGAACGGCGTGCCGATGCGCGCCGGCGAGCACGCGCTTGCGGAACTGGGCGCCGCGATCGAGCGCGGCTGGGCGGAGCGCGACTGCCGCGTCGCGATGCTGCTGCAGGAGGAGCGCGCCGGGGTGTCGGTGCGCGTCTCCCCGGAACTCCTCGCAAAGGCGCTTAACCCTTTGCCCGGGCCGCTCCGTTAGATCCCCTGTACGGCGGGCCCGGCTCCGCCCCACAGGAGGATCTACGATGAAAAGACAACTGCTTGTAGCGCTCGCCATCGCCGCGGCCTTCGCCCATCCGGCCTCGGCGCTGCCGACTGCGTCACGGAAAACCCTGCCTGCCTTTGCAAGCGAGCAGGAGCTGCAGGACTTCTTCAAGGGTTGGGCCGAGGAATACCGGCGCCGCGCAGCGGACCAGCGCGCGCGTCGCGCCGATGGTCCCGCGATGGCAATGGCCAAGTCCGAGCTCGCCCAGGCGCCCGCCTCGCTCGCCGCTGCAGCCCCCGCCAAGGAGGCCGAGTCGGTCACCAACGTCCAGCACGCGGGCGTGGACGAGGGCGGCATCGTCAAGCTGCACGGCGACCATCTCGTCATCCTCCGCCGCGGCCGCCTGTTCACCGTCGCGGTGAACGACCGGCAGCTGCGGCCGGTGTCCTACGCGGACGCCTACGGCGAAGGCATCGAGCCGCGCGGCGCCTGGTACGACGAGATGCTGCTCTGGGGCGATACCGTCGCGGTCATCGGCTACAGCTACGCGCGCGGCGGCACCGAGATCGGCCTGTTTCGCATCTCCCCCGAGGGCCAGCTCACGCACCGGGCCACCTACCACCTGCGCTCGAACGATTACTACTCCTCGCGCAACTACGCGAGCCGCCTCATCGGCTCGAAGCTAATTTTCTATAGCCCGCTCACCCTCAACCCCTGGGGCGGCCTGCCCGAGGGCTCGTTCCCCGCGCTGCGCCGGTGGCGGCCGGGCGCGACGAGCGCCGAGTTCCGGCGCATCGCGCCGGCGACGCGCATCTACCGCTCCAACGAGCCGCTCGATCCGTATCGCGGCGTCGCGCTGCACAGCGTTACCGTGTGCGACCTCGCGCAGGCCGAAATGAACTGCGAGAGCAGCGCCGTGCTCGGACCGCCGGGGCGCGTGTTTTACGTGTCCGCGGGCTCGGTCTACGTCTGGAACGTGAGCTCGGGCATCTTCCGCATCCCGCTGGACGGCTCGGCGCCGAGCGCACTGAAGGCGAACGGCAGCCCCATCGACCAGTTCTCCTTCCTCGAGGGGGAGGACGGACACCTGAATGTCCTCGTGCGCTCGAACGGGCGCGGCGAAGGCATGTGGGAGGCCGAGTCCGGCCCCGGCGCCCTCGCCCTGCTGCGGGTGCCGCTCGCGAGCTTCTCCGACGGCCGCGACGCGGCGCCACAGCGCGCCTACCGCGCGCTGCCGCGCGTCGAAGGCTATGCCCTGCAGAGCCGCTACGTCGGCGAGTACCTGCTCTACGGCGCAGGCACGGGCTGGAGGAGGCCCGCCGGCGTGAGCGACGGCCGGCTGGTCGCCGTCGACTACGCGCGCGGCGCGAAGGCGTTCGAGTTGCCGCTGCCGCATGCTGTGGACCGGATCGAGGCGCTCGGCGCGAACGCGGTCGCCGTCGGCAGCGACGGCAGGAACCTGCACTTCACCAGCCTGCGCCTGGACCGCGCGCCGGCGACGAGCGGCAGCTACGTGCGCGCGAACGCCGCCCAGGGCGAGATGCGCAGCCACGGTTTCTTCTACAAAGCGGAATCCGAGGATGGCGGCATCGTCGGGCTGCCGATCCTCGGCGGCAAGCGCTCCGCGTCGCTTCTCTACCTGAAGAACCAATCCTTGAACCTGAGCGAAATCGGCACGCTCGACGCGCAGGCCGGCAACGTCAACGACAACTGCCGTGCCTCCTGCGTGGACTGGTACGGCAATTCGCGGCCGCTGTTCCTGCGCGGACGGGTGTTCGCGCTGATGGGCTACGAAATCGTCGAAGGACGGATGCTCGGCGGACGGATCCAGGAGGCGAATCGCGTAAACTTCGCCCCCGCCACCGTGGAAATCGCGCGCTGAATCCCCCGATTCCTTCCCAGCACAAGCTGGGCATCGCCCTGATGGTCGCCTGCTGCCTGCTCTGGAGCACGGCGGGCCTGCTCACGCGCGCGACATCGGTCGAAAGCGGCTGGGAAACCAGCTTCTGGCGCTCGCTGTTCCTCTGCGCGGTGATCGGCGCGTTGATGGTCGCGGAGCATCGCGGCGACGCGCTGCGCCGGGTGGCGGCGATGGGGTGGCCAGGCGTGGTTTCCAGCCTCGCCTGGGCGACCATGTTCACCTGCTTCATGCTGGCGCTCAGCCTCACCACGGTCGCCAATGCCCTGATCCTGCAGGGGCTGATGCCCTTTTGCGCAGCGATCGCCGGCTGGCTCGCGCTGCGCGAGCGCGTCGCGCTGCGCACCTGGCTTGCGATGGCCGCGGCTGCGGCGGGCATTGCGCTCATGTTCAAGGACGCGCTGCTGGGCGGCAACCTCGCCGGCAGCCTGATCGCCCTCGCAGTGCCGATTGCGGCGGCGGTCAACACTGTCGCGGTGAAGATCGGGCGCGGGCGCGTGGACCTGGTGCCGGCGCTGCTCGCGGGCGGAGCGCTCGCGGCCCTGATCGCGCTGCCGCAGGCGGCGCCGTTCACCGCCTCCGCGCGCGACCTCGCGCTCTTCGCCGCGCTGGCCGTGTTCCAGCTCGCCCTGCCCTGCGTGCTGCTGGTGCGGTTCGTGCTGCCGCGGCTGTCGGCCGCGGAGGTCGGCCTGCTGTCGCTGCTGGAGGTGGTGCTGGGCCCGCTCTGGGTCGGGCTCGCCTACGGCGAGCAGCCCGGGGCCGCGGTGCTCGCCGGCGGAGTGCTTGTGCTCTCCGCGCTCGCGCTGAACGAGGGCATCGCCCTCGCGCTGGAAAAACGCGCCGGGACGCTCAGCCGCTCTTTTTCTTGACGGTGTTCTTGCCGCCGACGGGGCCGGCCACGACCTTGGCGAGCGCCGGGAAGTATTCCTTGCCGTAGCCGGCGCGGATCGCCTTCTTGATGACCTCCTTGGCGTTGTCGGCGCCGGAGAGGAACAGGCCCGCTTCTTCGGCGAGTCGCAGCGCGTAGCGGATGTCCTTGAGCGCGTACTCCGAGGAAAAGGCGCGCTCCGGATAGTCGCCCTTCAGCATCGCCTTCATGCCGTGGTTGCGCAGCGCGAAGCTGTCGGCCGAGCCCTTGGAGAGCACCTCGAAGGCGAGCTCCGGATCGATGCCGGCGTAGCCGATCAGCGCCAGCGCCTCGGCGATCGCCACCACGTTCTGGAACAGCACCATGTTGTTGATGATCTTCATGGTCTGGCCGGCGCCCGGGCCGCCGCACAGCGTGATGTCGGTGGCGAAGCACTCGAGCAGCGGCTTGATGCGCGCGAACACCTTGTCGTTGGCGCCCACCATCACCGACAGGGTGCCCTCCGCCGCGGCCTGGCGCGTGCGCGCCACCGGCGCGTCGGCGAACTGGATGCCGCGCGCCGAAAAGCGCGCGCTCAGGTCGCGCGCCACGCTGAGCGGCGTGGTCGAGAGGTCGACGACCAGGCCGCCCGGCTTCAGGTGGGTAAGCAGGCTGCCCGCGCCAAGGCACACCGCGGTCACCTCCTGCCCGCCCGGCAGCGACAGGAACACGATGTCCGCATGCTCGGCGACGTCGCGCACGGACTCGGCGGGAGCGACGCCGGGCTCGTCCATCTGCGCGAGTATTTCGAGGTCGCCGTCGAATGCGCGCACCTCCTGGCCCGACTTGGCCGCGAGATTGCGGCAGATCGGCGCGCCCATGGTTCCCAGGCCGATGAATCCCAGCATCATTCCTCCCGCGTTTCGCTCCGCGCTTCGTCCTTCAGCACCGCCAGCGCATCCACCGCCACCGCGCCCCGTCCCCGCACGATCACCGGGTTGGCCTCGGCCTCCCGCACCGGCCGCCCCGCGATCAGCGCGAGCCGCGACATCGCCACGACCGCCCTCGCAAGCGCCGCCGCGTCGCCCGCGGGTCGCCCGCGGTAGCCGCGCATCACGGCGAGGCCCCTGACGCGGCCGATCATCTCCAGCGCCTCGGCCTCGCCCACCGGCGCAAGGCGTACCACGGCGTCATTGTAGAGTTCCGCCAGAATTCCGCCCGCGCCCACCAGCACCAGCGGCCCGACGACCGGATCGTCCCGGTAGCCGACGATGGCCTCGGCAAGGCCCGTCTCCATGCGCTGCACGAGGAGCGGCGCGCCCCTCTTCGCCAGCAATCCGGCCCAGCGCGCGAACTCGTCGCGGCCGGAGATCCCCAGAGCGACCCCGCCGATGTCCGATTTGTGCGCCACGCCCGCGTCCAGGATCTTCAAAGCCACGGGGTATGGCAGGACGTGCGCGTAGTCCGGCGCCCTGGCGATCGCCGACTCGACGACCGGCACGCCGAGCGCCGCGAAGAGCTGCAGGGCTTGCGATTCGTTCAGCCGGCCCGTCGCCGGCACGTCCCGGGGCCATGGCGGCGCGCTGGCGCGCGCCGGCGCGCGCGGCGTCTTCCAGGACAGCATCGCGTGCAAGGCGTCGGCGCAGGCCTCGGGCGTTCGGAAGGCCGCGATGCCGGCCTCGGCGAGCAGCGCGAGCGAGCGGTCCGCCTGCGGAGTCATGAATACGGCGAGCGGCTTGCCCTTGCCGGCCGCAGCCTGCGCCTTGATGATCGGCTCCACGGCGTGCTGCGGGTGGAACTGCGCCGAGGAGCCCACCACCGCGAGCACCGCGTCGCATTCCGGGAACGCAAGCAGCTCTTCCACCACCGCCCGGTAGCCCGCCGCCCGCTTGCCCATCGTGAGATCGATGATCGGCGCGTGCGGATCGGGCGAGGCGGTCTCGATGCCGTAGCTGCCGAGCCGGTCGACCACCGTGGCCGCGCCGCCGCCGGTGGTGGTCACCACCGCGACCCGCGGCGCGCGCACGATATCCGGCGGCCTGCGGCCCGCGAGCATCGGCCCGATCTCGATCAGCGTCTCCAGCAGGTCCACGCGCAGGATGCCGCAGGCCCGGAAGAATGCGTCCAGCGCCGGGTCCTCGCCG
>JAYRND010000141.1:0-7113 GCA_041904885.1 Burkholderiales bacterium
CCGCAGGGCGATGCGGCCGCCGTGGCCGGCGCGCACCATGTCGTCGAGCAGCACCGCAGCGCAGTTCATCCGCGGCGGATACTCGAGCTCCGGGAGGTCGAAGAGGAATTCCGGCCACTGCTCCCGGGGCGGCAGGTTGTCGCGCGCGAAAGTGTCGGCGTGCGCGCTTGCGGCGCTCACTTCAGCAGCTCCCGCGCGATGATCACCTTCTGCACTTCGGTCGCGCCCTCGTAGATGCGCAGCGCGCGCACCTCCCGGTAGAGGCGCTCGACCGCCTGCCCGCTGGTCACGCCCAGGCCGCCGAAGAGCTGGACCGCGGCGTCCACGACGCCCTGCGCGGTCTCGGTCGCCTGCATCTTGGCCATCGCGGCATCCTTCGTCGCCCTGAGTTTCGTCCTGTCCTTCTTCCACGCGCCCTTGTAGGCAAGCAGCGCGGCGGCTTCGATGCCGGTCGCCATGTCGGCGAGCTTCGCTTGCGTCATCTGCAGGTCCGCGAGGCGCGCGCCGAACATTTTCCGGTCCTTGGTGCGCGCCAGCGCTTCATCCAGCGCGCGCCGGGCGAAGCCGAGCGCGGCGCCCGCCACCGTGGTGCGGAACACGTCGAGGTTGCGCATCGCCAGCTTGAACCCCTGCCCCGCTTCGCCGACCAGTTCGGCGCGGGAGTTACGGAACTTTACCGTCGCCATCGGGTGCGGCGCGATGAGGTCGATGCGCTCCGAGGCGTCGACCTCCCCGGCCTCCACGATGAACGCCGAGATGCCCTCTTCCGCCTTCGCAAACGTCACGTAGAAATCCGCGATCCCGCCGTTCGAAATCCACGTTTTCGTGCCGTTGATCGTCCAACCGGGCCCGTTTCGAACGGCAACCGACTGCAATGCCGCGACATCCGACCCCGCATCGGGCTCGGAGAGCGCGAAGGCGGCGATCGAATCGCCGCGCGCCACCTTCGGCAGCCAGGCCTTCTTCTGCGCCTCCGTGCCCGCGAGCACGATCGGCCCACTGCCCAGGCCCTGCATCACGAAGGCGAAGTCGGCGAGGCCGTGGTGGTAGGCGAACACCTCGCGAAGCAGCGCGATCGAGCGCACGTCCGGCGTCGCCGAGACGCAGTGCTCAAGAAAGCCCGCCGCGCCCAGCTTGCGGACGAAGGCCCTGCAGGTGGCATCCGCGTCCCTGCCTTCCACGAGGTTTGCCTTGATCCAGGATTCCGCCTCGGCGGCAAGCTGCCGGTGCCGGTCCTCGAAGAAAGGCCAGTGGTAGTGCTCAAAGCGCTGCATCGGTCGCCCTCTCCGCCCTTCCCTCCATGGGCGAC
The DNA here is from genome assembly GCA_041904885.1 of Burkholderiales bacterium. Taxonomy (GTDB): domain Bacteria; phylum Pseudomonadota; class Gammaproteobacteria; order Burkholderiales; family SG8-39; genus RBG-16-66-20. The sequence goes on from JAYRND010000141.1 coordinate 1,310, forward strand.
AGTGTAGATTAGGCGTACCGTGAAAATCACCTCGCTCGAAACGCTCGCCTGCGACGCGGGCTGGCGCCACTACCATTTCCTCAAGCTCGCCACCGACCAGGGGCTCGTCGGCTGGAGCGAGTTCGATGAGGGCTTCGGCTCGCCGGGCGTCGGTGCGGTGATCGGACGGCTCGCGCCGCGCGTCGTCGGCCGCGACCCGGCCGAGCACGAGCGCGTCTTCCAGGACCTGTTCAGCGCCACCCGGCCCGCCACCGGAGGAGTCGTGGCGCAGGCGATGGGAGCGATCGAGAACGCCATGCTCGACGCGAAGGCGAAGGCGCTCGGCCTGCCCTGCCATGCGCTGCTCGGCGGCAAGGTCCGCGACCGCATCCCGCTGTACTGGTCGCATGCCGCCACCTGGCGCATCAACCATGGCGAGTGGTACAAGCCGGCAATCACCGACCTGGAGGGCGTGCGCCAGATGGGCCGCGACGTGAAGAACGCCGGCTTTCGCGCCCTCAAGACCAATCTGTTTCGCTACCAGGACGGCAGGCCGAAAGGCTGGCGGCCGGGCTTCGGCGCGCCGTTCTACCCGGAGCTCAACGTCGAGCCCGGGCTGCTGCGCGATCTGCGCGTGCACCTGGAGGCGCTGCGCGAGGGCGCAGGTCCGGACGTGGAGATCCTGCTCGACCTCAACTTCAACGCCAAGACGGAAGGGTTCCTGCGGATCCTGCGCGCGCTGGCGGACTTCCCGTTGTTCTGGGTGGAGATCGACTGCTTCTCGCCCGAGGCGCTCGGCTACATCCGGCGGCAGAGCCCGCATCCGGTCAGCTCCTGCGAGACGCTGCTCGGCCTGCGCGAGTTCCTGCCCTATTTCCGCGAGCAGGCGATGGACGTCGCCATCGTCGACGCGCCGTGGAACGGCGTCTGGCAGTCGATGAAGATCGCTGCGGCGGCGGAGGCGCACGAAGTCAACGTCGCCCCGCATAATTTCTACGGCCACCTGTCCACCATGATGAACGCGCACTTCGCCGCGGCGGTGCCGAACCTGCGCGTCATGGAGATCGACATGGATCGCCTGCCCTGGGACGACGAGTTGTTCACCGCCAGGCCGCGCATCGAGGCGGGCGAGCTGGTGATCGGCGATGCGCCCGGCTGGGGCCTCGATCCGGACGAAAAGGCGCTGCGCGCGCGCCCGCCGCGCTAGCCGGGGCCGCGGCCTTCCGCGTGCTGCGGCAGGCTATCGGTGATCTCGACCCAGGGGGGCCTTCGAGGCGACGAAGATGTGGCGCTCGACGCGGATGCCCGGATCGTCGTCGAGCGTGCCCAGCGCAACATCGACAATTTCCGGGTTCGTCGCGCTCAGGAACTGCAGCGTCGAGCCGCAGCGCGAGCAGAACGTGCGCGTCACACCCGGCGATGACGCATAGCGGGCGATCAGCGTCCCGCCCGCCACGACCCTGAACTGCTCTGCCTTCGCCGCCGCGTAGCTGCCGAAGGCGGCGCCGTGCGCCTTGCGACACATCGAGCAATGGCAGTGGCTCGAGCGACCGAGCTTGCCGTGGATCTCGAACTTCACTCCCTGGCACAGGCAGCTGCCGCGGATCATCGAGGCCTCCCGTTCATCCAGCCCGCATCATGATGGCTTTCGCCGCGCCCTGCACGACCACTGTCGCAATGACCGCGACCGTAAAGGTGGCGGCGACGCCCCAGGAATCCAGCAGGAGCGCGACGCACAGGCAATACGTGATGTAAGCGTAGAACCCGCCGATCATCGCGCGCAACAGGGCGATGGCGAATCCCGGGCCGTTGGCGCGGTGCGAGAACGCCGCCAGTACGGAGCTCATCACCGGGAACGCGGAGAACAACCCCGTCCACGTGGTGCCCAGCCCTTCGGCCGCCGCGGTCACCGCGAGCACCATGGCGGCGCCTGCCACCATGCGCGACAGCAGCTCGTAGGACGGCAGGGGCCGGCTGCCCCAGGGCGCGTCCGCGCGCGGGAAGAGGCGCGGTGCGACGAACAATGTCAGCAGGGAAATCGCGAGCGATCCGGCCGCGGTCAGCGGAAGCTGCGCGAGGACGAGGGCCGCAAGCGACCACGCGGCGAACGCGCAGGCGAGCGCGCCATACCAGGGCAGGCGGATGCAGACCCAGGCGTAGGTGGCGCCGAACGAGATCGCCGAGAACACGCAGGACAGGGACAGCACGGCCGCCTGCGTGGTGAACGCCGGCCCGCGCTCCAGCGCGAGGAAGAACAGGATCGGGCCGGTGAGCGAGGGAAAACCGGCGAGCCAGCCGGCAACGCCGGGTCCCCAGCGGCGCCCCGCCCAGGAGATGGCCGCGAGGAACGCCGGGACGAGCAAAAGTTTCAGGGCAAGCACGTACGCGCTCTCTCGCGTGCTCGCCGCGCCGCGTCAGCGGCCGACGGCGCCGTAAACCTGCTGCTTGAACTCGAACGAGAACGGGTGCCAGAACGCCATGTGCCGTTGCGTCATCAGCAGTCCGGCGAGGTTCTGCCGCGGCGAGATCCACCAGTGCGTGCCGGCGATGCCGCCCCACTGGAATTCGCCGGCCGCGGCGGCCGGCTCGATCTGCGAGGGAGCGAGCGTGACGGCGCCGGCAAGGCCGTGCCCCTTGCCCGGGATCTCCCCCAAATTCGGAAAGCGGATACCGACGCCCTTGGGCAGCTGGTTGGTCATCATCATCGCGATGGTGGCGGGCTTGAGCAGCGTCGGGCCGCCGGGCAGCAGGCTGCGCACGAGCGCGACCATGTCGTGCAGGCTGGAAACGAGGCCGCCACCGCCCGAAAGCCAGGCCACCGGCTTGAGGTAGTCCCTCAGCATGGGAAGATCGTCCGCGCGCTGGAGTCCCGGCTTCATCGGGTCGAGCAGGTCTGCGCCCAGGTAATGCGCAGCGAAGCGCGCGCGCTTTTCCTCCGGCACGACGAAGAAGGTATCGCTCATGCCGAGCGGATCGAGGATCTTCTGCTGCAGGCAGGCATCGAAGCGAAGCCCGCTTACCACTTCGATCACGCGGCCGAGCACGTCCGTTGCCACGGAATATTCCCAGCCCGTGCCCGGATGGAAGACGAGCGGCAAATCGGCGAGCGTATCGATCATGCCCGAAAGCGGCTTCGCCGCGTCGAGCACTTTGCGCTCGGTGTATGCCTTGAAGATGGTTGTGCCCGGATCAAGCAGGCCGTAGCTCAGGCCCGAGCTATGGCTGAGAAGCTGGCGGATCGTAATCGGACCGCGCGCGGGCTCGGTATCGCCGATCGAGGTCGCTCCCGGCCTGAGCACGCGGCGGTTGCCGAGCTGCGGCAGGAAGCGCTCGACCGGGTCGTCCAGACCGACCTTCCCCTCCTCGTACAGCTGCAGTACCGCGCAGGACGTCAGGAGTTTCGTGTTCGAAAAAATGCGGAAGAGGGTGTCCTCGCGCAGCGGGATACCCTTCTCCCTGTCCGCATGGCCCGTGCAGTGCACGTCCACCAGCTCGCGCCCCACCAGCACCGCCGAGGAAACGCCGGCGAGCAGATCCGCGTCCACATAGCGGCGCAGCGCCGCGTGCGTCGCGCCAAAGTCGTACTTCCTGATCACAGCCGCCATGCAATTCCCTCCCTTTCCCCGTTTACCGCCTTTCCGGCGGGACGCCCTTCAGTGACGCGACCAGCGCGGCGTGCGCCTTGGCATCGACCGGCCGGTGCTTCGGCTTCGCGCCCGCCGGATACCTGCCGAGGTAGTTTCCGCCCTTCCAGTCGCGCGCGGGTCGCACCGGGCGCGGCATGAAGCCGCCGCCGCAGTTGGGGCATACATTGAACAACACGTGTTCGACGCAGTCGCCGCAGAAAGTGCACTCGAACGAGCAGATCCAGGCCTCCGCCGACTCGGGCGGCAGCGCCCGATTGCAGTGCTCGCAGGTCGGCCTCAGCTCAAGCACGCCTTTCCTTCAGCTCGACCTCGACGAACACGAACTCGTGCGGATTCGGGTTGACGACGTTGTGCTCGACGCCGACCGGCCTGGCGTAGGCCTGGCCGAAGGCGAGCTCGGTGACCACCTCTCCGCTCGCCGTCTCGGCCAGCAGCTTTCCCGCGGTCAGCACGACGACGATGTAGTCGTGCGCATGCCGGTGCCATCCGGTCTCCGCGCCGGGCGCAAAGCGCCACTCGGTGACGATCGCCCGGTCGGTCTCCTGCAGGAGCCGCGAAGTCGCCTTAGGCCGCATTGCCGGCCGGAGTAAAGATCGAGTAGGTGCCGCTTGCTTTCGCCACCAGCACGTCCCCGGCGTAGACGCTCGATTCCATGCTGGCGACCCTCTTGCCGCGGTTGACGATCTCGGTAACGCAGCTGAGCGCGCCCGAGACGACGGGCTTGAAGTAGCTGATCTTGATCTCGATGGTGGCGCAGATTTCCCCCGCGCCCAGCGTGGGAAAGAGCGCCGCGCCCATGCCCGTGTCGGCGAGCGCGTACGGCACCGCGCCGTGCACCACGCCCTGCGGGTTGAGGTGCTTCTCCGACACTTCGAGCGTGAACCGGCTGTAGCCGGGGCGCCGCTCCTCGAGCTTGAGATCGATCAGGTCGGCGAAGGGATGCGGCATTTCCGAATATCATCGCATGCGCGACGGGCGCGGGTACACTGAAAGGAGAAAGGGGCATGGACGTGGGCTACGGCGGTTTGTTCGGCATCCTGGTGCTCGCTGGAGACATCTGGGCGATCCTCAACGTGGCGCAAAGCGGCGCCCCGAACGGCAAGAAGCTGCTGTGGATCCTCATCGTGCTGCTGCTGCCGCTGCTGGGCCTCATCATCTGGTTCGTCGCCGGGCCGCGCAGCGGCAAGAGCTAGGAGACGGCATGTTCGAGACCACGATCGCGGGCAGCCTGCCCAAGCCCGGCTGGCTGGCCGAAACCGACAAGCTCTGGCCCGCATGGAAGCAGGAGGGCGCGGCGCTGGAGAAGGCGAAGCGCGACGCGACGCTGCTCTGGCTGAAGGAGCAGGAGGACGCGGGCATCGACATCGTCACCGACGGCGAGCAGTCGCGGCAGCACTTCGTGCACGGGTTCCTCGAGTTCGTCGAGGGCATCGACTTCGAGCACAAGGTGAAGATGGGTATCCGCAACAACCGCTACGACGCGATGGTGCCGGTCGTGGTGGGCCCGCTGCGGCTCAAGGGAAGAGTGCACCAGGCCGAAGCGCGCCTGATGCGCAGCCATTCGAAGCGCAAGATCAAGATCACGCTGCCCGGCCCGATGACCATCGTCGACACCATCGCCGACCGGCATTACGGCGACAAGGTGAAGCTGGCGATGGCCTTCGCGGGGCTGCTCAACCAGGAGGCGCGCGCGCTGGAGAAGGACGGCGTCGACGTGATCCAGTTCGACGAGCCGGCGTTCAACGTCTACATGGACGACGTCACCCGCTGGGGCATCGACGCGCTGCACGTCGCGATCAAGGGGCTGAAGAAGGCCAAGACCGCCGTGCACATCTGCTACGGCTACGGCATCAAGGCCAATCTCGACTGGAAGGAGACGCTGGGCGGCGAGTGGCGCCAGTACGAGCAGATCTTCCCGGCGCTCGCCAAGAGCAGGCTCGACCAGGTGTCGCTCGAGTGCATAAACTCGAAGGTGCCGCCCGAGCTGATGAAGCTCCTCAAGGGCAAGGACGTACTGGTTGGGGTAATCGATGTTGCTTCTGACAGGGTTGAAACCCCTGAGGAAGTGGCAAGAACAATTCGATCCGCACTCAAATTCGTTCCCAAGAAGCACCTTTTCCCCTGCACCAACTGCGGCATGGCGCCGATGAGCCGCGAGATCGCGGCCGCCAAGCTGAA
>JAYRND010000142.1:0-3294 GCA_041904885.1 Burkholderiales bacterium
CAGGGCGCGAAACCGCATGAGCCAGATCTCCTTCCGGGACGGGGACTGGCCAGAATCATAGTGGCAAACCCGCCTGCGGGGGGCGGGGTCTCCCGAATCTTTGACTCAGGTCAAGCGGCTGAGTAGTCGCGGTAGCGCGGCTCGTACATGCGCGATTTCACGAAGCCGAGCAGGTCGGCCGGCGCCTGCTCGCGCGCAAGCTTGCTCTCGTAGGCCACCTTGGCGACGGCGGCGCCGATGTGCGCCGACACCTTGCGGATATCGGCGAGCGGCGGGTAGAGGCTGCCCTGGGCGAGGTCGGTGTCGGTCACGTCATGCGCAAGCGACTGCGCCGCGGCCATGAACATCTCGTCGGTGACCCGGTTCGCGCCGCTGACGATGGCGCCCAGCCCGACCCCGGGAAAGATGTACGAGTTGTTCCCCTGCCGCGGCACGTAGCTGCGGCCGCCCAGCGTGACCGGGTCGAACGGACTGCCCGAGGCGAAGAGGGCGCGGCCCTCCGACCAGGCGTAGGCCTGCTCGGCGGTGCACTCGGACTTCGAGGTCGGGTTGGACAGCGCGAACACGATGGGGCGCTGGTTGATCCGGGCCATCGCCTCGACCACAGGCTGCGTGAACGTCCCGCCGACCGCGGCGACGCCGATGATCGCCGTAGGGCGCAGCGCTTCGACGGCGGCGAGGAACTCGGCCGCCGGCGCGTGCGCGTGCGCGTAGGGGCGCTTGTGCTCGGCGAGCTCGCCGCGCCCGGCGACGACCAACCCCTGCGAGTCGAACAGCCAGCAGCGCTTGCGCGCTTCCGCCTCGGACAGGCCCTGCGCCGCCATGGCAGAGGCGGTCAGGTCGGCGATGCCGGTCGCTGCCTCGCCCGCGCCCATGAACAGCAGCGTCTGCTCCGTCAGCTTGCCGCCGGTGACGCGCAGCGCCGAAAGCACTCCCGCCAGGGTCACCGCGGCGGTTCCCTGGATGTCGTCGTTGAAGGTCGGGATCCGGTCGCGGTACTTCTTCAGCAGGCGGAACGCGTTCTGGTTGGCGAAGTCCTCGAACTGCACGAGCACCCCCGGGAACACGTTCTGCGTCGCAACGATGAACTCCTCGACCAGCTCGTCGTAGGGCGCTCCCCGCAGCCGGCGCTGGCGCAGCCCGATGTAGTAGGGATCGGCAAGGAGCGATTCATTGTTGGTGCCCGCGTCCAGGATCACCGGCAGGCACTGCTCGGGATGGATGCCGGCGCAGGCGGTGTAAAGCGAGAGCTTGCCCACCGGGATGCCCATGCCGTTGGCGCCCAGGTCGCCGAGGCCCAGAATGCGCTCGCCGTCGCTCACCACGATGATGGCGGGCCGGTAGGGCCAGTTGCGCAGCACCTGCTCCACGCGCCCGCGGTCGTTGGCGCCGATGAACAGGCCCCGCGGCCGCTGGTAGATATGGCCGTACCGCTGGCAGGCGAGGCCCACCGTCGGGGTGTAGATGAGCGGCTGCATCTCGTCGATGTTGTCGCAGACGAGACGGAAGAACAGCGTTTCGTTGCGGTCGTGCAGCGCGCTCAACTCCACGTATTTCTCGAGGTCGGTCGGCTGCGCGCGGATGTGGCGCAGGGCGCGCCCGGCCTGCTCGTCCTGCGAAAGCACGTGCGGCGGCAGCAGCCCGCGCAGCCCCAGCGCATCGCGCTCGCGCTCGGTGAACGCCGTGCCCTTGTTGAGCAGCGGATCGCGCAGCAGGTGAAAGCCCGTTTCCATGAATTCCTCCGTTCCAGGCATGATGCAGCGCGCGTGCCGCGGCAGGTTTGACACAGGTCAAACAGGCGCGGCACCATGGCTCCGCGCCGCCACTCATGCCGATCCCGAAGACCATCGCAGTGCTCACTGGCGGCGGCGACGCCCCGGGAATGAACGCCGCCGTGCGCGCGGTGGTACGCGCCGCGCTCGCGCTCGGAATGCGCGCGGTCGGCGTGAAGCGCGCATACGAAGGCCTCGCTCGCGGCGTGATGCAGGACATCGGCGCGCGCGACGTGGGCGGAATCCTGCAGCGCGGCGGCACCATGCTGCAGACCGCGCGCTTTCCGGAGTTCTCGCGGCCCGAGGTGCAGCGCGAGGCGCTGCGCCAGCTCAACGCGCAGGGCGTGGACGCACTGGTTTCCATCGGCGGCGACGGCACCATGCGCGGCGCGGCGGCGCTGGAGGGCCTGGGTTTCCCGGTGGTCGGCATTCCCGCCTCGATCGACAACGACGTCTACGGCACCGACATGTCGATCGGCGTCGATACCGCCCTCAACACGATCCTGGACGCCATCGACAAGCTGCGCGACACCGCGGCCTCGCACCAGCGCGCGTTCATCGTAGAGACCATGGGCCGCGACTGCGGGCACCTGGCGCTCATGTCGGGCATCATCAGCGGCGCGGAAATGACGCTGATCCCGGAGCAGGAAGTGAGCGCGGAGGAAGTCGCAGCGGCAGTGCGCGGCGCCTACGAGCGCGGCAAGACGCACGCGATCATCGTGGTGTCAGAGGGCGCGCGCCTGCACGCCAACGCGCTCAAGGAAAAGCTCGACCGCATGAACACCGGCTTCGACTCGCGCGTCACCATCCTCGGCCACGTGCAGCGCGGCGGCAGCCCCAGCGCCTGGGACCGCCTGCTCGCCGCGCGCCTGGGGATCGCCGCGGTCGAGCGGCTGGCAAAGGGCGAGCGAGGCGTGATGGTCGGGTTGCGCGCCACCACCGTGATCGGCACGCCTCTCGGGGAGGTCAGCACGCGCAAGCGCGACGCCGACCTCGAGTACTACCGCATGGCGAGGATGCTCGCCAAATAGCTAGGCGCCGTAGGCCTTGCGCAGCAGCGTGAGCGGGTGGGCCTTGACTGCCTGCCCCGCTTCCTTGCCCATGCCCTGCATCAGGTGCCGCCCCGCGATCGGGCAGTCCGAGCTTACGTAGTCGGGCGCAGCTTCGGCCAGCTGGCGGAACACCGGCCGGCCGATTTTCATGGACAGCTCGAAGTATTCCTTCTTCACGCCCCAGGTGCCGTCATGCCCGGCGCAGCGCTCCACGGTCGTCACCTTCGTTTCCGGAATCATCTCCAGCATCTCTCGCGTCTTCTGGCCGACGTTCTGCACGCGCGAGTGGCAGGGGATGTGGTACGCGACCTTGCCGAGCCTGCCGCGGAAGTCCTTTTTCAATAGGCCGTCCTTCGAGCGCTGCACGAAGTACTCGAACGGGTCGAACATCGCCGCCTTGACCGCCTGCACCTCGGCGTCGTCCGGGAACATCAGCGGCAGCTCCTGCTTGAACATCAGCGTGCAGGAGG
>JAYRND010000143.1:0-7090 GCA_041904885.1 Burkholderiales bacterium
CAGGATCGTCCTCGAGACCAGCACGCTGCCCATCCCGGTCAAGGAGCGCGCGCGCAAGGCTCTCGCACGCGCCGGGGCGACGCTGCTCGACTGCCCCTTGAGCGGCACCGGCGCGCAGGCGAGGACCGGTGACCTGCTCGTATACGGCAGCGGAAACGCGAAAGCCTTCCGGAGCGCAATCCCGGTGATGAAGGCCTTCTCCCGCGGCCAGCACTACCTCGGCCGATTCGGCAACGGCTCGAAGATGAAGTTCGTCGCCAACCTGCTGGTGGCGATCCACAACGTGTCGGCCGCCGAGGCCCTCGTGCTCGCGCGCAGGTGCGGATTGGATGCAGCGACGGCGGTCCGCGTGCTGGGCGACGGTGCGGGCTCCTCGCGCATGCTGCAGGTGCGCGGCCCGATGATGGCGCGCCGGCGTTACCTGCCGGCGACGATGTCGCTCGGCCTGTGGCGCAAGGACATGAAGATCATCGGCGATTTCGCGCGCGCGCTGCGCAGCCCCACCCCGCTCTTCTCGGCAACCAAAGGGGTCTACAATGCCGCGATCGCCCAGGGTCTCGGGAAGCAGGACACCGCGGCGGTCTGCGCGGTGCTGGAACGACAGGGGAGAAAACGATGAGCGACGCACCTCAGGTCAGCAAGGACGAGCAGAACTGGGCGATGATCTGCCACCTCTCGGCCCTCGCCGGCTTCGTGATCCCGTTCGGCAATATCCTCGGCCCGCTGGTCATCTGGCTGATCAAGCGCGGCGAGATGCCCATCGTGGAGACACACGGCAAGGAGGCGCTCAATTTCCAGATCACCGTGACGATCGGCATCCTGATCTGCATTCCGCTGATGTTCGTGCTGATCGGCATCCCGCTCGCGTTCGCCATCGGCCTGGCGGCGCTGATCCTCACCATCATGGCGGCGGTGAAGATTTCCAACGGCGACCTGAACTACCAGTACCCCTTCGCCCTCCGGCTGCTGAAATAGCCGGCAGCCGGCGCTAGCCGGCTTTCAGCGCCGCGTTGACCCGCGGCATCACCTGCTCGGCCATCAGCTGCATCGAGCGACGTCCGAGCGCAGGGTCGAGCCAGTCGTGGCAGGGGTACAGCAACGTGCCGAAATCTCCCGTCTTCTCGCGAAATGCGAGGATCTGCTCCACCACGCTGTTGACCGATCCGGCGATCACCAGCTTGCGGGTCACGTAGTCGGGCGTGATCTCTGCGTCGGGCTGGTTCTGGTCCAGCTTGAAGAGATTCGAGCGGCCGCCGAAGCCCACCAGCTTGCGCACCAGCTGCTTGAAATAGAAGTGGTACGGCCCCTCGGCTGAGCGCCCGTAGCGCTCGGCGACCTTGTCGTCGTCGGCGACGAAGATGGACTTCGCGACGCGCCAGTCCGCGGGCTTCGCGTCGGGTTTTCCCTCGACCAGCTTCTTCCAGTGGGTCGCGACCCATTCCGGCAGCAGGAAATTCGCCGAGATCGGCAGCCAGCCGCGCTTTGCCGCCTCGGTCACGCCCTTCGAGTGCGGCGCGACCGCCGTCACCACAATCGGTGGGTGAGGTTTCTGGAAGGGCTTGAGGATCGTGCCCTGCCCGATTTCCTTTATGGAAGTATTTTTTGTACTCACGTGAAAAAAATTTCCGTGAAAATCATAAGGACCATCCGATTTCCAGATGTCGAGAACCATGTTGATGGACTCGAGGAAGATCGCGTTGCGGTCCTTCTGGTAGTTGCCGAACACCTCGGCGTCCGACATCAGGCCGCCCGGGCTGATGCCCATGATGAAGCGGCCCTTGAGCATGTGATCGAGCATCGCCACCTGCGCGGCGACCGCGGCGGGGTGGCTGTTCGGCATGTTGATGGTGCCGCTGCCGAGCACGATGTTCTTCGTCTCGTGCGCCAGGCTGGCGAGGAACATCAGGCAGGAGGTGACGTTCTCCGCGAGGTCGGTGACGTGCTCGCCTACGTAGGCTTCCGCGTAGCCCAGCCGGTCGGCGAGCAGGATCGCCTCGCGGTCCTCGGCGAGCGTCTCCGCGGGCTTCCGGCCCGGAGGGTGCAGCGGCATCATGAAAGTGGCGAGCTTCATACCCGTTCGATGTTCCCCGATTTTGCTGACTTGAAAACCGCTTCGAGCGCGGCGATGTTCGCGATCATCTGCTCCTGCGGCACCGGGTACGGCGCCCTGCCCTGCGCGGCGTCCGCGAATGCCTCCAGGTTGGCCAGAACGGGATTTGCAGGGGGATAGTCTTTGACCAGTTTCTTGTTCCCCTTCATGCATGTCGTCAACACCCAGCCTTCCGGAGCCTCCGGGTGTGCCTTGTCGCGCACTTCCGCCCAGCCCTTGCTGCCGTAGACGGCGAAACGGCCTTCGAACGGCGTGGCGAGCATCGCGCTCAGCAGCGCGTTCGCGCCGCTCCGGAATCCGAGCAGGACTCCCAGCGTGTCGCCGTTCACCAGGCCGCTCGCGAGCTGCCGCACGCGCGCGTGCGCGCTTTCCGCTGGCCCGAGCAGGCCGACGGACAGGTCGAGCAAATGGATTCCCGTGGCGGTCATCGGCCCCGCGGGCGCCTCCTTCTCGGACATCCGCCAGTTGCCGGGATCCATGGCGAGGAACTTGTCCTGGCTGAAGTTGCCCTCGACCTGGAGCAGCGTGCCCAGCTCCCCGCCCTTCGCGAGCCGGAACAGCTCCTGCACCGGCGGCTCGAAGCGCTTTTCGTGCCCTACCGCGAGCGCGACTCCGTTGGCGTTGCAGGCATCCACCGCTCGCTGCACATCGGCCCGCGAAAGCGACAGCGGCTTTTCGCAGAACACGTGCTTCCTCGCGTTCGCCGTGCGCACGATCTGCTCCGTGTGCTGCGAGTGCGGCGTGCACAGGATTACGCCGTCGATACGGGGGTCTTTCAACGCCTTGTCGAATTCAGGGCTGTATTCAATGCCGCTTTCACGGCAAAAATCCGAGTCCTGGACGTCGATCCCCAGAACGGGGCTCAGCCTGGAGCTCGATTTCAGCAGCCGGACGATGATCCGGCCCCACCAACCCAGGCCGACGACCGCGACCCTCAGCATCTACAGCGTCGGGTTGGTGACTTCGCCGCCCAGCGCGGCCAGGCCCCAGGCCGAGAATTGCGCGTCGGTAGAGAAGCTGAAGTGCCCGCCGAGCGCGTGCGCGTCGCGGAAGATGCGCTGGATCGGGTAGCTGTCGTAGATGCCGTTGGCGCCGGCCATCGCGTGCAGGATGTCCACCGCCTCGGTTGCGATTTGCGCAGCGTAGGCGAGGTCGCGCTTGAAGCGCAGCTTGGTTTGGGCATCGGCGGCGCCGCCTGACCTGGCGATCTCCATTGCCTCGTGGCAGTTACGCCGTAGCAGCTCGCGCGCGGCGTCGACACGCGCTCCCGCGGCGCCCACGCGCGCCTGGATGGTCTGGATGTCGCGCATCTTCAGGCTCTGGTAGCTGGTGCTGCGCTTCTGCACGAAATCCAGCGTCAGGTCCAGCGCCGCCTGCGCGTTGCCTACCGCGACCCCGCCGATGCCGTGCGCGGCCATCGCCGAGAACGGCACGCGGAACATCGGGTTGGGGTTGCCCTTCGCGCCGGGAAACGGCACGCCGCCGCGCAGGTCGTAGGCGCACAGCGCGCGGTACTCGGGCACGAACACGTCCTTCGCGACCACGGTCATGCTGCCGGTGGAGCGCATGCCGAGGACGTGCCAGTCGTCCACCACCTCGTACTCGGACTTGTGCAGCAGGCACATGCGGTGGTCCACCACCTTGTCGCCGTCGCGCACGATGCAGGCGAGCATGTTCCAGTCGGCAATGTTGACCGCGCTGGAGAAGTTCCAGCGCCCGCTCACGAGGAAGCCGCTCTCGCCGTCGCGCTTCTCGCGCTTGCCGCTGCCCTGCGGGTAGGCGATGCCCGAGGCGATCAGCGCCTCCGGGTTCTGGCCCCAGACCTCCTGCTGCGCGCGCTCGTCGTAGAGGGCCAGCATCCAGTGATGGATGAGCAGGTTGCCGGCGTTCCAGCCGGTGGAGGCGCAGCCACGCGCAAGCGCTTCCGGAACATCCACGTAGGCGACGTAATCGAACTCCATGCCGCCCCAGCGCTTGGGCTGCAGCACGCGCAGCAGGCCGGTGCGGTGCAGGTCGGCGAGCGTCTCGGGCAGCACGATGCGCTCGTCCTCGGCGCGCCGCGCGCGCTCGCGCAGCGCGGGCACGAGCTCGAGCGCGCTTGCGATCGCCTCCGCGTAGGTCACGCCGGCGAAGCCCGGCGCCTTGCCTGCCGGCGCGTTCATGCGCCGGCCACCCGCTCCATCTTGGAGTAATCCTCGCCGCCCCAGTCGGGCGCCTCCTTGATGCCGAAGAAGTTGAGCTCGATGGTGATGCCGTTCGGATCCTCCACGAACAGCTGGTAGAGCTCGGACTCGGGCAGGCTGCGCGGACGGAACGGCAGGCCGAGCCTCTGGAAGCGGTCGACGAATTCCTTCGGCTCGGAGGCAAGGAAGGCGATGTGGTCCACGACCCCCGACTTGTGGCTGACGGGGTTCTTCGGCGTGCCGAGGTAGTACATCTCCTGGTTCGGGATACCTGCGGGCCCCATGTGCACCTGGATCTTGCCGTTGATGCCCAGCCAGTAGCCGGGAAACGGGAAATTCGGCCGCGGCATGACCTCGAAGCCGAGCACGTCGACGTAGAAGTCCTTCGTCTTCTCCAGGTCGTTGGCGCGGACGAAGTAGTGGTTGAGCTCGGTGAGCGGCATGGCAGCTCCTATTTTCCCGTGTAGGGCACCGCGTCGGCAAGGACATCCCACATGTGGCGCGCGGCAGGGTCGAGTTGCTCCTCGCGGATGTGGCCGACCAGCCCGGCCGCGCGGCTCACCACCGCGATGCCGCGCATGACCTCCTGCGGGATGCCGATTTCCCCCAGCAGCGCCGCGACCGCGCCAGTCGCGTTGATGGTGAGGTGCCGCCCCCAGGCCGCATCCACCTCCTTCGCGAGCAGCCGCAGAGCGCCGATGTGCCGGCCCGGGACGCCCGCCTCTTCGGCGACGGCGATCAGGCGCGGCGAGCGCGGGTCGTCTGGCTTGTGGTGCGGATGGCCGAAGCCCGGGATGGGTTTCTTCGCCTGACGGAAACGACTTGCGATTTCTTTGGCTTTCGAATCCGGAGAAGAAGACGCCAGGATCTCCTCCAGATTGGCGGCGCAGCCTTCCATCGTCCCGATGAACGTGCTTCCGACCCCGAGGATGCCCGCCGCCACCGCGGCCTGGATCGCCTCCGGGCAGGAGTCGTAGATGAGGCGCGTCGCGATCGCCGAAGGGGTGATGCCGTGCTCCATCAGCGTGACCAGCACCGCGTCGAGGATTTTCGCCTGGGCAAGCGTGGGCTTCGCGCCCATCAGCTGGAAGTACATCATCTCCGTGAATGTGAGCTTGCCGATCAGGTCATCGACCAGGCTCTGCCCTCGGATATAGATCGCCTGCGCCGTGTGGCGCGCGATTTTCGTCGTCGGCTTCTTCGTCATTTGCTCTGCTCCGGTATGCTGCGGATCGCCGCAATGCGCCAGCGGCCGGCGAGGTCCTTGCGCAGGACCATGGCCATGACGCCCTTGCGGATCGCGTCCACTTTGCCGCTCTCCAGCCGGTAGTCGACGTCGGCCAGCGCGATGCCCGCGGCCAGCATGCGCACGTGCGACACGCTGGTATGCGTGCGCACGCCGGCGAACGCGTTGGCGTGCTGCTCGGCGAAGAGCTTCAGCACCGCCTCGCGCCCGCGCGCCGAGCGGCCGCTGGCGCTGAGGATGTCGGCGTCCTCGGCAAGCAGCTGCGCATAGGCGACGGTGTCGCCCGCGTTCCAGGCCGCCTCGCGCGCCGAGACGAGCGCGCGGATTGCCTCTTCGTCGCTCGCCTGCTGGCGCTGTGGGTCGACTTTCTTCCAGGTCATCGCGGCTTCGGTTCCGGCGAACTGCCCGGGCGCCGATGCTACACTCAAATGGAGCAGCCCCGAGATGCAGATCGAGATCCGCCGCTGGCTGGACTTTGTGGAGGAAACGCCCGCGCCCCGCGGCGAGCCGCCGCTGCGCAAGGTGGCGGCCGTGGCGGTGCTCGCCAATCCCTTCGCCGGCCGTTACGTCGAAGACCTCAAGCCCCTCATCGACGCAAGCGCGGCGGTCGGCGCAGCAATGGCCGAACGCGCGGTCCGGCTGATGCTTCCGCATCGGTGCGCGGGGATGGGCAAGGGCGGCGTTGCGGGCCTCGCCGGCGAGCAGGAGCACGTCAACGCCCTGCTCACCAACGTCTTCGCCGAGCCGGTGCGCACGGCAACGGGTGGCGGCAAGGCGTGGATCTCCTCGATGACCAAGCGCGCCGGCCCCGGCGCGCAGATCGACATCCCGATGAACCACAAGGACGCGCTTTACGTGCGCTCCTTCTACGACGGCATGACGCTCACGCTGCACGACGCGCCGCAGGCCGACGAAATCGCGCTGATCCTCTGCATGGCCAGCCGCGGCCGCATCGGCGCGCGCGTGGGCGGCCTGCGGCCAGAAGACGTCAAGGGCCTGGACGGCCTGTACTAGCCGCGCCGGCGCAGCTTCGCGGCCAGCCGCGCCTCGTAATCCGCCCAGCGGTACTGGACGCCTTCCCTGTTCGCGCGGCGCCCCGCCCGCGCGGAGCCCGAATGCAGCACGCGGTGGCAGGGGATCGCAAAGGCGAACCAGCTGCGCGAGCAGGAGCTCGCCACCGCGCGGATCGCCTTCGGCGCGCCGACCGCTTCCGCGATCTTCGCGTAGGTCGAGGTCTCGCCGAAAGGAATCCGGCGCACCTCCTCCCAGACCCGCTTCTGCAGCTCGGTGCCGCGGATGTCCAGCGGCAGCGGGAAGCGGCGAACCGGCGCGGCGATGTACTTGACGGCCTTCTCCACGGCGCCGGCGCAGGCCTTTTCATCGTGAAGCAACTCGGCCTTGGGAAATCGTGCCCGGATATCGCCGATCAGCTTCGACCGGCTGCTCCTCACCATGATCGTGACCACGCCCTTGCCGCTCAGGGCCACCAGCACCGGCCCGACGGCGGACCTGCCGGTCCCGTAGCGGATCTCTTCCCGCGGCCTGCGCCTG
>JAYRND010000022.1:0-19280 GCA_041904885.1 Burkholderiales bacterium
GTCCCTCATCTCGATCTTCGCGCGGCTGGGCGGGGGCATCTTCACCAAGGGCGCCGACGTCGGCGCCGACCGCGTCGGCAAGGTCGAGGCCGGGATCCCGGAAGACGACCCGCGCAACCCGGCGGTGATCGCCGACAACGTGGGCGACAACGTTGGCGACTGCGCCGGCATGGCGGCCGACCTGTTCGAGACCTACGCCGTGACGATCATCGCCACGATGCTGCTGGGCGCGCTGATGGTGAAGACCACCAGCGCCAACGCGGTGATCTACCCGCTGGCGATCGGCGGCTTCGCCATCATCGCCTCCATCGTCGGCACCTGGTTCGTGAAGGCGAAGCCCACGGACAAGAACGTCATGCCCGCGCTCTACAAGGGCCTCGCATGGGCGGGCGGCATCGCGCTGCTCGCGTTCTGGCCGATCACCGAGTGGATGATGGGCGGCATCGTCAAGGAAGTGCCGTTCGACGTGGGCGGCGCGAAGAAGATGATCACCGTCTGGCACCTGTGGGGCACCGCCGTGGTCGGCATGGCGCTCACCGGGTTCCTCGTCTGGATCACCGAGTACTACACCGGCACCCAGTACCAGCCGGTGCAGCACGTGGCGGCGGCGAGCGTGACGGGCCATGCAACCAATATGATCGCGGGCCTGGGCGTGTCGATGAAATCCACGGCCTGGCCGGTGATGGCGGTCTGCGTCGCAATCTTCGCTTCCTATGCGCTCGCCGGCCTGTACGGCATCGCCATCGCCGCGACATCCATGCTCTCGATGGCGGGAATCGTGGTCGCGCTGGACGCCTATGGGCCGATCACCGACAACGCCGGCGGCATCGCCGAAATGGCGGATTTGCCGGATTCGGTGCGCGACATCACCGATCCGCTGGACGCGGTGGGCAACACGACCAAGGCGGTCACCAAGGGCTACGCCATCGGTTCGGCGGGGCTTGCTGCGCTGGTGCTGTTCGCCGACTACACGCACGCGCTGGAAGCTGCGGGCAAGAATATTTCCTTCGACCTCTCGAACCACATGGTGGTAATCGGTCTGCTGATCGGCGGGATGGTGCCGTTCCTGTTCGGCGCCATGGCCATGGAGGCGGTCGGCCGCGCCGCAGGCTCGGTGGTGCTGGAAGTGCGCCGCCAGTTCAAGGAGATCAAGGGGATTATGGAAGGCACCGCGAAGCCGGAATACGGCACCGCCGTGGACCTGCTCACCAAGGCGGCAATCAAGGAGATGATGATCCCGTCGCTGCTGCCGGTGCTGGTGCCGATCATCGTCGGCCTCGCCCTGGGTCCCCAGGCGCTGGGCGGCGTGCTGATGGGGACTATCGTCACCGGTCTGTTCGTCGCGATCTCCATGTGCACGGGCGGCGGCGCCTGGGACAATGCCAAGAAGTACATCGAGGACGGCCACCATGGCGGCAAGGGCTCGGAAGCGCACAAGGCCGCGGTGACCGGCGACACGGTGGGCGACCCCTACAAGGACACCGCTGGCCCCGCGGTGAACCCGCTCATCAAGATCATCAACATCGTCGCGCTGCTGGTCGTACCGCTGATGTAGGGGACCGGGGCCCGTGAAGCAGGATCCACTGGCCCTCGCGTTCTTCGGGGCGGCGCTCGCCCTGCTGGCCGGCCTGCTCGTTTACGTTTTTTTCTTCAAGTCGCCCGAGCCGATGCCGGCGAAGGGGACGGCGGAGGTCGTAGACGGGCTGCGCCGCAAGATCACGGATCTGGCGAAGGAAAGCACGGCGAAGCCTCCGGCGACGCCAGCTCCAGCCCCGAAGCAGGACAGGGGGCGGCCCGCCGTGGCGCCGACGGCAGCTGTAGCTGCCAGCACCCTGGAGCCGGGCCGGAGCTGGCGTTACTCGGTGGTCGTCGACCCGCCGGTCTGGCGCGACATCACGCTCACGTACCGCACACAGCGCGAAGGCGCTGGCATCGGCGTTGTCACCGACTTCGTGCACACCGGCGGCAAATCGAATTTCCATTTGGGCACCTTCGCTGCCGGGCATCCTTCGCACGCCAATACGCGCTTTCCCGGCTTCTTCATGTACGCGGCGTACCTCGCGTTGCCGATGGAGGTCGGGCGTCCCGTCGTCATCAGCTGGCCTTGGCAAGGAGGGGGGCCGGGCCGCGTCAAGCGCTTCGAGGGAACCGTTGTTGCATGGGAGAACGTGCAACTGCAGGTGCGCGTGGTGCGCGCGGCAAAGGTCGAAGGGTGGCTGCGGTACCTGGAAGGCGGGACCGAAAGGGCGCGGGTACGGGAGGAGTTCTGGTATGCGCCCGATTTCGCGCAGGTGGTCAAGATCCGCCGCGAGGGCGCGTCGCCCGACGAAGGCTCGCGCCTGATCACCGCGGAGCTCGCGGAGTACCGCTAAGCGGGCCTTCAGGTCAGGAAAATACCGCGTTCCAGTCGATGACCGGGTTCGGCGTGCGCCGGATCGCGCTTTTCACCCAGGCGATGTGCACGCCTTCCTCGGCGGCCATCTCCGCCGCCAGGTCGGCGAGCGCCGGATCGGTGGCTTGCTTGCGTGCAGCCTCGAAGAACGCCGCCGCGCGCACCTCGGCTTGCAGCGCGATCTGCAGCGCCGAGTGGGGCGTCAGCAGGTTGAGGACGAGGTCGTGCGGTGCGCGCTCGGGCGAACCGTCGTCCAGCCAAGCGTATTCCGCCGGCGAGAGATCGGGCAATCTCATGCCGGCGGCCCGGCGCAGGAGCTCCTGCTCGTGGTCCTTCTCGAGCTTCGCCAGGCGCAGGAACAACTCGCCCACTGTGTCGTTGCCCAGGTCCGACATGCGCTCGCCGAGCTCGGCATAACGGGCCGCCGCCTCGCGCTCGATGGCGATCGCGTGCGCGTACAGCTCTTCGGTGCTGCGAATCGGTTTCATCTGGGAAAATCCTAGCCGCCGCGGGTGGAGGGCATTTGCGCTAGGTTAAACGCGATGCAGATCGATTTCCTCGGGCCGATCTGTATGCCATCTGTCAGGTGGCCCTTGGGAGGCCAGTGAGAGAATTTCGCGGGAACCGCAGACCCGGCATGCCTGACGCGCCGCACCGCAGCAATGCATTTGCCAAGACCACCCGCCCGGTGGTGGGGTCAGCCGTGCCCCGCGAGCGGCTGTTCGCCCGCCTGGATGGCACGCCGGGCCGCGCGGTGGCCTGGATCTTCGGGCCGCCTGGATCGGGCAAGACCACGCTCGCCGCCAGCTACGTAGAGTCGCGGCGCCTGCGCAGCCTCTGGTACCAGGTCGATCCCGAGGACGACGACGTCGCGACGTTCTTCCACTACCTGGGGCACGCGGCGCGCAAGCTCGAAGGCGGCAGGGCGCGCGATTTTCCGGCGATCGCGCCGGCCGAGGGCGCCGATGTAGGCGCTTTCGCGCGCAGGTTCTTTCGAACCCTGTTCGCGCGGGTCAAGAGCCCGTTCGCGCTCGTCCTCGACAACCTGCACGCGGTGCCCGCCCAGGGCCCGCTGCACAAGGCGATCGAGGCCGCCGTCAGCCAGGTGCCGAGGCAGTGCTGCATCATCGTCGCGAGCCGCAACGAGCCGCCGGTGCCGCTGGCACGCTTCCGGGTCACCGGCGAGCTGCTGTGCGTCGGCGGCACCGAGCTGCGCATCGAGCCCGGGGAGCTCGGCGAAATTGCGCGTGCGCGCGGCCAGGTGCTCGACCCCGGCGCCGTGGCGCAGCTGCACGAGCGCACCCAGGGATGGGCGGCCGGGCTGGTGCTGATGCTCGAGCACGCCAAGCTCTCCGGCCGGATTGCCGAGCTGCCGGGCGACGCGCCGCCGCAAGCAGTGTTCGATTACCTGGCAGGGGAAATCTTCGAGCGCTTCGAGCCGGCAACGCGCGAGCTCCTGTTGCGCGTCGCCTGCCTGCCTCGCATGACGGCACGCGTCGCCGAGGCGGTCTCCGGTGAGGCAACGGCGGGGCGCCTGCTGGTCAACCTCGCGCAGAACAACTATTTCGTGAGCGAGGCCGTGGCCGAGGAGGGCAGGGTCTTCGAGCTGCATCCCCTCCTGCGCGATTTCCTCAAGCGGCGGGCCCTCGAGACGCTCCCGGAAGCGTTTTCAGCCGCGCACCTGAAGCGCGCGGCGGACCTGTTGCAGGAGGCAGGGCAAGTCGAGGACGCGGTCTCGCTGCTGATCCAGAGCCGCGACTGGGCGGCGATCGCGCGCATCGCGTCGGTGCGTTCAGCGCGCCTGCTCGCGCAGGGGCGCTCGGCGACGCTGGCCGGCTGGCTCGAGTTGCTGCCGGCGACAGTGCTGGAGGCGGATCCCGCGCTGCTCCTCGCGCTGGGTGAATGCCGGTTGCGCTCGGCGCCCCGCGAAGCGCGCCGGCGCTTCGAGCAGGCGCTCGAAGGATTCCGCCGCGCCGGGCAGGCCGCCGGCGCGATCCGCAGCTGCTGCGGGCTGATCGACGCGACAATCGCCGAGTTCGACGACCTGGCGCTGCTCGACCGGTGGCGCGCACAGCTGGCGGCGATGCTCGAGGCGAACGCCGGCCTGGGCCAGGAGGAGCGCCACGCTGCTGCGGGGGCGATGGCGCGCGCTCTCCTGCTGCGCGATGCGGGCAGCCCCGCCCTCCAGGGGTGGATCGAAACGGCGCGCCTGCCGCTGGCGCGTGCGATCGCGGCCCTGCTGCGCGGCGATTTCGCCGCGGCCGGTGCGATCGTCGATGCGGGTCCGGGACCGGCTCGATCGTTGCCCCCGCAGCTAGCGGTGGCGAACGGTTTCGCCGCAGCTCTCCACCACCTTCTTGACGGCTCTCACGTGCGCGCGCTCGAAGCCGCGCGCGCCGGTATTGCCATCGCCGAGCCCGAAGGCATGCGCGGGATGGAGCGCCGGCTGCGCGCCCTGGCCGCCGCGGCGGCGCTGGGGGCGGGTGAGCGCGACGCGGCGCGCGCGGAGTTGCTGCGGCTGGAAGCGGAAGCAGCCGAGCCGCGGCGCGGCGACCGCGCCATCCTGCACTACCTGCGCGGCTGGCTGGCGGTGCTGGACGGGGACCGCGAGGGAGCGTTGCGCGACGCGCGGACCGCGGTCGCGCTGGCCGCCGAGACCGGCCTGCCGTGGCTGGAATGCCTGTCGCGCAGCGCGCTCGGCGCCTGCCTGGCGGAGGCGGGCGACCGGCGGTCCGCCGAGGTCCAGCTGCGCGCGGCGCAGTCGATTGCGGACGCGCAGCGCAGCCCGCTGCTCGCTTTCTGCGTGCAGCTGGCCGCGGGCGCGGCCGCACTGTACGCGAAGGACGAGGCGTCTGCGCTGGCGGCGCTGGCGAGCGGGTTCGCGCTGGGCCGCGAGCACGGTTTCCGGCACGCCCCCTGGTGGCGGCCCCGCGAGATGGCCGAGCTCTGCGCGCTGGCGATTCACCGCGGCGTCGAAGGCGAGTACGCGCGCGGGCTCGTTCGCGAGCGGCGGCTCGCGCCGCGCGCCGCGCCGCTGCGGGTGGCGGGCTGGCCCTGGCCGTTCCGCATCGCCACGCTCGGGCGTTTCGAGCTGTTGCACGCCGACGCGCAGGTGGAGTTCGCCGGTAAGGGACCGGGCCGGCCGATGGAGCTGCTGAAGGTTCTCGTCGCGCTGGGCGGTCACAACGTGCGCGCCGACCAGCTCGGCGATGCGCTCTGGCCGCATGTCGACGCGGATTACGCGCACAAGTCGTTCACCGCGGCGCTGCACCGCCTGCGCCGCCTCCTGGGCGAGGACGAGGCCCTGCAGCTGCGCGACGGGCGCTTGAGCCTCGATGCGGGGCTGGTCTGGGTGGATGCCTGGGCGCTCGAGTCGGTGCTCGCGGAGATGGAGGGCGTGCTGCGCGCACCGCCGCATGCCGGGCGCGCGCAGGAGCTGCGCACCCTTGTCGACGAGGCCTTCCTGCTCTATCGCGGCCCGTTCCTGCCGGATGAGTCGGAGCAGCCGGGCTATCTCGCCTTCCGGGAGCAGATCCGCTCCCGCCTGCTGCGCTGCCTCGCGCGCACGGCGCGGGCCTTCGAGGAGGCCGGCCAGCCCGCCGCGGGCGTCGATGCCTATCAGCGGCTCATCGACGCCGATCCGCTCTACGAGGCGCCGTACCGCAACCTCATGCTGGCCTGCCAGCGCTCGGGCGACCTCACTGAGGCGCGGGCTACCTACGAGCGCCTTCGGGCGATCCTCGCGAACCGGCTCAAGGTGATGCCCTCCGCGGAGACGCAGGCGGTGTACGCCGAGCTGGGCGGCAAGCCGGGCTAGTTTCTTTGTCCGGCCGGGCGCGGCTGGCGCTCGGCGAGAGCGCGGTCGAACTGCGCCCAGATCTTGTCCAGCGCCATCTGCACGCCGGTGGGCGGCGGGTACTCGCGCCGCGGCACGCCGGGGCGCTCGGCGATCTCCCGCATGCGCGTGGTCAGCGATACCTCGCTGCGGCCCGCGTCCAGCTCGCGCACGGTCGCGTTGATGACGATGACGAAGTCGTCCGGCTCGAACCGGATGGTCTTGCAGTACTCGCCGAGGACGGGGCAGAGGATGCCCGCCATGAGCGGCTGGTCCGAGCGCACCGTCGTGACCCATTCCGCGGCGTCCAGGGGTTTGGGCGCCGGCGCCGCCACGGTGAGTACGCCGATTTCAGGATCCCGGTTTTCCACGATCATCCCGAGCCGCGTCAATCCCGTGTGCAGGGCATCGAAAGTGACCGGGCGGGGTGATGCGACCGCGCGCGTGCCGCGCTCGCGGATGATCCGCTCATAGGCATCCTTGAGCGCAGCGTTGAGGCGCGTGAATGCCTCCGCGATCTTTTCTTTGGTGGGCGGGGCAGAAGCCGCGGGAGGCGGCGCGGGTGCCGGCGCCGGGTCCCGCGGCGGAAAGGGGGCGCATCCTGTCAGCGCGGTTATGAGCGCGCAAATTGCGATCCAGAAAAGTCTTGGCATGGTTTTCTCGTGCCCGGTCTTCATTTGCCGGGCCTGGCCTCGTTCTTGACCAGCTTGTCCATCTGGTCGATTTCGAGCGGCTGCAGGCGCGCCGCGACTGCATCCTTCCTCGATTTCGCGCCCGGCGCGCCTCGCAGCTCCGCTAGGGCATACCAGTAGTAGGCGGTGTTGTTGCTCCTGGCGACGCCGCGACCCGCCTCCACTAGTTCGCCCATCTTCAGCGCTGCCGCCGCGTCCCCGCCGAGCGCAAGCGCGCGATAGCAGTTGTAAATCGCGACATCGCCCTGCTGCGGGCACTCGGGCGCAAGGGGTGACGGGGGCGGGGGTGCTGGCGCAGGCGCAGGCGCAGGTTGGGGCACGGAGGCGGTCACCGGCGGCTCCGCTCGTTTCTTCTTTTCGTAATTGGGGATCGGCCGCACTTGCCGCTTCTTCTGCTCTTCGACAAGCGCCCTTTCCTTGCGCTCCTGTTCTGCCCTCACGTCGGCAAGCGCGTTCTCCCTGCGCTCCTGTTCTGCCTTCGCATCTGCAAGTGCTTTTTCCCGCCGCTCCTGCTCTTCCTTCTTTTCTTCAGCGACCTTATCCGGCGGCGTTTCCGGCCTGGCTTCCGCGACCGATGGAATCGGCTTGGCCCCGCGCGTTATTACGTAGGCGCCAACGCCGCCGCCGACGACGGCCACGGCAGCGACGATGGCAATCAGCGCAGCGGTGCGGGCGACGGGGGTCTTGCCGCGTTCTGGCCCGACCGTCGGCGCCACCGCGACGCTCGACACGGGCGCAGGCGCGAGGGCCTGCTGTCCCGCGGTCAATTCCTTCCGCCACTGCGCGAGCGTCGACGGGCGGTCTTTCTCGGCGAAGGCGAGGGCATGGTCCACCGCCTTGAGGAAACGCTCCGAATAGCGGCCGGCGCCCAAGGCGGAGGCGGGTACGAGCAGCTCGCGGGTGCTGCCGAGGATGCCCTTGCTGCGCGCGATGGCGTCCATCGGCGCGACGCCCGCGATGGCGCGATAGCAGGTGGCGCCCAGGCTGTAGATGTCGGTCCAGGGGCCCTGGTCCTCGCCGCTCGAGTAGTACTGCTCGAAAGGCGCGTAGCCGGGCGCGACCAGGATCGTCACGGTGCGCGCGTGCCCGAGCGCGTGGCGCGCCGAGCCGAAGTCGAGGAGCACGGGGCTGCCGTCGGCACGGATGTGGATGTTGTCCGGCTTGATGTCGCGGTGGATGAAGCCGGCTTCGTGCACCAGCTTCAGGCCGTCGAGTATCGGCAGCAGCGCGCGCATCAGCTCCTCTTCGCCGAGCGTGCGCTTGCGGTCGAGCAGGGCGCCGAAGTTCTCGCCTTCCTCGAAGCGCATGACCATGTACGCCGTGCCGTTCTGCTCGAAGACGGAAAGCACGCGCACGATGTTCGGGTGGTCGAACCTCGCCAGCGTGCGCGCCTCGAGGATGAAGCGGTCGAGCCCCCAGCGGTAGCGCTCGGATTGGTCCTCGCTGCGCGGCTGGACGGTCGCATCGGGCCGGCGGGTGGCGACCTCGACCGGCAGGTACTCCTTGATCGCCACCGCCTGGTCGAGGTTGGTGTCGCGCGCGAGGTAGGTGATGCCAAAACCGCCCTGGCCGAGGACGCGCTCAAGGACGTACCAGTGCAACCGGTACTGGGGGGGTAGCGCGTCGGGGTAGGCGTGGTCGGCCATGGTCGCCAATTTGCGACGCCTACTTTACCCGCCTTGATAACCCATCTGTAAGTCGCCGGTAAGCGGCCTGTGGGGGTGCTCCCCCGAACATGGGGGCAACAGGCGGAGCCAAGCGCCTGCAACCAGGAACAGGAGCTGACCATGAAACCGAAATTGAAGATTGCCTTCGCACTGAGCGCCGGCGCGCTGGCGCTCTCAGGCTGCTACGTGGTGCCTGTCGTCGATCCGCAGGGCAACGTGCAGAACTGGCACTACCCGCTGCCGCCGACCGCCGTGCCGGTCGCCGCGGTTCCCGCCCCGGGCCCCGGCGCGGGTCCGGTGCCGGGAGGCTCGCTGCCGGTGGTGCTGAACGCCCGCCTTTACCCGGACAACGACCTCGCGACGCAGACCGGCGTCGTCACCGGGACCGTGACCAACATGATGACCGGCAAGGGCCGCTTCCAGATCCAGTACGGCGCCGAGATCCTGACCGGCGAGGCGACCCGCGTGTCCAACGATGAGCGCAGGGGCGTTGCTAGCGCCTACGGTTCATCGGGCTCGTTCATGAGCTGCGATTACCAGATGAACAGCCCGCGCCAGGGTGCCGGGACCTGCACGTTCTCGAACGGCGCGCGCTACAAGCTGCACGTCGGGAGCTGAGTCGCATGAATACGCTGACTCCTCGGGAAGCGGCCGTGCTGCAGCTGATCGCGCGCGGCTGCACCTACGCGCAGGCTGCCGACCAGCTGGGCATCTCCCTGCACACGGTGGCCGACCACATCAAGAATGCCTACCGCAAGCTCGGCGTGCGCTCGGGCGCGGCTGCCGTGATGCGGGCGGTCGAGTTGGGCCTGCTAGCCGCTGGCTGATTTCATATCCGGTAACGGCCTGGGAGCCGCGCGAGGATCGTGTCGATGCATTGTTGGGGCGAGTCTGCAACATCGACGTCGATCGCGTATGCCGGCGGTTCGAGCGCCGCGTACTGGCTCTCGAGGAGCGAGGCGGGCATGTAGCGGTGCCTGCGCTCGGCGAGGCGGGAGCGGATGAGCTCGAGGCTGCCGCGCAGGTGCACGAAGCGGCAATCGGCGAGGCCCTGCGCGAGTGCGCTCCGGTACGATTCCTTGAGGGCGGAGCAGGCGAGGACCGCGTTCTCTTTCTTGCTCAGCTCCCCGTTCAGCCGAGCGAGCCAGGGCCAGCGGTCCTCGTCGGTGAGCGGTGTGCCGGAGGCCATCTTGGCGACGTTCTCCGGCGGGTGATATTCATCGGCGTCGAGGAACGCGCAGCCGAGGCGTGCGGCGAGCAGCGGGCCAAGGGTGCTCTTGCCGCAGCCCGACACGCCCATCACGACGACGATCATGCCCTGGTGGTTGCGTGACCGCCGAACTTCGCGCGCATCATGGCGAGCAGCTTCCTCGCGTAGTCGGACCTGCCCTGGCTGGAGAAGCGCGCCATCAGCGCCATGGTGATCACGGGAGCGGGCACGCCCAGCTCCACCGACTCGAGCGCCGTCCAGCGGCCTTCGCCGGAGTCCGGCACCACCGGCGCGATACCGCGCAGGTCCTCGTCCTCGCGCAGGATCTCGGCCGAGAGGTCGAGCAGCCAGGAGCGCACGACGCTGCCGTGGCGCCAGGTCTCGGCGAGGCGCCCGAGGTCGAACTCGAGGTCCTTGCGCGCGGAGAGCAGCGCGAAGCCCTCGGCGAAGGCCTGCATCATCCCGTACTCGATGCCGTTGTGGATCATCTTGGCGAAGTGCCCGGCGCCGCTCGGGCCGCAGTGCAGCCAGCCGCGGTCGGGGGCGGGGGCGAGGATGCGCGCGAAGGGCTCGAAGCGCTCGACCGACTTGGGCGAGCCGCCCAGCATCAGGCAATAGCCGTTGGCAAGGCCGTGCACGCCGCCCGAAACGCCGGCGTCCACGTAGCGCAGGCCGCGCTGCGACAGCTCCAGCGCGCGCGCCATCGAATCCTTGTAGAACGCGTTGCCGCCGTCGACCAGCGTGTCGCCCGCTGATAGCAGGGGCAGCAGCTCGCGCAGCGTATCCTCGGTGGGCGCGCCCGCCGGCAGCATGGTCAGCACCACGCGCTCGCCCGTGAGTTTCGTGGCGAGTGCCGCCAGGCTTTCGACGCATTCGATGTTCTTTTCCGCCGAGAGCGGAACCCGCGCCGCCGGGTCGCGGTCGAAGGCGACGACCAGCGCGCCGCCGCGCGCCATGCGCCGCGCCATGTTGGCGCCCATCCTGCCCAGGCCGATCACGCCGATTTCCATGTTGCCTCCGTGTCGATGCATTCTATAATCCGGCCCGGAGAGGAGGAGGTTCCAATGAAGCGTCTGTTCCTGTGTGCTGCGGCGCTGCTCGCCGCCGCGAGCGCGTTCGCGCAGCAGTACCCGTCCAGGCCGATTCGCATCGTCGTCCCGTTCGCGCCGGGGTCGGCGACGGACATCGTGACGCGGATCATCGGCCAGTCGGTGTCCGCGGCCGTCGGCCAGTCGATCGTGGTCGACAACAAGGCGGGTGCCGACGGCGCGATCGCCGGCGCCGAGGTCGCCAAGGCGGCGCCCGACGGCTACACGCTGCTGATGGCGACCAATAGCCCGATGGCCGTCGCGGTGGCGATGAAGAAGCAGCCGCCCTACGACCCGGTGGCCGACTTCACGCCGATTTCCGATATCGGCCGCTATACGTTCTTCCTCTACGCCAATGCGGGGGTTCCGGCGAAGACGTTCCAGGAGCTGATCGCCTACGCAAAGGCAAATCCGGGCAAGCTCAATTACGGCACAGGCAACACCACGGCGATCGTTTCCACTGCGCAGATGAATGCGCTCGCCGGCATCACCATGACGCACGTGCCGTACAAGAGCGAGCCGCCTGCGGTGACGGACCTCGTGGCTGGCCGGGTCGACGTCGTGTGGGCCACGCCGACGACCGGCCTGGTGCATGTCAAGGACGGCAAGCTCAAGGCCCTGGTGACCTCGCTGAGGAGCCGCTCGCCGCTGCTTCCCGAGGTGCCCACGATCTATGAAGCCGGCATGCCCCAGTTCGCGATCTCGTCCTGGGCCGCCCTGTATGGGCCGGCGAAGCTCCCGCGTGAGGTCGTCCAGCGCCTCAACAAGGAGTTCCACGACGCGGTGAAGCGGTCCGACACGGCGGCTGCGCTCGAGAAGCAGGCATTCACGGTCACGCTCTCCACGCCAGAGCAGCTGGCGACGCACACGAAGGAGCAGCTGGACTTGTACCGGAAGCTGCTCGCCTCGATCGGCATGCAGCCGGAGTAGCGCCATGAACCGAACCTTCGCAGGCATCGTCGCCGCGCTGTTCTGTACGACCGCGCTTGCCCAGTATCCGAACAAACCGGTCCGCCTGATCGTGCCCTTTCCCCCGGGCGGCGCCGCCGAGCTGGGCGCGCGCATCTTCGCGCAGCCGCTTGGCCAGCAGCTCGGCCAGCCGGTGGTCATCGAGACCAAGCCGGGCGCCGAGGGAATCATCGCCTCCGAAGCCGTCAAGCAGGCGGCGCCGGACGGCTACACGCTGTACTACGGCACTGCGACCGGGATGTCATTTGCTCCGGCGGCGAAGAAGGTCCCGCCCTACGACCCGGTGAAGGACTTCACGCCGATCTCGATGGTCGGCATCTTCGGCTTTTTCGTGTTCTCGAGCGCCAACCTGCCCGTCTACACGCTGGGCGACCTGATCGGCTACGCGCGCGCCAATCCGGGCAAGCTGAACTACGGCACCGGCAACGCCACCAGCATCCTTGCGACGGGGCTGTTCGCCTCGCAGCAGAAGCTCGACATGGTGCACGTGCCCTACCGGGGCGATGGGCCGCTTTCGATCGACCTGATCGCGGGCCGCGTGAACGTCGCCATTGCCACGCCGGGGACGCTTGCGCCGCAGGTGAAGGAGGGCAAGCTGCGCGTGCTCGCCACGCTGCTGCCCAGCCGCAACCCGCTCCTGCCCACGGCGCCGACGATGACCGAAGCCGGGGTCGCCAACGTGCCGATCACGCCCTGGGGCGGGCTGTTCGGGCCTGCCAACCTGCCGCGCGAAGTCGTCGAGCGCGTCGGCCGGGAAATCGCGGTGGTCCTCGCCAAGCCGGAGGTCAAGGACGCCTTCGGCAAGCTCGCCTTCGAGACGCGCAGCTCGAGCCCGCAGGAGCTTACTGCCTTCGTGCGAGAGCAGCTGGAAGCGTACCGGGTCGCAGCCCGGCAGATGAACCTCAGCCTCGACTGAGGGCCGCCTCGAGCCCCGAGGCGGGCTCGATGCCGGGAAGGCTGCGCAGCCAGGTCAGCTGGCGCTTGGCGAGCTGGCGCGTCGCGGCGATGCCGCGTTCCCGCAGTGCCTTGCGATCGCAGCGGCCCTCGAGGTATTCCCAGGCCTGGCGGTAGCCGACCGCACGCATGGAGGGAAGTTGCGCGGTCAATGAGAATCTCCTTCTCAATGCTCGCAGTTCATCGACCAGTCCCGCGTTCAGCATGGCATCGAAACGCGCGGCGATCCGCTCATGGAGGGCGGCACGGTCCTCGGGGAGGAGCGCGAAGGCGCGCAGCCCGAATGGCAGCTCTCCCGCCGGCTTGCCTTGCAACGCCGACATCGGCTGCCCGGTGAGGCGTAGCACTTCCAGCGCGCGCTGGATGCGCTGCGCATCCCCGGGCCGGATGCGCGCCGCGCTCCCCGGATCCGCCCGCGCGAGATCGGCGTGCAGCGCCGGCCAGCCGCGCTCGGCCGCCGCCTCGTCGATCTGCCGGCGCACGTCCGCGTCGGCGGCGGGCAGCTGGTCCAGACCCTGCGCCAGGGCGCGGTAGTAGAGCATGGTGCCGCCTACAAGCAGTGGGATCCTGTTCCTGGAAAGAATTTCCTCGATGGCGCGCAGCGCGTCTGCGCGGAACCGGCCCGCGGAGTAGCTCTCGGTGGGGTCGATCAGGTCGACCAGGTGGTGCGGCACGCGCGAGCGCTCGGCGGGCGTCGGCTTGGCGGTGCCGATGTCCATGCCGCGGTAGACCTGGCCTGAATCGACGCTGACGATTTCGATGGGGTGGCGCCCGGCAAGCTCCAGCGCCATGGGGGATTTCCCGCTCGCCGTCGGGCCGAGCAGTGCGAAGGCAACCGGCTTCACCTGCCGCCGGTGACGTCGAGGATGGCCCCGGTCGAGTAGGAGGCCTCGTCCGAGAGGAGCCACAGGACGGCGCGCGCCACCTCCTCGGGCTGGCCGCCGCGCTTCATCGGGATGCTGTCGCGCAGGCGCTCGATGCGGTTCGGCTCGCCGCCAGCGGCGTGGATCTCCGTGTGCACGAAGCCGGGCCGCACGCAGTTCACGCGGATGCCCTCGTCGGCAAGCTCCTTGGCGAGGCCGATCGTCATCGTGTCGATGGCGCCCTTGGAAGCGGCGTAGTCCACGTACTCCCCCGGCGAGCCGAGGCGCGAAGCGCCCGAGGAAATGTTGACGATGGCGCCGCCCTTGCCGCCGTGCTTCTTCGACATCCGCCGGATCGCCTCGCGCGCGCACAGGAACGCGCCGACCACGTTGATGGCGAACATGCGCTGCAGGCGGGCGGCATCCATCGCCTCCACGCGCGACTGGGTCAGCACCACTCCCGCGTTGTTCACCAGCGCCGTCAGCGGCCCCAGCGAGCGGTCGCATTCGGCAAACAGGCGCACCACGTCCGGCTCGGAGGCGACATCGCCCGGCACGGCGACGGCGCGGCCGCCGTCGCCGCGGATGTCCTGCGCCAGGCTTTCCGCGGCGGCGCGGTCGCGCAGGTAGTTGACGCAGACCGCGTAGCCGCGCCTGGCGGCCAGGCGCGCCGTCGCGGCGCCGATGCCCCGGCCGCCGCCCGTCACGATCATGACCCCGGCGCTCTTCATGCCCGGCTCATTGGCCGCGCAGGAATAGGCGGTCGATGTCCGCCATGCCCAGCTGGTACCAGGTCGGGCGGCCGTGGTTGCAGCTGCCCGAGCGCTCGGTTTCCTCCATCTCGCGCAGCAGAGCATTCATCTCGGTCACCGTGAGCGCGCGGTTGGCGCGCACCGCCGCGTGGCAGGCCATGGTGGCGAGGAGCTCGTTCTGCCGCGCCGACAGCACCTCGCTCGCGCCGAACTCGCGGATCTCGCGCAGCAGGTCGCGGGTGAGGCCGGCGATGTCGCCGCCCGCTAGCAGCGCCGGCGCGGCGCGCACCGCGATCTCGTTCGGGCCGGAAACGCTCGCCTCCAGGCCCAGCTTCTCGAGCGCACCGGCGTTCTCCTCCACCGCGGCGGCGTCGAGCGCGTCCACGGCGAGCACCGCCGGCACGAGCAGGCTCTGGCGCGCCACCGCGCCCGCGTCCAGGCTCTTCTTCAGCTTCTCCATGACGATGCGCTCGTGCGCCGCGTGCATATCGACGAGCACGAGGCCCGCTTCGTTCTGCGCGAGCACGTATACGCCGTGCAGCTGCGCCAGGGCAAAGCCCAGGGGCGGGGCCTTCTCCGCGGCGGGCAGCGGCACCGCGGCCGCCGCCGCTCCCATGAATGCCTGGTAGGCCTGAACAGGCTGGGCAAGGTGAAATCCGGACTGCAGGCCACCGCCGGCGTCCGCGACCCTTGCGTACGACACCGGCGCCTGCGCCGCGGAGGGAGAGAGCGCGCGCTTCAGGGCGTGCAGCACGAACTGGTGGACGGCGCCCGCGTCGCGAAAGCGCACCTCGGTCTTGGCGGGGTGCACGTTCACGTCCACGGCGCGCGGGTCGAGCTCGAGGAAGAGGAGGTAGGCGGGCTGCCGGTCGCCGTGCAGCTGGTCGCGGTAGGCCTCGCGCGCCGCGTGCGCAAGCATCCGGTCGCGCACGAAGCGGCCGTTGACGTAGAGGTACTGGGCGTCGGCGCGGGCGCGTGCGGCCTGCGGCGTGCCAGCCACGCCGTGCAGCCGCAGCGGCCCGGCCTGCGCGTCCACGGGAAGGCTCGCCTCCAGGAACTCGCGGCCGAGCAGAGCGGCAGCGCGCTCGGCGACAGGCTGGGCGCGCAGGTGCTGCGACACGCGGCCGTTGTGCTTGAGCGTGAAGGCGACGTCGGGGCGCGCGAGCGCGGCGCGCCGGAACACCTCCTCGCAGTGACCGAATTCGGTCTGCTCGGTGCGCAGGAACTTTCGGCGCGCCGGCGTATTGAAGTAGAGATCCTCGACGAGGACGGTGGTGCCTTTCGCGCGCGCGGCGGGGGAGGGCCTGCCGGCGGCATCGCCCTCGGCGCGCAGCAGCGCCGCGTGCGGCGCGCCCGCGGGCCGCGAGGTGATCGAGAGGCGTGCCACCGAGGCGATCGAGGCGAGCGCCTCGCCCCGGAAGCCCATCGTGGTCACCGCCTGCAGGTCCTCCAGGCTCGCGATCTTGCTCGTTGCGTGGCGCGCGAGCGCGAGCGGCAGCTCCCCGGCAGCGAGGCCGGCGCCGTCGTCGTCCACCTGCACTCGCTTCGCGCCGCCTAACTCGAGCGCGACCTGGATCTCGGTGGCGCCGGCATCGAGCGCGTTCTCGAGCAGCTCCTTCAGCACCGACGCCGGCCGCTCCACCACCTCGCCGGCGGCAATCTGGCTGATGAGCAGCTCGGGCAGGACGCGGATCCGGCTCACGCGGCGGCCTCTACGGCGCGGCCGCCGGTGATGCGCAGCAGCTCCTCGTAGCTCAGCGGGAAGACCGTGTTCGGGTGCCCGGCCGCCGCCCAGATCCTGGCGTGCGCGGAGAGGCTGCTTTCGACGAACGCGAGCAGCGGCGCCGTGTGGCCGAGCGGCGCGACCCCGCCGATGGCGAAGCCGGTGTGCTCGCGGACGAAATCGGCGTCCGCCTTGGCTACTCTCTCGCCGAGCGCTTCCCCGAGCCTCGCGGTATCGACCCGGCGCGCGCCCGAGGACATGACGAGCACCGCGCGCCCGGATGGCTCGGCGCGGAACACCAGCGAATTCGCGATCTGCGCCACGTCGCAACCGAGGAACTCGGCCGCGGCGCGGGCGGTGCGCGCCGCGCCGGGCAACTCCACGATCTCGGTCTCGATGCCCGCGGCCCGCAGCGCGGACTGGACGCGCGCGACGCCCGGATTGGCGAGGACCTCGGACATCGCGAAATTATATCGGCCCCCCCGGTAGAATCGGCGCATGGAGCTGCTCGCCTCCGTCTGGGACTTCGCAGTCCATCTCGATGCGCACCTGGCGGAATTCGTGGCGGCGCACGGCGCGTGGGTGTACGCGCTCCTGTTCGTCATCGTGTTCATCGAGACCGGGCTGGTCATCTGGCCCTTCCTGCCCGGGGATTCGCTGCTCTTCGTCACCGGCGCGCTCGCCGCGGCCGGCGGCATGGACATCGCGACGGTGATGGCGGTGCTGATCTCCGCGGCGCTCTGCGGCGACAACGTGAACTACTTCATCGGCCGCTGGGTAGGGCCGCGCGTGTTCCATTACGAGGAATCGCGCTGGTTCAGCCCCCGGCACCTCGCGCGCGCGCACGCCTTCTACGAGCGCCACGGCGGCAAGACCATCATCCTCGCGCGCTTCATCCCGATCGTGCGCACCTACGCGCCGTTCGTCGCCGGCATTGGCGCGATGCCCTATGCGCGATACATCGGCTTCTGCATCGCCGGCGCCGTGATCTGGGTGCTGTCTCTGTGCGGCGCGGGCTATCTCTTCGGCGAGCTGCCGGTGGTGAAGCAGAATCTCAGCATCGTGATAGGACTGATCGTACTGATCTCCATCTCGCCCGGCCTATTCGCCTGGATGAAGGCGCGCGCCGCGCGACGAGGGGCCTGACCCCTCCCCTCCCTCGGATGCGGCCACGACATGGCCGAATGGATGCCTCAGCCGCCGTAAGCGGCTGGTCGGTGATTGGTAATCATTGCTGCGCTGCCGCGAGGGGGATGATACCGACCGAGGCTGTGTGAGAACGTTAGCACTCTTTTCGCTGAGTGCTAAGAAGTCGGCGTAGCGGCCTCTAGAAGGCGTTTCCTTTCATTTGGAATAATCCGAGAGAATAGATCTGCCGTGTAGCGAGCTTCGTTTTGCGTTTTCACACAGCCTCGACGCAAAGCAATCATTTCTCGCGGTGGAGGTTGCATTTTCAATTGATCCTGTTCGACCGCCTGTCAACTAACAGGCCAACTATTGCTAGTCAGGATTGCGATTGGAGTTATGAAAATTCTTAAGGATTTTTTTTGTAAACCACTAGTGGGGGGCATTCTCTTTGCTCTGGCAGGCTCAGTGTTCGCAATCGATCCACTGAAATTGGATGGAAAAGAATTTGTCTATCGAATCAGCAGCGATGAAATTCACTCTTTTACGCCCCCAGACCAGAAAGACAATCCGCTATGGGAGGAAATGATTTCATTTTCATATGCTGGTTATGTGAAAAACGAGGAAGAATTGCAATCCCTCGCCATTAAAATTCGAAACGTTTTTTCGCAGAAAGGCCGTTTAATAAAAGCATTTAAGGTTGATCCTGCCAATAATGAATCAAGCAAATTTCTTATTGTTGCTGTTATGGCTGGTGGAAATGCTGCTGAAGCCGTACTAGCGCGTGTAGGTATTGTGAATAACTCTGGCGTTGTTCTTGTGTATGCGCACAGGTTTTATGGCGAGGGAAAAGCTGAAGATTTGATAGCGTGGTTTCAAAAAAATGGCTTTCGAATGGAAAGGGAGATTCTCGACTTTCGGTCGGTTCCATCTAAGTCGGTCTTTTTGGAGGCCGGTAAGTGATGCATTCAGGGGGGGCGCGTCAACATCGATTAGATTTTCAAGTGCGCCAAGGCGGACGACGTGCCGATCGAGCGGGCGACCAGGCTTAAACTGGTCATCAACCTCATAACGGCCAGGGTGCTTGGCTTCGCGATCCCTCAATCCGTATTGCTACATGCCGACCGGGTGATCGAATAGGGCGTTAAGCTATGTCGGCTACCCGCAACCCCACTTCTAATTCATCGCGATGGGGGAGGGCCGCGGCGGATGCTTGGCGAGGTAGCGCTTGATGCCGGCGAGGATCGCAATCGCGAGCTGGGCCTGGTAGTCCTCGTCGTTGAGGCGCTTTTCTTCCGCGGGGTTGGAGATGAAGGCGGTCTCCACCAGGATCGAGGGCACGTCGGGGGACTTGAGCACCGCGAAGCTTGCCTGCTCGACGCGCGCCTTGTGCAGCGTGTTCACTTGGCCGAGTTCGCCCAGCACCGCCTTGCCCAGGCGCAGGCTGTGGTCGATGGTCGCGGTCTGCGAGAGGTCGAGCAGGGTCTGCGCGAGGTACTTGTCCTTGACGTCGATGTTGACGCCGCCGACGAGGTCGGCCTCGTTCTCCTTCTTCGCCAGCCAGCGCGCCGCTTCCGAGGTCGCGCGCCGCTCCGAGAGCGCGAACACGCTCGAGCCGCGCGCGTTGGGCCGGATGAAGGCGTCGGCGTGGACCGAGACGAAGAGATCCGCCCGCACCCGCCGCGCCTTGTCGACACGAACCTGCAGCGGCACGTAGAAGTCGCCGTCGCGCGTCAGCAGCGCGCGCATGTCGGGCTCGGCGTCGACCAGCGCTTTCAGGCGCTTGGCGATCGTGAGGGTGATGTCCTTTTCGCGCGAGCCGTGGCGTCCGCGCGCGCCCGGGTCTTCGCCGCCGTGCCCGGGGTCGATGACGATGGTGGCCATGCGCGCGACGCGGGGCTTTTCAGGCGGCGGCGCCGCTTCCTCCCTGCGCGGGGGCTCCTCCCGGGCGGGCAGCCTGCCGTCCGCCTGGATCAGCGCGGCGAGCGGGTCGGGCGCGACCAGCGGGTA
>JAYRND010000144.1:0-4608 GCA_041904885.1 Burkholderiales bacterium
GCCAGGCCTGGACCATGCGCTCCGACGGTGGCTACGACGCGCCGTCGCACAGGCGCGGCAATCCACCACGGGTGCAGGAACAACAGCTGACAACGCTCGCCCCAGAGGCCAGAGGCCTAAGCGGGCGGCGCGGCGCGGGCGCGCGCGGGCAATCCTAGGGCGATGATCGCTCCGAGAACGTTCACCCCTGCCGCGATCATCACTGCGCCGCCATAGCCTTGCGTGCGGTCGAAGAGCAGGCCCGCGATGACGGGCAGGCCGATCGCCGCGACGCACCAGGCGATGTAGAGCCTGCTCGCGATCACGCCGAAGGCGTTCTTCGGCCAGTACTGCGCGATGGCGGCGGCGGTGAGGCCTGAGATGAAGCCGTACCCCATGCCGATCATGGCGAGCGCGGGCAGCGCCGCTGCCGGGCCGGCCCAGATTGTCAGCAGGAGCGCGCCGGCGAGCGACCACAGGTGCGCGCCCGCGGCGACGCGCGGGACCGAGAAATGGTCGACCAGCCAGCCCCCCGCGAGGCGCGCCGCCGCCACCGCGCCCGTGATCCCCGACGTGGCCACGAGCGCGAGTGCCGTCGTGC
Source organism: Burkholderiales bacterium (assembly GCA_041904885.1). Taxonomy (GTDB): domain Bacteria; phylum Pseudomonadota; class Gammaproteobacteria; order Burkholderiales; family SG8-39; genus RBG-16-66-20. The sequence continues at coordinate 581 of JAYRND010000144.1, forward strand.
CGCCGTAGGCGAGGACGATTCCCGCCGCCTGGCTCATGACCATCAGGCCGGCGGTCGCGGCGAGGAAAAACACCGCGCCCAGACGCAGGAAAATCGCCCAGCGCATGTCCAAGCTGCTAGCTGCTTCCGCGCCGCCATCGTGCATGCGGATGACCGCGAGCCTGAGCAGCGCCGCGCCCGCGGCGCAGGTGAGGATCACGGCGAGCGCCAGTCCCGCAAGCAGCGCGCGCAGCCCGAACTCGGCAACCGCCCACCCAAAGAGCGGCGCGCCCAGCATCGCGCCGAGCGGGAACAGGCTCACGACGTAGCCGTTGGCGAGCCCGATCCTTCCCTTCACCGTCTGGTTCACGCCCTGCTGCACGAGGATGAACCCCACGCCCGCGCCCAGGCCGAAGAGCACTCCGTAGCCGATCGCGAACTGCGCGAGGCTTTCGGCGCCCGCGGCCAGCAGCAGGCCGCCGGCGCTGCTTGCGCCGCAGGCGAGCGCAAGCACCGGTGGCGACAGGGCGCCGTAGAGCCGCGGCGCGAGGTTCATGCCGACAGTGAGCGTGATCGTGGCGAGCCCGAAGACCGCGCTCGTTTCCGCCCGCCCGACGCCGAGCAGCGCCTCCAGCGGCTTCAGCAGGACGCTGAAGGCGTACAGGGTGCCAAAGGGGAGATTGAGTACGGTGGCGGCGGCGATCGCGGCGGCCGACCGTTGCTGCGCCGTCAGCTGCATCGCCTGTGCCGGCGGCTCCGTGAAAGTCCGTCCGCAGGCAATTGATCGTCCTCCACGGTGCCCGTAGACTACCTCAAGGAGGTAGTCATGGCCCTGAAGACGATGGAGGCGTTCCATCAAGCCTCGCCCCGCGAAGCCTTTCTCCTCAACTGCTGGTATGTCGCTGCCTGGGACCGCGAGCTGATCGACGGCAAGCTGCTGGCGCGTACGATCCTCGACAAGCCGGTCGTCCTCTACAAGGGGGAATCCGGGCGGCCGGTGGCGCTGGATGATCGCTGCTGCCATCGCGGAGCGCTGCTTTCCAGGGGCCGCGTCGAGGGCGACTGCGTACGCTGCATGTACCACGGCCTGAAGTTCGATCCCGGCGGCAAGTGCGTGCAGATTCCCGGACAGGACAGTATCCCTGCGAAGCTGGGCGTGCGCAGCTACCCGGTCGTGGAGCGCGACCACCTGATCTGGATCTGGATGGGCGAGCCCGCGAAGGCCGACCCGGCGAAGATTCTCGACTTTCCGTACCTGCGCGATCCGGGCTGGCGGGGCCACCCGGGCTACCTGCACTACGACGCGAACTACCTGCTGATCGTCGACAACCTCGCCGACTTCGCGCACCTGGCGTTCGTGCACACGAAGACACTTGGCGGCTCAGAGGAGTACGCCTTCAAGTCCCGGCCCACGGCGATCGAGCGGCTGGAGGACGGCTTCCGCGTGGAGCGCTGGCACATGGCGGCGCCACCGCCGCCTTTTCACAATAAGGTGGTGCGCGATGCGGGCCCGGTGGACCGGCGCAACATCGCGCGCATGTACGTGCCGGGCATCTTCTTCATGGAGACGCTGTTCTCCCCCGCCGGCTCGGGGGCGGAGAAGGGTAACCTCGCTGGCGCGAAACAGTACCGCAACTGCCAGTTCTTCACGCCGGAAACCTCGCGCACCACGCACTTCTTCTGGGACTACCTCCACGACTACGATCTCGGAAATCCGAACGTCGCGCTGTCGCTGTACCACAGCATGGTCGAGGGCTTTCACGAGGACAAGGCGATCATCGAGGCGCAGCAGCGCACCCTGGAGGCCGATCCCGCGTTCCAGATGAACGCCATCGCGGCGGACGCGCCGCTCGTGCACTTTCGCCGTACCCTCGCGCGCTTGATCGAGGAAGAAGGCGCGACACTGAAAGCGGTCGCCTAGCCATGTACAGCCACACGACGCTGGGGACCAACGATCGCGTCCGCGCGGAGAAGTTCTACGATGCGGTGATGGCCGTGCTCGGCCATCCCGTCCTCTTCAAGACGCCGAAATTCATCGCTTACGGCACGCCGACAGGGGAAAAGGTCTTCGTCGTGCCGCCGTTCGACGGCAAGGAAGCGCGCGCCGGCAACGGCGTACACGTCGCCTTCAAGGCTGACAGCCGCGCCAAGGTGGATGCCTTCTACAAAGCGGCGATGGAAAACGGCGGCAGCGACGAGGGCAAGCCCGGGCTACGGCCGCACTACCATCCGAACTACTACGGCGCCTACGTGCGCGATCCGGACGGCAACAAGCTGCAGGCCGTCTGCCACCGCAAGGACGGCTGAAGCCTCTTACAAGGTGCCTGGAAAGGCGCCGCCGTCCATCAGCAGGTTCTGGCCGGTGATGTACCCGGCGTGCACGCTGCACAGGAACGCGCAGGCAGCGCCGAACTCCTCTATGGTGCCGAAGCGCTTGGCCGGGTTCGCCTGCGCGCGCGTCTTTTCCAGCTCGGCCTCGGAGGTGCCCAGCTTCTGCGCGTTGAACTTCAGGTTGCTGCGCAGCCGGTCGGTGTCGAAAGGGCCGGGCAGAAGCCCGTTGATGGTGACGTTGTGCGCGACGGTCTGGCGCGACAGGCCCGCTACAAAGCCGGTGAGGCCGGTGCGCGCGCCGTTGGAGAGGCCCAGCTCCGCGATCGGCATCCTCACCGCGCCGGAGGTGATGTTGACGATGCGGCCGAAGCGGCGCGCGATCATGCCGTCGACGGTCGACTTGATGAGCTCGATCGGCGTCAGCATGTTGGCATCGAGCGCCTTCACCCAGTCCTCGCGCGACCAGGCGCGGAAGTCGCCAGGCGGCGGGCCGCCGGCGTTGTTGACGAGGATGTCGGGCGAGGGGCAGGCCGCGAGCGCCGCGGCGCGGCCCTCGGGGGTGGTGATGTCCCCGGCAACCGCGGTCACCTTCACGCCGGTCGCTTTGCGGATCTCGTCCGCGGTTGCGTCCAGCGCCTCCTTGCCGCGCGCTGTGATGACGAGGTTCACGCCTTCGCGCGCAAGCGCCATGGCGCAGCCCTTGCCGAGGCCCTTGGAGGCCGCGCAGACGAGCGCCGTTTTGCCCTTGATGCCCAGATCCATGTCAGCCCCTGGTGTTGTGTGTCAGCGGCGCTTGCCGAGAATCGAGCCCAGCACGCCACGGACGATCTCGCGCCCGACCGACGAACCGATGGTTCGAGTCACGCTCTTGGCGAGGGTCTGCACGAGGCCGTCGTGCTGGCCACCGCGCGGGCCGGTCTTGCCGAAAAGGATATCGCGCACCGCCGAACCCGCATCCGTCGTCGCATTTCCCGAAGGTCCTGGTGCCGGGGCGGAGCCCACCGGCGCCGGTGTCGTCCCCGCGGCCGCCGGCCCGGCACGCGCCTTGAGCACTTCGTAGGCCGACTCGCGGTCCACCGCCTTCTCGTAGTGGCCAGCGATGGGCGAGGCGGCGATACGCTTGCGCCGCTCGGCGGCGTCGATCGGGCCGAGCCGGCTCCCCGGTGGCACAACGAAAGCGCGCTCCGTGACATTCGGGCGGCCCTTTTCATCCAGCAGCGATACCAGCGCCTCGCCCACGCCAAGCTCCGTGATTGCGTCCGCGATCTTCAGCTTCGGGTTCGGGCGCATGGTCTCGGCAGCCGATTTCACCGCCTTCTGGTCCTTGGGCGTAAAGGCGCGCAGCGCGTGCTGCACGCGGTTGCCGAGCTGTCCCAGCACCGATTCCGGGATGTCGAGCGGGTTCTGGGTCACGAAGTACACGCCCACGCCCTTGGAGCGGATCAGGCGCACCACCTGCTCGACCTTCTCCAGCAGCGCCTTGGGCGCCTCGTTGAACAGGAGGTGCGCCTCGTCGAAGAAGAACACGAGCTTCGGCTTCTCCGGATCGCCCACCTCCGGCAGGTGCTCGAAGAGCTCGGCGAGCATCCACAGCAGGAACGTCGAGTAGAGCTTGGGCGAGTTCATCAGCTTGTCGGCCGCGAGCACGTTGACGACGCCCTTGCCGCCCTCGGTCTGCATCAGGTCGGCGATGTTCAGCATCGGCTCGCCGAAGAAAC
>JAYRND010000145.1:0-5503 GCA_041904885.1 Burkholderiales bacterium
CGCGACGCCGAGAGCCTGATCCGCAACGCCGACGCGGCCATGTACCACGCCAAGGAGACCGGGCGCGCCAACTACCAGTTCTTCACGGAGCAGATGAACCTCGCCGCCTCGCGCCGCCTCGCGCTCGAGGCGGACCTGCGCAAGGCGGTGCTGGCGGGCGAGCTTCGCGTCTGGGTCCAGCCGGTGCTGGAAGCGGCGAGCGCCCGAGTGGTGTCGCACGAGGCGCTGCTGCGCTGGCAGCACCCGGCGCGCGGGCTGGTCGAGCCCGCCGAGTTCCTCCACCTCGCCGAGGACACTGGCCTCATCCAGCGCATGGGCGAGTGGCTGCTCGCCGAGGCCTGCCGATGGACCGTCGCCTTAGGCGCCGGGGGGAGCGCCGGGCTCGGCGCCGAAGGCGGCCTGCCGGTCAGCGTCAACCTGTCGGCGCGCCAGTTCCTCGACCCGAAGCTGGCCGAGACCGTGGCGCGCACGCTGAAGGAGACCGGGCTCGCGCCGAAGCTGCTCGAACTGGAGGTGGCCGAGGGCGCGATCATGCAGAACGTGGACGCGGCGCTTGCCGCGCTGCGCCGCCTGCGCGAGCTCGGCGTGGCGGTGGCGATCGACGGCTTCGGCGCGGCCTATTCGAGCCTAGTCGGCCTGCACCAGCTGCCGGTGGGCAAGCTCAAGATCGACCGCGCGCTGGTCGCCGAGTCGGCCGGGCAGGGCAGGGCCGTCATTGCGGGCATCGCCGGGCTCGCGCATGCGCTGGAGCTGAAAGTCACGGCGGTGGGCGTCGAATCCGAGGCGCAACGCGAGGCGCTCAAGGCCTGCGGCTGCGACTACCTGCAGGGCTTCCTTACCGGCAAGCCGGTGGACACGGAGACCGCGGCAAAGAACCTCGCCGGCGCCTAGGTCGTCCGGCCGCGTTTCTCCTTAAGGAGCTGCTCCGTCGCCTTGATGTTCATCTCGACCCCGGTCATGTTCGGGTTGACCTCGAGCGCCCGCCGCCAGAACTCGAGCGCCTTCTCGAACTGCTCGAGCTGGAAGTAGATCTGCCCGTAGCCCGACAGGGCGCCAAAGTGGCTGGGATTGCGCTTCACCACCTCGTCGCAATCGGCGAGCGAGCGCTGGTAGTCGCCCGCGAGGTAGTAGGCGGTGGCGCGCTTGTTCCAGCCCTCGGCGAAGGCCGGCCGGCGGCGAATGACGTCGCCGAAGGTTGTGATGGCCTTCGTCAGCTGTCCCGCCTGCATCTGCTCCACGCCCAGCGCCATCGCCCGGTCGACGGCGGCATCCCCAGAGCGGCTCCACAGCAGCCACAGGCCCTGCTCGGCGTAGCCGCGCACGAACGGGCTCTCGTCGCGCAGGCGCTTGAGGAGCAGCGGCTGGTCGGCGAGGCTGCCGTGGTTGGCGATCCAGACCACCGCCTCGGCGCGCCGCTCGGCCGCTGCTTCCTCCAGGCCGGCGACGGCCTGCGCGTGACTTTTTACCTGCGGGAATGCTGTAAGGGGCGCGCATGTTAACGTACCAATGAGCACCACCCAACGGAGAACCCCATGAAGAAGCCGCTGCTGCACGCCCTCATCATAGCCTCCCTGTCGGCGCCGGTGGCCGCGATGGACACGCCCAAGCCCGATCCGAAGGAGCCGGAGAAGAAAGACGCGACCGCGGGGCAGCCGCTCGAGCAGGGGCGCGCGGCGATCGCGCGGCAGGACTGGGCCGGCGCGCAGGCCATCCTGCGCGATGCCGTGGTGCGCGAGCCGCGCAGCGCCGACCTGCACAACCTGTACGCCTTTTCGATGCGCAAGGGCCCGCACCCGGACATGGACCTCGTCTTCCGCCACTACAACGAGGCGCTGCGCATCGACCCGCGGCACCTGGCCGCGCGCGAGTACCTGGGCGAGGCCTACCTGATGACCGGCAACGTCGCCAAGGCGAAAGAGCTGCTGGCCGAGCTGGATCGCCTGTGCAAGCCGGGCTGCGCGGAGCAGGCCGAGCTGAAGCGCGCCATTTCGGCCTTCGAGCGCCAGCACGCGGCGAAGTAAACAGGTCTGCGCCAGCGGCTCGGGCTAGGTCCAGGGCGCGCGGCGCTGGCGCCGCGCCTCCTCGCGCAGGACTTCCACGCACTGGGAGGCGATCGGCGTCGGCGGCACGTCCGCGCGCCGATACAGGTTGATCTGCCGCGGCGGGAACTTCTCGGCGATGCGGATGCGGGCAAGGCGGCCGGCGCGCGTCTCGCGCACCGCGATCTGCCAGGGCACGATCGCCAGCAGGTCGGTGCGGGCGACGACCTCCGGAACCATCAGGAATGAAGGGCAATCGATGAGGTACTTCGGCGGCGCCAGGCCGGCCCGCCGGAACATCTCGGGCAGCGCTGACGAATCGCCCGGATAGCCGCTGCGGATCCACTCCGCCCCGTCGAGCCCGGCGATGCGGCGCGCACGGGCAAGGGGGTGGCCTGGGCGCGCGACGATCGCGGCATCGTTCAGGTAGAGGCGCTCGACGGCAAACTCCCCGCCTGCGCTCGCCAGCGGACCGACGCTAGCGCACAGGGCGAAATCGAGCGCGCCTTCCCGCAGCGCCGGCAGCACCCCGGAGGGCGAGACGTCGACGACCCGGAACGCCGCCTCGGGCCAGCGTACGCGGACGCGGGCGAGCGCCGCGGGCAGGAGGCTCAGGGCCGGACCGGGCGCGGTGCCAATCGCCAGGCTGCCCGAGCCCGCGCCGCGAAGCTGGGCAAGCTCCTCGCGCGCGCGCCGCAGGTCGGCGCTCACCGCGCGCGCGCGGGCCAGGAAAGCGAGCCCCAGGTCGGTCGGCCGTGCGCCGCGCACGCCGCGGGTGAGCAGTACGGCGCCGAGCTCGTTCTCGAGCTGGCGCAGGCTCTTGGTGAGCGCGGGCTGGCTGAGCGCGAGCCGGCGGGCCGCGGCGCGGATGCTGCCGGCCTCGACGGTGGCGAGGAAGTCGCGGATCTGGTTCAGGCGCATGCGATCACCCGAAGTTATCACTATGATCGAGCGTTGCGTCTTTGCGGGCGCTGGCGGCCTGCGTATCCTCCCGGGCGAGGAGGAATCATGAACACATACCTGAGAACCGTCGCCCGCCTGGGCCTGCTGTCGCTGCTGTTGTGTCTCTGCCTGCCGGGCGGCGCGTCCGCGCAGGACTGGCCTTCCAAGCCGATCCGCATCGTCATCAACTTCCCGCCCGGCGGGCCCTCGGAAATCCTGATGCGCCTGGCCGGCGAGCGGCTGCTTCCGGCGCTCGGGCAGCCGTTCGTGATCGAGAACAAGCCGGGGGCGAGCGGAAATATCGGCGCCGATGCCGTCGCCAAGGCGACCGCCGACGGCTACACCTTCGGCATTTCGCCCGACACGCTGTATACGGTCAACCCGCTCGTGTTCCGGCAGATGAGCTTCAATCCCTGGACTGACCTCGCGCCGGTCATCCTGCCCGGCAGCTTCTCGCAGATGATGGTGTGCAATCCGTCGGTTCCGGTGAAGACCCTGAGCGACCTGATCGAGCTTGCGAAGCAGGGCAAGCTCGCCTACGCTTCCGGCGGCGCTGGCGTGCCGGGGCATCTCGCCACGGAGCTGCTGCTGTCGATGACCGGGGTGAGCATGCTGCACGTGCCATACAAGGGACCCGCCCCTGCGACCGCGGATGTGATCGGCGGCCAGGTACCCTGCGGGTTCCTCGCGGCGCCGACCGTGCTGCCGCATGTCAAGTCCGGCAAGCTGCGCGCCCTCGCGGTCTCGACCCGGGCGCGCTCGCCGCTGGCGCCCGACGTGCCGACCGCCGAGGAGGCCGGTGTGGCCGGGTTCGACGCGCCGTTTTACCTGGTCCTGTTCGCGCCGAAAGGCACGCCTCCGGCGATCGTCGAGCGCATGAATGCCGAAATGGCGAGAGCGCTCGCGGCGCCCGAGGTCAAGCAGCGCGCTGCCGCACTGGACATCGTCACGCTGGGCGGCTCGCCGCAGGACGCGCGCAATACCCTGGAGGCGACGGCGCGCAAGTGGGGGCCGGTGGTGCAGCGCATCGGCCTCAGGCTGGATTGATGCGGCCAAACTTTGTCTTCATCCTCGCCGACGACCTCGGCTACGCGGACCTGGGCTGCTACGGGGGACGGAGCAGGCCGTCCTGTTCGCCCGTGCTCGACCGCATGGCGAAGGAGGGCCTGCGCTTCACGCAGGGCTACGCCAACTCCTCGGTCTGCTCGCCGACGCGCTTTGCGCTGATGACCGGCCGCTGGCAGCACCGCCTGCGCGGCGGCGCCGACGAGCCGCTCCGCAGCGGCGCGGCGCGCGGCGACCCGCGCCTGGGGCTGCCGCCGGCGCACCCGACGCTGCCCTCGCTGCTGCGCGACGCGGGCTACGCCACCGCGCTCGTCGGCAAGTGGCACCTGGGCTTCCCGCCGCACTTCGGGCCGCTGAAGAGCGGCTACCAGGAGTTCTTCGGCGCTCTGTCGGGCGGCCTGGACTACTTCACGCACCGGGATACGGCCGGCTTCCATGATTTATTCGAAAACGAGAAGGAAGCGCACGTAAAAGGCTATCTGACGGACCTGATCAGCGAGAAAGCAGTTTCCTTCATCAGCCGCAAGCGCGGTCAGCCGTTCTTCCTGTCGGTGCACTACAACGCGCCGCATTGGCCCTGGGAGACGCGCGCCGACGCCGCCGAGTCGAAGCGCATCGCGCCGGACAAGAGGGGCGCCTACCACTTCGACGGCGGCACGCTGGCGACCTACCTGACTATGGTTCGCCAGATGGACGAGGGAATCGGCCGGATTCTTGCCGCTTTGAAGAAATGCAGGCTGGAGAAAAATACGCTCGTGGTCTTCACCAGCGACAACGGCGGCGAGCGCTTCTCGGACACCTGGCCGCTGGTGGGCAAGAAAATGGATCTCCTCGAGGGCGGCATCCGCGTGCCCTACATCGTGCGCTGGCCGGCGAAAGTGAAGCGCGGCGGCGTCACGGCGCAGCATGCGATCACGATGGACTGGGTTGCGACCTTCCTCGACGCTGCCGGCGTTTCTCCGGACCGGAACTATCCGCTGGACGGCATCAGCCTTCTGCAAACCCTGAAAAACCCGAAGAAGCTGCGCAAGCGGGATCTCTTCTGGAAAATGCTCTACCGGAACCAGAAGGCGCTGCGCTCGGGGGACTGGAAATATCTCTCGGTCGAGGGCGACGAGTTTCTCTTCAATCTGGCGAAGGACGAGCGCGAGCGCGCCAACTGGGCAAGGCGCGCGCCCAAAGTATTTTCTGCTCTCAAGGAAAAATACTTGGCGTGGGAGGCGCAGCTGCCTACCTACCCCGACGCCACGTATTCCGTGCCGGCGACCAGGGCCGACATGGTCACGCCCGCGAGCTAACGCCGCCGCCGCGCGAGCTCCGCGTGCAGGTCGCCGAAGACCTCGGCGAGCGTGAGATCGGAGTTCCTGAGGATCCGCTTCGCCATGCGCATCTCCGGCGGCACCAGCGGGTCCTCGTAGAGGTCGAGCGGCGCGCCTTCGCCCGGCAGGCCCTGCAAC
>JAYRND010000146.1:0-5018 GCA_041904885.1 Burkholderiales bacterium
AGGCGGCGCGCCATCCCTCGGAATCCGCTGCGTATCTTGCCACGCGCGTGCTCGCCTACTGCCTGGAGTACACCGAAGGCATCGCATTCTCGCGCGGGCTCTCCGATCCCGACGAACCGGCGATCTCGGTGCGCGACCTGACGGGCGCGCTGCGCGCCTGGATCGAGATCGGCGCGCCGGATGCCGCACGCCTGCACAAGGCGAGCAAGGCTGCGCCGCGCGTCGCGCTCTACACGCACCGCTCGGCGGACCAGATCCGCAAGTCTCTCGCCGGGGAGAAGATCCATCGCGCCGACGCGCTCGAGCTGATTGCGCTCGACCCCGACCTGATTGCCGGCTTTGTCGGGCGGCTGGAGCGCAGGATGAAGCTCGAGTTGTCGGTCTCCGACCAAGAGATCTACCTGACCGTCGATAAGTCGACGCTCTCCGGGGCGCTGATGCGGGTCCGGCTCGAAGAATAGGACGCCTGGAAAAGCCGGCCAGAAGCAAACCGGCGTAAGCTACGTTCTCCAGCCTCGCGGAGCAGCGCCCCGCACCCATGCCATCGGAAACGCCGCCGAAGTCCGACAAGGCCGCTGCCGGAAAGCGCGGCCGCGCGCTGCTCGCGACCGAGCGCGCCGTAGGCCTGATCCTCGAGACGACCTCGGACCTGGTGGCGCTGCTGGATACCAACGGCGTGCGCCTGTACAACAACCCCTCGTACCGCGCGCTGTTCGGCGAGCGGGACCTGACGGGGACCGACTCGTTCTGCGAGATCCACCCCGACGATCGCGAGCGCGTGCGCGCGCTCTTCCGCGCCACCGTTGCGACCGGGGTCGGCCAGCGCACGCGCTACCGCTTCGTGCTCGAAGACGGCAGCATCCGGCACATCGAGTCGCAGGGCAACGTGGTGCGCGACGGCGAGGGAAGAGTCGCGCAGGTGGTGGTCATCGCGCGCGATGTCACCGAGCACATCCAGTCCGAGCAGGCGCTGCAGGAGGCCAACCGGCAGCTGCGCGGCACGGTGCACGAGCTCGAGCAGCGCAACCGCGAAAACGCGCTGCTCGGCAAGGTCGGCGACATGCTGCAGATGTGCAAGACGGTCGAGGAATCCAACGGCGTGCTGGCGCACTACGTCGGCAAGCTCTTTCCCGGCACGAGCGGCAGCTTCTACCACGTCAACCCGCTCAACGACCTGCTCGAGGCGGTGGTGACCTGGGGCGAGCCCTCGCCGGCGGAGGATCCGGTCATCGGCAAGGAGGACTGCTGGGCCCTGCGGCGCGGGCAGCTGCACGCAGTCGAGGCCCCGGGCGCAGGGCTGGTGTGCCAGCACCTTGCCGTGGCGCCGGCCGGCCCGTGGTTCTGCGCGCCGATCGCGGCGCAGGGCGAGGTGCTCGGCATGCTGCATGTGCGCTACTGCGAGGGCGAAATGCAGCCGCCGGCGCTCAGGGAGAGCCGGCCCGAGACGCGCAAGCTCTGGGTGCTGGCCGTGTCCGAGCACCTTTCGCTCGCGCTCGCCAACCTCAAGCTGCGCGAGACGCTGCGCATACAGGCGGTGCGCGACGCATTGACCGGGCTGTACAACCGGCGCCACATGGAGCACGCGCTCGAGCGCGAGGTCCTGCGCGCGGCCCGCAACCGCCGCACGGTCGGCCTGATCATGCTGGACCTCGACCATTTCAAGAACGTCAACGACTCCTACGGGCACGAGGTCGGCGACCTGCTGCTGCGCTCGGTCGGCGAATTCCTTCAGGCCAACGTCCGCGCCGAGGACATCGCCTGCCGCTACGGCGGCGAGGAGTTCGTGGTGATGCTTCCCGAGGCGACGCTCGCCATGACGCGCACGCGCGCCGAGCAGCTCTGGAAGGGCATCCAGGCGCTCACGGTGAACGTGCGCGGCGACCTGCTGCGGCCGCTCACCACCTCGGTCGGCGTGGCGGCCTTTCCCGAGCATGGCCGCACCCTGGCGGATCTGCTGCGAGCCGCGGACGCGGCGCTGTACGCGGCCAAGCGCCAGGGGCGCGACCGCGTGGTGGTGGCGGAAACCGCCTGAGCCGGGAGCGCGCGAAGCTTCAGGCAGCGAAGGGGTGGCGCAGGACGATGGTTTCGTCGCGCTCCGGGCCGGTGGAAATAAGCGCGATCGGCACGCCGCCCAGTTTTTCGACCCGGGCGAGGTAATCCCGCGCCGCCTTGGGCAGCTTGTCGTGCTGCCGCACGCCCACGGTGCTCTCCTGCCAGCCCGGCATTTCCTCGTACACGGGCTCGCAGCGCGCGATCTCCTCCGCGCCCACCGGCAGGATGTCGTGGACCGTGCCGTCCATCCGGTAGCCGACGCAGATCTTCAGCGTCTCGGCGCCGTCGAGCACGTCCAGCTTGGTGATGCACAGTCCGGACACGCCATTCAGCTGGATCGAGCGCTTGAGCGCCGCGGCGTCGAACCAGCCGGTCCGGCGCGGCCGCCCGGTGGTTGCGCCGAATTCCTGGCCGCGCTGGCGCAGACGCTCGCCGATGTCGTCGGAAAGCTCGGTCGGGAACGGCCCCTCGCCCACGCGCGTGCTGTAGGCCTTGGTGATGCCGAGCACGTAATGCAGGTGCATCGGCCCGATCCCCGCGCCGGCGGCCGCCGCGCCGGCCACGCAGTTCGATGAGGTGACGTAGGGATAGGTGCCGTGGTCGATGTCGAGCAGCGCGCCCTGTGCGCCCTCGAACAGCAGGTTCTTGCCCGCCTTGTTGGCGTGGTACAGCGCGCGCGGCACGTCGGCGACCAGCGGCACGAGGCGAGGCGCGAGCGCGAGGGTTTCATCAAGCGTTTTCTTGAAGTCTACTTTTTGGGATTTATAGAATTTTTCAAGAACAAAATTGTGAAACTCCAGCAGTTCTTCCAGCTTCTTCGCGAAGCGCTCCGGGTTGAGCAGGTCCTGCAGCCGCAGCGCGCGGCGCGCGACCTTGTCCTCGTAGGCAGGCCCGATGCCGCGTCCGGTGGTGCCGATCTTCTTCGCCGCCTCGCGCGCGCGGTCGAGCGCCACGTGGTACGGCAGGATCAGCGGGCAGGCTTCCGAAATGATGAGGCGCGCGACCACGTTGCGGACGCCGCCGGCCTCGAGCTCATCCATCTCCGCGAGCAGCGCCTCGGGAGAAAGCACCACGCCGTTGCCGATGAAGCAGTCGACGTCGCTGCGCAGGATCCCGGACGGGATCAGGTGCAGAACGGTCTTGCGGCCGCCGATCACCAGCGTATGGCCGGCGTTGTGGCCGCCCTGGAAGCGCACCACGCCCTGCGCGCGGTCGGTCAGCCAGTCGACGATCTTGCCCTTGCCTTCATCGCCCCACTGGGTGCCGATGACGACGACGTTGCGGGCGCGGCCGCTCATGTGCGGTTCTTTTTCCCGGAACTTCTTTTCGAACCGGAAAGGCTACGCAGATCGATCGAAAAGCCCGTGGCCGCGCGCGGGCGGCCGAAGGCCTTGCCCACCTCGTCGTAGCGCCCGCCGCGCGCGACCGGCCCGGCCACGCCGTCGCAATAGGCGTCGAAGACGACGCCCGAGTGGTAGTGGTAGCCGCGAAGCTCCGCCAGGTCGAAGCTCAGCGGGATCGGCGACGCCTTGGCAAGCGCGCGTAGCGTCTCCAGGGCGCTCCTCAGCTCCTGAAGCTGCGGAAGCTTCTTTTCCGCAAGAGCGATGACCTCGGCGCCGCCATACAGGTCGGGCAACAACAGTAGCGCGGCCCGCGTTCTCGCGTCCGTTTTCCTGGTCAGGACCTTCAATGCGGAAACGTCCTTCTTCTGCAGTGCTTCAAACAGATCCACTTCAAGCTCATGCCCTATGCCGGCAGACCTGACCAACGAACGGAACACGGCCACGTGCCCGATGTCCATGCGCGCGCCCTTCGACCCGGCGACCGCGAGCGCCTTGCACAGCAGCCCCTGGATCTCCAGGTCGCTCTCGATGCCGGCGTGGCCGAACATCTCGGCGCCGATCTGGATCGGCTCGCGCGAAGCGGCGGGCGTCGACGGGCGCGCGTGCAGCACGCTGCCGCAGTAGCACAGGCGGGTCACGCCGCGGCGGTTGAGCAGGTGCGCGTCGATGCGCGCCACCTGCGGCGTGATATCGGCGCGCACGCCCATCATCTTCCCCGAGAGCTGGTCGACCAGCTTGAAGGTGCGCAGATCGAGGTCGTGCCCGGTGCCGGTGAGCAGCGAATCGGTGAACTCGATCAGCGGCGGAATGACCAGCTGGTACCGATTCTCGAAAAACAGGTCCAGGATCGAGCGCCGCAGCAGCTCGATCCGCATCGCCTCGGCGGGCAGGATGTCGTCGATGTGCTCGGGAAGCAGCCAGCGCACGATCGTCTTCTACATTCTCGAAAGGAACAGGAGGATCAGGCCGGCCAGCATCGAGGTCAGGCCGAAGAAGCGGATCTGCCCGTCGGTGAGCTGCATCAGGCGGCGAAAGGTCTCGCGCCAGGCGCTAGGCGCGAGGAACGGGAACAGGCCCTCGATCACCAGCATCAGGGCGAAGGCCATCAGCAGGGTGGTGCCCATCGCCCGTCATTTCTTGCCGGTGGACTTTCCAACCGAATCCCGCAGATAGCGGAAGAAATCCGAGTTCGGTTCGAGAAGAAGCAGATCGGTCTTGCTGCGGAAGCTGGTTTTGTAGGCTTCCATGGACCGGTAGAACGAGTAGAACTCCGGGTTCTGCGAGAACGCCTGCGCGTAGATGGCCGCGCCCTTCGCGTCGCCTTCGCCCTTGATCTTCTGCGCGTCGCGGTAGGCCTCGGCGAGGATCACCTCGCGCTGCCGGTCGGCGTCGGCGCGGATGCGCTCGGCCTCCGCCGAGCCGGTCGAGCGCAGCTCATTGGCGACGCGCTTTCGCTCCGCCTCCATGCGGCGGTAGACCGACTCGCTGACCTCAGGCGGCAGGTCGACCCGCTTCAGGCGCACATCGACGATCTCGACGCCGATTCGGCGCAGGTCCTGGTCGGCCTTGTCGCGCACATCCGCCATGATCTTGTCGCGCTCGCCGGAGACCACGTCGTGCACG
>JAYRND010000147.1:0-12820 GCA_041904885.1 Burkholderiales bacterium
GCGAGCGCGGCGAGCAGCCGCAGCGCGATCTCGAGATAGAGGGCTTCCTGAGCTGGCATCGCCCCATTCTGACACTTTGTCAACGACGCGCAACCGGCTGCGTTAGACTTCGGGCCAGGAGGAACCTGTGAAGCGAATTCTTTACCTGATGTTTTGCACGATCCCCGCGCTCGCGATGGCGCAGGCGCCCAGCGGCAAATGGACCGGAGATGCGGCACCCAACCTTGGCCAGCCTGCGCGCTGCCAGCCCAAGATGGGCTACGAGCTCGTCGTCGAGAACGGCAAGCTGAAGGGCAAGCTCGACTTCGGCAACCGCGTCCAGGAGATCGAGGCCGACGTGTCGGCCGACGGCAAGTTCGAGACCACGTTCGTCAACCCCTTCGGGCATACGCTCACCGTCTCCGGCAAGCTGGACGACAAGTTCACCGTCAACAACCCGATCCGCTGCGGCTGGGGGGACATCCCCCTCAAGCGGTGAGAGTTCTATCGGTATTTGCCTGCGCGCTCGCCCTGGCGGGAGCGGCCTGGGCGGCGCCCATCCCCGAGCCGCAGGAGTCCGTGCAGGGCTTCAAGAGCTTTGACCTGTCCGAAGCGCAGCAGGGTTCCTTCGAGCTCGCCTTCGACGCCATGCCGCTCGCCGACAAGATCGACTGCTTCACGGGCATCGCGGCGGACACGCCCCGCATGGCGGCGGACGTGGCGGCGATCGTGCGCTTCAACGACAACGGCACCATCGACGTGCGCAACGGCGGCGTGTTCGCCGCCGACCAGAAGCTCGGCTATTCGGCCAACAAGGTCTACCGCGTGCGGATGCTTGTCGACATGGCGAAGAAGACCTACTCGGTGTTCGTCACGCCCGCGGGCGAGGCGGAAGTCGCGCTCGCCAAGGACTTCGCCTTCCGTTCCGGGCAGGGCTCGGTCAAGTCGCTGGCGAAGCTGGTGCTCGCCGGCTACAAGGGCTCGTACGGCTTCGCCGGCGGGCACCGCATCTCCGGCATCTCGCTGAAACCGGCGCCGTAGGCGCTCGCTATTCCACCTTCGCGCCGCAGGCCTTGATGGCCTGCTCGATGCGCGGCGCTTCGGCGCGGATCTCCGCGGCGAAGGCCTCGGGCGAGGCCGAGGGCAGGGCGTCCATGCCCTGCAGCGCGATCTTGTCGCGCACGTCAGTCTTGGAGAGCCCCTTCACCGCCGCCGCGTGCAGGCGGCGCACGATCTCCGCCGGCGTGCCCGCGGGCACGTACAGGCCGAACCAGAAAGTGGACTCGAAGCCGGGTACTCCCGCCTCCTCGGCGCCCGGGATGCCGGGAATCGAGGCGGAGGCCTTCGGCATGCTGATCAGCAGCGGGCGCATGCGGCCGCCCTTGATGAACCCCATGACGGTGGGCGAGGTGGCGAACATCATCTGCGTGTCGCCCGCGAGCAGCGACTGCGCCGCCGGGCCGCCTCCCTTGAACTGGACCGAGGTCACCTTGATGCCGGCGGCGGACTCGAAGGCGCAGGCGGCAATGTGCGGCGCCGAGCCGAAACCGGCCGAGGCGTTGAAGAGCTTGCCCGGGTTCGCCTTCGCGTAGGCGACCAGCTCGCGCGCGCTCTGGTAGGGCGTGGCGTTGTTGACGACCAGCACGGTCGCGCCATTGGCGACGCGCGAGACCGGGATGAAGTCCTTGTCGTCGTAGGCGAGGTCCTTGTAGAGGTTGCGGTTGTAGGCGTGGTTGCCCTGGTTGAGCACCGTGTAGCCGTCGGGAGGCGACTTGGCGACCAGCTCCGAGGCGATCGAGCCGCCGGCGCCCGGCTTGTTCTCGATCACCACCGTCGTGCCGAGCTCCTTCGCCAGCTCCTCGCCGATGATGCGCGTGGTGAAGTCGCCGGAGCCGCCGGGCGGATATCCGACGATCAACCGAATGGGTTTGGAAGGATAGGTTTGCGCATTTGCCCACGTGCAAAGGCAAATGGCTATCAAGCCCCAGATCGTTCTCATTTTCCCTTGAACTCCGGCGTGCGCTTCTCCATGAAGGCCTTGCGGCCTTCCTTGTGGTCCTCGCTCGCGAAGCAGGCCTCGACCATCTTCATCGCGCGCGCAAGGTCGCGGTCCTTTTCGTCCTTCAGCCACTGCTGCACCGCGTACTTGGCGGCGGCGACGGTGAGCGGCGCGTTCTCGGCGACCTGCTTGCAGTAATCGGCGACCGTCTTTTCGAGCTCCGCGGCCGGCACCACCTTGCTCACGAAGCCCATGCGCAGCGCTTCCTTCGCGTCGAACTTGCGCGCGGAGATGAAGATGTCCGTGGTGTTGGTGGCGCCCAGCACGTTCATGAAGCGGCGCACGCCGGCCGGGCTGTAGCCCAGGCCCAGCCGTGCCGCCGGCATGCGGAACACCGAGTCTTCCGAGCAGATGCGCAGGTCGCAGGCCGCGGCGAAGCCCAGGCCGCCGCCGATGCAGATGCCGCGGATGCGCGCGATCACCGGCTTGGTGGTGTTCATCGGCGCCTGGTAGGCGTTCTCGACCGCCTTGTTGTAGACGATCTGCGCCTCGACCGTGCCGCGCAGCTTCTCGAACTGCGAGATGTCGGCGCCGGAGATGAAGGCCTTCTCGCCGTCGCCCGCGCAGACGATCAGGCGCACCGCGGGGTTCGCGTCCAGCTCGGCGAACACCCTCGGCACCGCCTCCCACATGTCGAAGGTCATGGCGTTCATCTTCGGCAGGTTGGAGAAGAGGACGGTCGCGACGCCGCCCTGGATGGAGGTTTTCAGCTCTGCCATCAGACGATTCCCTCGCTCTTGAATTTCTTTATGTCTTGAGGATCAAAACCCAATTCAATCAACACTTCTTCCGTGTGCTCTCCGCGCTCGGGGGTGGCGGCGGCGAGCTTCGCCGGCGTGCGCGAAAGCTTGACCGGCTGGTTGATGAGACGCAGCCTGCCCAGTTTCCGGTGCGTGACTTCCGCCGCGGCGCCGACGTGCTTCACCTGCTCGTCGGCGAAGACCTGGTCCATGCGGTAGATCGGCCCGCAGGGCACGCCCGCCTTGTTGAGGATCTCCACCCATTGGGCGCTGCTTTTCGTCTTGAACGCCCGGTTCAGCGCTTCGTTGAGCTGCTTGCGGTTCTTCGCGCGGTCCTCGGCGGCGCGGAAGTCCGGGTGCTCGAACAGCTCCGGCTTGCCGATCACGTCGCAGACGATGCGCCACATCTTGCTGCCGGCGGCCGCCACGTTGATGTGGCCGTCGGCGGTGGCGTAGGCCGAGGTCGGCATGCTGGTCGGGTGGTCGTTGCCCACCTGCTCGGGCACCTCGCCCGACATGGTGTAGCGCGCCGCCTGGAAGTCGAGCAGCTGGATCGCGGCCTGCAGGAGGTTGGACTGCACCCACTGGCCTTCGCCCGAGGATTCGCGCTCCAGCAGCGCGGTCAGGATGCCGATCGAGGCGAGCAGCCCGGCGCCCACGTCGGCGACGGCGCAGCCCACGCGCATCGGGCCTTCGCCGGGCCGGCCCGTCACCGACATGATCCCCGAGAGCCCCTGCGCGATCTGGTCGAAGCCCGGTCGCGCGCGGTACGGGCCGTCCTGGCCGAAGCCGGAGATGCTGGCGAGGATGATGCGCTTGTTGACCTTCCTCAGCGACTCGTAGTCGATGCCGAGGCGGTCCTTGACGTCGGGCCGGTAGTTCTCGACCACCACGTCCGCCGTCTTCACCAGCTTCAGGAAGATGTCCTTGCCCTTCGGGGACTTCAGGTCGAGCGTGATCGAGCGCTTGTTGCGGTGCAGGTTCTGGAAGTCCGGTCCTTCGCGCGGCCCGCCCATGTCCTCGGGCGCGGTGTTCTCGATCTTGATCACGTCGGCGCCGAAGTCGGCGAACTGGCGCACGCAGGTGGGGCCCGCGCGCACGCGTGTCAAATCGAGGATGCGCAGCTTCGCGAGGGCTGGCGAGGCGTGGATGGCGGGCATCGGGGGCGACATGATCGGATTTGCCCGCAGGCGTGTCAATGCCGCGAGCCGGTAGAATCGCAGCGCACCGGATGAATGAGCGCGAGCAGAGCCTGAGGGACGCCGCAGCGCCGATCGTCACCGCCTACCGCGAGAAAATCCTCTACGCGCTGGCGGTGATCGGCGCGCTGGTGATCGCGCCGTTCTCGGTCGGGAACTTCCTCAACGGCTACTTCCTCATCGGCGTGGTGTCGATGGCGGTGGTCCTGATCTTCTTCGCCGACGCCGCCGCGATCTACCTGCGCAGGCCGCTGCCGGTGCCGATCCCGGTGGCCTTTGCCGTGGTGGTGGTCGCGCTGGCGATCGCCATCTGGGGCCGCGGCCTGCTCGGCATCTTCTGGACCTTCCCGGCGATCCTGCTGTTCCATTTCGTGCTCGAGCGGCGCGCCGCGAACCTGCTCAACCTGTCGTTCGTGGCCATCGTCGGCGGCGTCTCGTTTTATACGCTGGACAGCGGCATCGCCCTGCGCATCGTCGCCGGGCAGCTGCTCACCATCGCCTTCACCAACATCTTCTCCTACGTGGTCGAAGCCGAGCAGCAGAAGGAGACCGAGCAGCGCCGCCGGCTCGGGCTGCTCGTGCGCGCGACCAACGCCGGCTTCTTCCAGTGGGAGCGCGGCAACGACGCCGGCATCTACTCCGGCCGCCTGAAGGAGATGCTCGGCTATCCGCCGGACGCCGACACCTCGGGCTGGCCGCCGTTCAACCAGTTCATCCATCCCGACGACCGCCAGCGGCGGGTGGACCTGTTCCAGGCGGGGATACGCGACCGCAGCGTGCGCGGAGGCACGCACCGCCTCGGCAAGGGCGGGGACTTCCGCCTGCGCCGCGCCAACGGCGATTACTTCTGGGTGCAGGCGCAGGGCCTGTTCATCCACGGCGCCGACGGCGTCGTGACGCGCTACATCTCCTCGCTGGTGGACGTCAGCGAGCGCTACCGCCAGCAGGAGGCGCTGCGCAGGACCCACAACCAGATCGAGGTGCAGGCGCAGCAGCTGCGCGACCAGAACGCGGCGCTGCGCGACGCGATCCGCGTGCGCGAGGAGGTCGAGCGCATCGCCCGGCACGACCTGAAGACGCCCGTCAACAGCATCCTTGCCGCGCTCAAGCTGCTGCGCGAGAAGCGCGCGCCCGACGCGCGCGAGGAGGAGATGCTGTCGATGGTCGAGGGCGCGGCCTACCGGGTGCTCGACCTGGTCAACCTGTCGGTGGATATCTACCGCATGGAGCAGGGCGAGTACCGCTTCAGCCCGCGCGTGGTGGACCTGGTGAGCCTGGTGGAATCGGTCGTGCGCGACGTGCGCGCGCACGCCGATACCAAGGGCGTGCGCCTGGAAACCCGCGTGGACGGCGCCGCGCCGGGGCCCGAGCGCCGCGCGTACGCCTGGGCCGAGGAGATGCTCTGCTACTCGGTGATCGCCAACCTGATGAAGAACGCGGTCGAGGCCTCGCCCGAGGGCGGGCGCGTGCTCGTCGACTTCGACACCCGCGGAGCGCAGACGGTGCTGCGCATGTACAACGAGGGAGCGGTGCCGCCCTCGGTGCAGCGGACCTTCTTCGAGAAGTACGCGACGTACGGCAAGGTCGGCGGCTCGGGCCTGGGCACCTACTCGGCGCGGCTGATGGCGCGCGTGCAGCAGGGCGACCTGCTCATGCGCACCTCCGAATCCGAGGGCACGGTGCTCGAGCTGCGCCTGCCTTCGCTGCCTGCGGGCGCGGTTCCCGTCCCCGGCGCGGGCGGCGGCGGGCGCGAGGCGCCGCCGCCGGGCCCCGACGAGCCGCGGCCGGCACTGCGCGTGCTGGTGGTGGACGACGACGAGTTCAACACCGCTTTCGTGCGCGGCGCGCTGCCCAGCCCGCCGCTGGAGGTCGCGACAGCAATCAACGGTCGCGCGGCGCTGGATGCGGCCCGCGCGAGCCCGCCGGACGTGGTCCTCATGGACATCGAGATGCCGGTGATGAACGGCTTCGACGCGCTGGCAAAGCTGCGCGCGCTCGAGCGCGAGGCGGGACGCAAGCCGGCGGTGGTGGTGGCGTTCTCCTCCTACGACGACGAGACCATGCGCCGTCGCTGCAAGGACTGCGGTTTCGACGCCTACCTGAGCAAGCCCGCGCCGCGCGAGCGCATCCACGACATCCTGCGGGCCGCAGGCGCGGGGCGCGCGCTTCCCGACGCGCTGGCCGGCGCCGCGCCGGCGGCCGCGGCGTCGGCGCCGGGGCCGGACGACCCGGTGGCGGTGGACCCGGACATGCGGGACAGCGTGGCGCGCTTCCTCGAGACCCGGCGGGCGCTTGCCGCGGAACTGCGCGCCGCGCTCGCGGCGGGCGAGCGCGAACCCGCGCGCAAGCTCGCGCACAAGCTCGCGGGCAGCTTCGCCCTGTATCGCTTCGACTGGGCCGCGGCGGCGAGCCGCGCCCTGCAGAACGACGCGCTGGGCGGCGACCTCGCCGAGCTGCTGCGGCGCTGCGACGCGTTGCAGGCGCATCTCGAAGCGGTCAAACTGCAGGGCACGGACGAAACGCGGGAGCGAAATGGCGTCGCGCAAGAAACTGCTGCTGGTGGATGACGACGAGGCGGTGCTCGAGTACCTGAACGTCAAGCTCGGGGGCGAGTTCGAACTGATGGCGACGGGCCTGCCCGAGAAGGTGCTGCCGCTCGCGATCGACGGGCAGCCCGACCTCGTGCTCTGCGACATCGACCTGCCCGGCATGGACGGCGGCGACATCTCGGCGGCGCTGTTCGCCAACCCGCAGACGCGTGACATCCCTCTGGTGTTCCTCACCGCGCTCGCCTCGCCGCAGGACCTGCAGGCGAAGGGCAACCAGCTCGCGGGCCGCAACGCCATCTCCAAGCAGGCGCCGATTGCGGAGATCGTGGCCCGCATCCGGGCGGCACTTGCGTAGCGCTGGCGGTGCTCGCACGCGCCGACCGGATGTTTGAGCAGCCGGGCGCTGGATGCGTGCTCTTTTGCGCGTCCTGGGAATCATCTGCGGGACGATCGCCGGCGGCTCCCTGCTGGCCCTGCTCGTTCTGGACAAGGTCCTGCGCCCGATCGCGGGGCCCTCGCAGGCCCTTGCGATCATCGCGCTCATCGGCAGCTATGCGTTCGCGGGCTGGGCGAGCGCGCGGCTCATAGCGTGGGGGGAGCCGGCAACCGGCGCGCAGCCGGCCAGATCCCGCGGCTATGTCGGAATCGGCATCGCGCTTGCGGTGCTCGCCGCCCTGGCCGGCTCAGTCGCCTACCTCGAGTATCGGGCTGCAAAGAGCGCGAAGCAGTTCTGCGACGCCGTACCCGCCGGCACGCCGATGGCGAAAGTGGTGGAGGCGGCGCAGGGGCCGGACGTGAGGCGCCTGCACGCCACGCCGGACAGGGTGACCGTCTACTTCGTGGGGTTGCCGCCCTTTTCCCGGCACTTCTGCGAAGTCGAGGGCAAGGGTGGCGCGGCCATCGCCGCGAGATATTTTCACCTCGACTGACCGGCTCCGGCGCGGGCCGGCAGGGTCAGTTCGCCGCTCTGGTAGTCGCGGATCGCCTGCTCGATCTCCGCGCGGGTGTTCATCACGAAGGGGCCGTACTGCACGATCGGCTCGCCGATCGGCCTGGCTGCGAGCAGGAGAAAGCGTGCGCCCTCGGCGCCGGCCTTGACCTCGACCGTGTCGCCCGAGCCGAGCACGCCGCCCTGGTGTGCCTTCAGCAGGCGATCGGAGATTTCGACTGATCCTTCGAAGGGGTAGATGTACACCGTGCGGTCATTTTCGATTTTCACGGAAAAAATCCTGTCCTTCGCAAGCAGAACATCCCAATACACCGGGTCCGTGCTGCCGCCCGTGATCGGGCCTGAAGTCTTCTCGAATTCGCCCGCAACGACCTTCACTTTCGCCCCATCCCTCTCGACCACGGGAATCTCGCCGGGCTGGATGTCGCGGTAGCCTGCCGGCTTCATCTTTTCCTTCGCCGGCAGGTTGATCCAGAGCTGGAAGCCGCGCATGCGGCCGTTCTCCTGCTGCGGCATCTCCGAGTGGATGATGCCGCGGCCGGCGGTCATCCACTGCACGCCGCCCGACTTCAGGTTGCCGCGGTTGCCGAGGTGGTCCTCGTGCAGCATGTGGCCATCGAGCAGGTAAGTCACCGTCTCGAAGCCGCGGTGCGGGTGCGCGGGGAACCCGGCCACGTAGTCGTCCGGGTTCTCCGAGGAGAAGGCGTCGAGCATCAGGAACGGGTCCGCGCGCAGGTGATTGGCGCTGCCGAGGCTGCGGATCAGCTTCACGCCCGCGCCGTCGGAGGCGGGCATGCCCTGGATGAGCTGCTGGATCTTGCGAACGGTCACGGCGGTCTCCTCAGGCCTTGCGCGCGCGCCGGGAGTCGAGCGACAGGGCGCCCGCGCCGTACGCGACCAGGAACAGGAAACCGCCGGCGATCGCGAAGTTCTTCATGAGCATGATCTGCTGCGTCTGGTCGGCGAAATTGGCGTGGAACAGCAGACCGGAGATGATCGAGAAACCGGCCAGCGCGAGCGCGGCGAACCTCGTCCACAGGCCGAGGATCACCAGCAGCCCGCCGCCGAGCTCGGTCGCGATCACCAGCGGCAGCAGCGCGCCGGGCACGCCTTGCGATTGCATGTACGCCTGCGTGCCTGCGTAGCCGGCGATCTTGCTGGCGCCGGCCATCACGAAGATGGCGGCGATCAGGACGCGGCCCGCGAGTTGGCTGAAGTCCTGCAGCTTGTCGTTCATGTCGCTTCTCCTTGCGTAGGGGTTGGGTGCCGCCATTAAACAATTGCGTCATTCGATAATAAACAGGGAAAATACGACTAATATCATCGAGAGAGTAGATAGATGAGTGTCACCCTGGAACAGTGGAAGGCGCTGATTTCTGTCGTTGATTCCGGAGGTTACGAAAGAGCCGCGGAAGCCATGGACAAGAGCCAGTCTTCGGTGACGTATGCGGTGCAAAAGCTGCAGTCCCAGCTTGGCGTGAAGGCCTTCGCAGTGAAGGGCCGCAAGGCGGTGCTGACGGCGACGGGCGAATTCCTTTATCGCCGGGCGCGCGCGCTGGTCGAAGAGGCCGAGGCCACGGAGCGCGCGGCCAGGCAGCTCTCGGCAGGCTGGGAGGCGGAAATCGGACTCTCGGTGGACGTCGCGTTTCCGACCTGGCTGACGCTCGAATGCCTCGCGCGCTTCGGCCGCGAGAGCCCGCACACGCGCCTCGAGTGGCACGAGTCGGTGATCAGCGGCGCCGCGGAGGCGCTGCTGCAGGGCAAGGCCGCGCTCGCGATCACCGGCATGATCCCGCAAGGCTTCTCCGGCGACCCGCTGATGCCGGTCCGCTTCCTCCCCGCGGCGCACCCGGATCATCCGCTGCACCAGCTCGGCCGCGAGCCGACGATGCAGGACCTGCGCGCGCACCGGGTGCTGGTCATCCGCGAGTCGGGCAGCCAGCGGCTGAGGCCGGTGCGCGTGGAGGCGGCGCCGCGATGGACGGTGAGCCACATGAGCACCTCGATCGAGGCCGCCTGCAAGGGCCACGGCTACGGCTGGTATCCCGACTACCGGATTCGCGACGAGGTCGCGGCCGGCCTGCTGAAGCCCCTGAAGCTTCGCGACGGCGGCGTGAACGTCGCGCAGCTCTACCTGGTGTTCGCGGACCGCGACGCGGCGGGCCCTGGCCTGCTGCGGCTTGCCGCTATCATCCGCGAGCAGGCCGACGCGGCCTGCGCGAAAGAGAGGGGCAAGCCATGAAAGCCTGGTTCATCCTGAGCGGCGCGGACAGCACGGCGGTCGAATTGCGCGACGCGCCCGTGCCCGAGCCGAAGGCGGGCGAGCTGCTCGTGAAGGTCCATGCAGCGGGCCTGAACCGCGGCGAGTTCATCGCCGGGCACGGCCTCTCGGGCGGCGCCGCCAAGGTGGGGGGCATCGAGGCCGCGGGCGAAGTGGTCAAGGTGGGAGAGGGCGTGAAGGAGTTCAAGCCCGGCGACCGCGTCATGGGCCGCGCCTACGGTGCCTACGCCGAATACACCATTCACCGCGTCGGCGACGCGATGCCGGCGCCGGCGAAGCTCGGCTGGGAGGAGGCCGCTGGGGCGGGCATCGCCTACCTCACCGCCTACGACATGCTCTGGCCGGGCGGCGAGCTGAAGTCAGGCGAGTGGCTGCTCGTCACGGGCGCTTCGGCGGGCGTGGGCGTGGCCTCGGTGCAGCTCGGCAAGCTGATCGGCGCGAAGGTGATCGGCACCTCCGGCTCGGCGGAGAAGCTGCGGAAGCTCGCCGCGCTCGGCCAGAATCTTGGCCTGGACCTCGGCCTGCAGAACCGCAACGGCGGTTTCGAGAAGGCGGTGATGGAAGCCACCGGCGGCAAGGGCGTGAACCTCGTCGTGAACAACGTAGGCGGTAGCGTGTTCGCCGAGTGCATCCGCTCGCTCGCCTACCGCGGGCGGCTGGCGACCGTGGGCTACGTGGACGGGGTGGTGAAGGCGGAGCTCGACATCCTCGCGCTGCACTCGAAGCGCCTGAAGCTCTACGGCGTCTCGAACAAGATGCGCAGCGCCGCCGAGATCGCCGAAGGCGTGCGCGGCTTCTCGCGCGACGTGCTGCCCTCGCTGGCGAGCGGCCACCTGAAGCCGGTGATCGACAAGGTGTTCCCGTTCGCCGAACTGCCGCAGGCCAAGGCCTACATGGAGTCCAACGCCCACCTCGGCAAGATTATCCTGCGCGCCTGACGTCCAGGCGCTGGCGCACCAGGCCGATGGCGCTCCGGAGCGTGTAGAGCTCGTCGGCGTAGGACAGCGGCACGGCGATGCGCTCGACCTTGGCGTCGAGCTCGTTCAGTCGCTCGACGAGCGAGGCCGTCGGCTCGCCGGCGTCGGTGAGGTCGCGCTCGATCTGGCGCAGCACGCGGTACCAGCGGAAGATCCGCGAGCGGATGCGGAACTCGTAGAGCGGCGGCACCACGCGCGCAAGGGGGATCAGCACCGCGATGATCGAGATCAGCGCGACGAACATGCGGTCGACGAGGTTCGCCGCCCAGAAGGGCAGGTAGCGCTGCAGCAGCGGCGGGCCGGTGCGGTAGAAGCGCTCGGCGTCGCGCGCCAGCGGGAACTCGCTGCCCAGCGCCGACGGAAACTGGTGCGGCTTCGAGATCCAGCCGCCGGCGCTGTGGATGCGGCTCGCCGCCTGCACGAACAGCTGCGCGAGCGCCGGGTGCAGGTCCTCGCGCGCCACCAGCGAGCAGGTCGCGGCCAGCATCGCCAGGTCGTGCGCCGGCACGTTGCGCGAAATGTCCACCACGCCGCGCGGCAGCGTCACCGCGCTGAGGAAGTCGTAGCGCCGCGCGTAGGCCTCGGCCTGGCCGAATTCGTACAGGCGGATGCCCGGCGTCTGCATCAGCATCTGCACCAGCTGCGACTCGGGGGCCGAGACCATCGCCACCGCGTCCATCTCGCCGCCGAGCAGCGCGACCACGGCGGGCGTAATTTCGAGCGTGGTGCGCTGGATGTCGTCGCGGCTCATCAGGTTGGCCCGCAGCACCCGGCCGATCACGCCCGGCGTGCCGCTGCCGCGCGCGCCCACGTTGATGCGCAGGCCGTGCAGCTGCGAAATTTCGGTGATCACGCCCTCCTTGTTGAGCTTCTTCGCGGCTTCCTCGCGGTAGAACACCCACAGCGGCTCGTAGAAGACGCTGCCCAGGGACTGCAGCGGGATTTCCTCCTCCTTTGCCTCCTCGGCGTTGGGCTGGGCCGAGCTCGCACCGCCCTGCACGAAGGCGATCTGCACCTCGCTCTTCGGGTCGCGCAGCAGGCGCAGGTTTGCGCGCGAGCCCGGCGTCGCTTGCAGCACCACCTCGATGCCGTGGCGCTTCAGCTCCTCCTGGTAGCGCTTGCCGAAGGCCTGGTACGCCCCCTGGTCGGGGCCGGTGGCGAGCACCACGCGCTTCGGGGGCGTGGGCTTGAGCACGAAATAGGCGCCGGCGAGCAGCGCCAGCGCGAGCAGGATGAACGGCCCGCCAGTGATGAGCAGCTCGCGGACGGAGATCAGGGTGTCGCGGATGACGCGGGGCATGGCGCCAGTGTAGCCTCGTGGGGGAGAGACACGGGATCGCGATGAAATTCATTATCCCCGAAAGCGAAATCGAACTGACCGCGGTGCGCTCGGCGGGCGCGGGCGGGCAGAACGTGAACAAAGTCTCCAGCGCGGTCCACCTGCGCTTCGACGTCGCAGCTTCCTCGCTCCCCGCCTGGCTGAAGGCGCGGCTGATGCACAGGAGCGATCAGCGCCTGACGCGCGAAGGCGTGCTGGTGATCAAGGCGCAGCAGCACCGCAGCCAGGAGCTGAACCGCGCCGAGGCGATCGAGCGCCTGCAGCGCATCGTGGACGCCGCGGCGCGGGTGCCGAAGGAACGGCGCGCAACCAAGCCGACGCGGGCGTCGGTCAAGCGGCGGCTGGAAGGCAAGCTCCGGCGGGGCCGGATCAAGGCCCTGCGCGGCAGGGCAGGGCTGGACAGCTAGGTCGGCGCTTAGCCGTCTTCGCCGGAACGCGCCGGGATGGCGATGCCGGCGGGGATGTCGTCGCGCGGGATGCCGTGGTGC
Organism: Burkholderiales bacterium; assembly: GCA_041904885.1. Classification (GTDB taxonomy): domain Bacteria; phylum Pseudomonadota; class Gammaproteobacteria; order Burkholderiales; family SG8-39; genus RBG-16-66-20. Next base: position 12,561 of record JAYRND010000147.1, read on the forward strand.
ACGTCGCCCGTCTGCTGCGGCGGGGGCGTGCCCTTCTTCGGGCGGCCGGGACGGTAGAACACCTGGAATGGCTTGAGCGGAGGCACCACCGGCGGGCGCTCGAGGTAGCGGCAGTCCGATTCGGTGGGCATGCTGGCGGTCGCGCCGACGCGGCGGCCGCCGACGAACACGGTGTAGCGCAGCATGTGCGCGGAGCCGGCGATCGGCTGGGCGATGATTTCGTACTTGCCGATCATGAAGCGCCTGCGCGCCTGGCGGCC
>JAYRND010000148.1:0-3005 GCA_041904885.1 Burkholderiales bacterium
CACGATGTCCTCAAGCCGCACCTCAAGCCCGCGCACTTCGCCATCGGCTCGATCAACTCGCCGATGCAATGCATGATGAAGGAGATCTGCGCGCAGTGCCTGCAGCCGCATCGCGACCCCGCCACCGGCGAAACCAGCTACGTGTTCTCCTGCTTCAACCAGGACCAGCCGCTCGACCGCGTCGACTTCCAGCTGCTGAATGAACGGCTGAAGCAGAACTCGCTGGCCGAGAAGATCACCGCCGGCTGGCTGCGGCACTGCATGCCGGAGCTCAGGAAGCAGACGCCTTTCGTCTGATTTCCTCCACCGCCTCCGGGTTCACCAGCGAGCTGAGGTCGCCGGGGTTCTCGCCGAGGCAGGCGGCGCGGATCACGCGGCGCATGATCTTCAGGTTGCGCGTCTTGGGCAGGTCGGCGACGAAGAGCACCGCCTTGGGCCGGAACGGCGTGCCCAGGCCGTGCACCACCACGCCGGTCAGTTCCTCGCCCAGCCGCGCCGAGGCTTCCACGCCCGGCTTGGGGCTGCACACCAGCAGGAGCGCCTGCCCCTTGATCGGATCGGGCACGCCCACCGCCGCGGCTTCGCCCAGCTTGCCGGTTCCCATCAGCAGCGCCTCGATTTCCGCGGGTCCCGTGCGCTTGCCGGCGATCTTCAACGTGTCGTCCGAGCGCCCCCAGATGTACCAGTGCCCCTCAGCATCGCGGCTGGCGAAATCGCCGTGGTGCCAGACGCCGGGCCAGGTGCTCCAGTAATTGGAGATGTAGCGCTCGTCTTCCTGCCACAGGCTGCGCGTGAGGCCGATCGTAGGCCGCCGCATGACCAGTTCGCCCACCACGCCCACGGGCGCAGTGCGGCCGGACTCGTCGAATACGTCCGCGCCCGTGCCGGGAACGGCGCTGTTGAAGGCGCAGGCCTTCAGCGGGCGCAGCAGGCAGCAGGTCAGGATGCCCATCATCTCCGTGCCGCCGGAGAAATTCAGCAGCGGCACGCGCCGGCCTCCTACGCGCTCAAACAGCCACCACCATGCTTCCGGCGTCCAGGGCTCGCCGCTCGAGACCATCACCCGCAGCGCCGAGAGGTCGAAGTGCCGCCACGGTTCGCTGCCCTGCGCGAGAAACGTGCGAATGGTAGTCGGCGCCACGCCCATGTAGCTCACGCGCTGCTGCGCGACCAGCCGCCACATCCGGTCCGGGTCGGGAAAGTTCGGCGCGCCCTCGACCAGCACCAGCGTCGCGCCCACGACGGGCGTCGTGAAGACGATGAGCGGACCCACCACCCAGCCCATGTCCGACATCCAGAGCAGGCGGTCCTCGGCCTTGAGGTCCATGCACAGCGCGAGGTCGAGCGCCATCTTCACCGGGAAGCCGGCGTGCGCGTGCACGACGCCCTTAGGCCGTCCGGTGGTGCCCGAGGTGAAGACGAGGAGGTACGGCGCGTCGGCATCCATTTCCTCGGTCGGCGCTTCGTCGGGCTGCGCGGCGACCAGCTCGTGCCACCAATGATCGCGCCCGTTGGTCCAGGAAACCGCGTTGCCCGCACGGCGCAGCACGATCACGTGCTTCAGCCACGGCGCCTTGGCGGCCGCTTCGTCCACGATCTCCTTGGCGTCCACGGGCTTGCCGCGGCGGGAGGTGCCGTCCACCGTGATCAGCGCCTTGGCGCGGCCCAGCTCCAGCCGCGCGAGCATGGCGTCCGCGCCGAAGCCGGAGAACAGCGGCATGACGATGGCGCCGATTTTCGCGCCCGCGAGCATCGCGAACATCGCCTCCGGCACGTTGGGCAGGTACAACGCGATCACATCGCCCCGCCCGAGGCCCAGCGACCGAAGCGCGCCGGCGCAGCGGCAGACCTCGCGATCCATCTGGCGGTAGGTGAACGAGGCGCGCGCACCGTCTTCGCCCTCCCAGGCGAGCGCTTCCTTGTCGTAGATCGGCGTGCCGCGCCAGCGGTCCACCGCGTTCAGAGTCACGTTGGTCGTGCCGCCGGTGCACCAGCGAGTCCACGGCGCGCCCTTCGATTCGTCCAGCGCGCGCCGGTAGGGTTTGTAGAACCGGTAGTCGAGGAACTTCAGCAGCCCGTCATAGAACCACTCCGGCTCCGCGTCCGCCCGCCGCAGCAGCTCGTCGTAGCTGCCAGCGCCGACCGCGCGCAGGAACTTCGTCAGGGTCGCCTGCTCGACCGTGCGCGCATCCGGCTGCCAGGCGTAATTTTCCTGCTCGCTCATCCCGGCCGAAGTCTACCTCCGCCGCCGCGGCGAATCTCTATGCTAGATTTCCCTGCGCATGCCTGCTTATGCCCGGCCGACCCGGATGGACGAGGCGCTGAAGATCGCGGCGCGGGGCGGCTACAGCGTGCTGGCGGGCGGTACCGACTACTACCCCGCCCGCGTGGGCCGGCAGACCGACGAGGACGTCCTCGACATCACCGCGCTCAGGGAGCTGCGCGGAATCGCGAAGAAGCCCGATCACTGGCGCATCGGCGCGACCACGACCTGGACGGAGCTGGTCGAGGCGAGGCTGCCGCCGCTGTTCGATTGCCTGAAGCTGGCTGCGCGCGAGGTGGGCGGCGTGCAGATCCAGAATGCGGGCACCATCGTCGGCAACCTGTGCAATGCCTCGCCCGCAGCCGACGGCGTGCCAGCGCTGCTTGCCTTGGACGCTAGCGTGGAACTGGCGAGTAGCGGTGGGCGGCGAGTGCTGGGTTTGGAGGAATTCATCCTCGCGCCGCGAAAAACCGCCCTGCTTCCCAATGAGATCGTCGTAGCCGTACGGGTGCCGGCGCCCGGGCACCCGGCCCGCAGCGGCTTCCTCAAGCTGGGAGCGCGCAAGTACCTTGTCATCTCCATCGCCATGGCCGCCGCCGTGATCGAGCGCGAGCGGGGCGTGGTGCGGGCCGCGCGGATTGCGGTGGGCTCCTGTTCACCGGTCGCCCGGCGTCTACGGGACCTGGACGCTGCATTGATCGGGAAAAAGCTGGACCCATCATCGATCCGCCCGGAGCACCTC
>JAYRND010000149.1:0-11656 GCA_041904885.1 Burkholderiales bacterium
GCGCGCATCCAGGTGGGCCCGGCGAGCGCCGGCGCCGAGCCCGGCCCGGCCTGCTACGGCAGAGGCGGCAGCGAGCCCACCGTCACCGACGCGGATGTGGCGCTCGGGCGCATCGACCCGGAGGCATTTGCCGGCGGCACGCTCAGACTGGATTCTTCGAAAGCAAGAAAGGCGATCATGGCTCGTCTCGGCGCGGCATTGAAGCTGGATGCGAGCTGGGCGGCGGCAGGAGTGAGCGAGATCGTCGAGGAGAACATGGCGAGCGCGGCGCGCGTGCACGCCGTGGAGCGCGGCAAGACGCCCGAGCGCTGCACGATGATCGCTTTCGGCGGCGCGGCGCCCCTGCACGCGGCGCGCCTCGCCTCCAAGCTCGGCATGCGCAAGGTCCTGGTGCCGGTGGACGCGAGCGTGGGCTCGGCGGTCGGCTTCCTGCGCGCGCCGGTCGCTTTCGAAGTCGCACGCAGCATGCAGCTGCAGGAGGACGAGTTTCGCTTTTCTGAATTGAATAGTCTTCTGAAAAAAATGCAAAGCGAAGCTGCGGCAATTGTCTCCGCGGGCGCGCTGGGCGCGAAACTGCAGGCGCACCGCTCGGTGGAGATGCGCTACCTCGGCCAGGGGCACGAGATTTCGGTGCCGCTACCCTCCCGCGCGCTCGCCGCCGGCGACGCGAGGAAGCTGCGCGCCGAATACGAGCGCCGCTACGAGGCGCAGTTCGGCCTGCGGATTGCAGATGTCCCGGTGGAGTTTTTGACCTGGTCCGTAGGAGTTTCTACGAAGCAAAAGAAGGAAATCCGTAAGAAAACGAAAACCATGAAATCAAGAACTGCCGCAAGCGCTACTTCTTCCGTGTTCGATCCGGTGCGCGGCAGGACGGAGAAGATTTCCGCGTACCGCCGCGGCGAGCTCGCGCCCGGGGCAAACTTCGCCGGTCCCGCGCTGGTGGTCGAGCCGCAGACCACGACGCTGGTGCCGCGCGGCTGGCGCTGCACGGTGACGCCGGCGGGGCATCTCCTGCTCGAAGCGAAGGGGTAGCGACATGAAACGGCAACTCGTGCACCAGGTCCTCTGGAACCGCCTGATCGCGGTGGTCGAGGAGCAGGCCAATGTGCTTCTCAAGACCGCGTTCGGCGCGATCACCCGGGAGGCGGGAGACCTCTCGGCGGGCGTCTACGACACCCGGGGCAGGATGATCGCGCAGGCGGTGACCGGCACGCCCGGGCACGTCAACACCATGGCCACCGCGGTGGCGCATTTCCTGGATCGCTTCCCGGCGAAGTCGCTGAAACCCGGCGACGTGCTGGTGACCAACGATCCCTGGCTCGGCACCGGGCACCTGTTCGACTTCGTCACCGTGACCCCCGCGTTCCTGAAGGGCCGGCTGATCGGCTTCTTCGCCTCCACCTGCCATGTCATCGACGTGGGCGGGCGCGGCTTCGTCGCCGAGGCCAACTCGGTCTACGAGGAGGGCCTCTACATCCCGCACATGAAGATGATGGACGCCGGACGGCCGAACGAGACGCTGTTCGCAATGCTGATGGCTAATTCGCGCGAGCCGCTGCAGGTACGCGGCGACCTGCTCGGCCTCGTGTCCTGCAACGAGGTGGCCGCGCGGCGCCTGGCGGCGATGCTCGCCGAGTTCGGCCTCGCCGACCTCGACGCGCTGGGCGAGCACATCGTTTCCGCCTCGCGCGCGGCGATGCGGGCGGCGATCCGCAAGCTGCCGCGCGGCACCTGGCGCGCCACGATGCGGCTGGACGGCTACGAGTCTCCGGTCGAGCTGAAAGCCGCGCTGACCGTCGGCGACGGCGCGATCCACGTCGACTACGCCGGCTCCTCGCCCGCCTCGCGCTTCGGCATCAACTCGCCCAAGTGCTACACCGACGCCTATACCTCCTTCGGGGTGAAGTGCATCGTCGCGCCGGGCATCCCCAACAACGCGGGCTCGCTCGAGGTGGTCACCGTCTCGGCGCCCGAGGAAACCATCGTCAATCCGCTGCGGCCGCGCGCGGTGACGGCGCGGCACCTGATCGGGCAGATGCTGCCCGAGCTGGTGTTCGCCTGCTTCGCCGAGCCGCTCCAGGACCGGGTCCCCGCCGAGGGCGCGGGCAGCATTTGGATCCTCAACCTTGCCGGCGGCCCGCAGATCGAGGGCGCGCGGCCGGATGCCTCCCGCTTCACCGTGATCTCGATCGGCATCGGCGGCATGGGGGCGCGGCCCGCGAAGGACGGCCTCTCGAGCACCGCCTTCCCCAGCGGCGTGGGCGCGATCCCGGTAGAGGTCACCGAGGCGCAATCGCCGCTCCTCTTTCGCCGGCGCGAGCTCGCCGAGGGCTCGGGCGGCGGCGGCCGGCAGCGCGGCGGCATGGGCGTGCGCATCGAGCTGGAGAATACCGAGCCCGCGCCCTTCAACGTCGCCTGCGCCACCTTCGACCGGCGCCACAACCCGGCGCGCGGGCGCGCAGGCGGCGCCGACGGCCGCGTCGGCAAGGTCGAGCTCGCGAGCGGCAAGGTGCTGCCCGGCAAGGAAACCTACGTCGTGCCCGCGGGCGACTGCCTCATCGCCGAGATGCCGGGCGGCGGCGGCTACGGCCGCGCCTAGCGTGCAGGAGGCGCCGCGCATCGATTTCCCGCCGGCCGAGGGCGCGCCGGCGCTCCTGCGCTGGCTGGGCCTCGCGCCGCGCTTCGACGTGATGGCGACGCTGGAGAAAGGCCCGCTCTGCTACGCGCGGCTCCTCGGCAAGCGGATCTACTTCGTCAACGACGCCGAGTACGTGAAGCGGATCCTGCTCGACAACGTCGGCAACTACCCCAAGTCGGTGAGCTACCGCAACAACCTGCGTCCTTTCCTCGGCGACGGCCTGCTCATTTCCGAGGGCGAGTTCTGGAAGCGCCAGCGGCGCCTCGCCCAGCCCGCGTTCCACCTGCGGCGCCTGAAGGCGCTGGCCGCGGCCATGGCGGCGGCCTCGGCGCGGATGGTCGAGGGCTGGGAGCACGGCAAGGTCGTGGACGTGATGGCGCAGATGAACGCGGTGACCATGGACATCGTGGCGAAGACGCTGTTCGGCGCCGACGTGAGCGGCGACATCGCCGACGTCGCCGAGGCGATGGCCGTGCTGCAGGAGATCACCGGGCAGGTGAGCTTCACCGCGTTCTTCGACCTGCCCGAGTTCCTCGTGCGCCCGCGGGGCGGCCGCTTCAACGCGGCAGTGGCGACGCTGGACCGGATCGTCAACCGCGTCGTCGCCGAGCGTCGCGCCATGATGGAGAAGAGCGGGGAAACGCGCGACGACCTGCTGTCGATGCTGCTGGAAGCGCGCGACGAGGAATCGGGCGAAGGCATGACCGACCGGCAGCTGCGCGACGAGCTGGTGACGCTTTTTCTCGCCGGCCATGAGACCACCGCGATCGCGCTCGCCTGGACCTTCCACCTGCTCGCGCAGACGCCGCGCGCCGAGGCGATCCTGCAGAAGGAAGTGGATGATGCGCTGGCCGAAAGGCCGACGCCGGAGTTCGACGACCTCGAGCGCATCCCCTACGCGCGCATGGTCGCCGAGGAAGCCATGCGCCTCTACCCGCCCGCCTACGTGTTCAGCCGGCGCTCGGCGGGCGAAGACCAGCTGGGCCCGTACCGCGTGCCGGCGAACGCGCACATCATCATCAGCCCCTATGCGCTGCACCGCCGGCCCGACTACTGGCCGCAGCCCGACGAGTTCTGGCCCGAGCGCTTCGCCCCCGGCGCGCGCACCGACCGGCCCAAGCTCGCCTACCTGCCCTTCGGCGGCGGCCCGCGCGTGTGCATCGGCAACTCCTTCGCGATGATGGAGCACGCGTTCGTGCTCGCCACCGCGGTGCGCCGCTGGCGCCTGGAGTCCATCCCCGGCGTCGAGGTGCGGACCGAGCCACGTATCACCCTGCGTCCCAGGGGCGGGCTGCCGATGCGGCTCATGCGCCGCGCGCCGTAATATCCGGCTCCCGCCGCCACACTAGCCGACCCGCCCTATGTCCCGCGAAAACATAAAGTCGGCAGAGCGCACGCTCCGCGTGTTCGAGTACTTCGCGCGCATCGAGCGCGCTGCGAGCCTGCACGAGCTCGCGCACAAGCTCGGCTATCCGCGATCCAGCACCGCAGCACTGGTGGCGAGCCTGGTCAAGCTCGGCTATCTCGGTCACGATCGCGCGGCGCGCAAGTACATGCCGACGGCGCGCATCGCAGATCTCGGCGCCTGGCTGCGCCGCGCGGCGATCGGCGAAGACCGCGATCGCATTGCCCCCCTGCTGCACGCATTGTCGCGCAAGGTCGACGAGACCGTCGTGCTCGGCGTGGCGGACGATCTCAATGTGCAGTACGTTCACGTCGAGCTGCCCGAGCGCCCGCTCATGTACTTCCAGAAAACGGGCGCAGTGCGGCCGATCTGCCGCACGGCCGTCGGCTGGGCGCTGCTCAGCGGGCTTTCCGACCCGGAGATCGAGCGCGCGCTCGAGCGCCACAACGCGCGCGGCGCCGACAAGCCCGTCGATCCCGCCGAAGTGCGCCGCCAGGTTGTCGCGGTGCGCAGGCGCGGCTACGCGTTCTCGCGCCAGGCCTTCCTGCCCGGGATCGGCATGATCGCGATGCCCGTGGCCGCGGCCGATGTCGCACGCAGCTACGCGATCGGCGTGGGCGGCCCGATCGAGCGGCTGGAGAAGAAGGAAAAGGCGATCGTGCGTGAGTTGCGCGCCTGCGTGCGAGCTGTCGAAGGCATTCGCTAGCCGAGGTTGCGCGCCAGCAGCTCGCGCAGCGTCTGCCAGTGCCGGCTCGCGCCCTCTTCGTTGTACGTGCCGCGGTCGGGAAAGACGAAGCCGTGCTCGGTCCCGGCATAGGTCTCGATGCGCCATGTCTTCTTTAGTGCCGCAATCGCCTGCCGCAGCTGCTCTACCTGCGCCGGCGGCACGAAGGGATCGCGCTCCGCGAAGGAAAAGTAGCACTCCGCGCGGACTTTCTCCGCAAGCCGATGCGGCGAGTCAGGCGCTTCGGTCACGAGCCGCGTGCCGTAGTAGGACGCGGCGCAGGCGATGCGCTCGGGACGCGCCGCTGCAGCGGCAAGCGCAAACGCGCCGCTCATGCAGTACCCGACGAGGCCGACCTTGCCCGGAGGTGCGAGTCCTTGATTGTCCATTTCATCAATAAGAAACCCCACGTCGCCCGCGGCCTTGCCGTTGCTCAGCGTCGTCACCATCTTGCCGATCAGCTCGCGGTTCTTGGCCGCGTCAGGATGGTCGCGCGTGGGGCCGATCGTGAACTCTCGGTGCGTACGGTAGTAGAGGTTCGGCAGCGCCACGAGGTAGCCGTCGGCGGCGATGCGGCGCGCGATGTCGCGCAGCGCCTCACGGATGCCGGGCGCATCCATCATCACGACGACCAGGCTCTTGCGTGCGGGCCGGGCGTCGCAGGCACAAAACGTGTTCATCACGCCGTCCGCGGTGCGGACATCGAGGACGAATTCGTTCATCGGGCTGCCTCGCCGAGGAATTCTCGCTCGAGGCGCTCGACCTCGTCGAAGCCGATGAAGCGCTTGAACTCCTTCTCCGGCATGGTCGGGATCGGCAGCGCGTCGGCGCGCATCGTCTGCCGGATCGCCGCGAGGTTGCGCCGCACGGCCTCGGCGGCGGTGAGCAGCGGCACGAGCGGGAAGGTCGCGATGCCGCCCAGCGACTCGATGTCGGCGCGCGACAGATTCTTCTCGATCGCACCCAGCACTGAGATCGCGAGCGGCCGGCCGCAGGCAGCTTTGAGCTGGCGCAGGCCGTCAAGCGTGTTGAAGGTCTTGCTGATCGGCTTGATCACGTCGGCGCCCGCGGCCGCGAAGGCCTTGGCGCGCCGCAGCGCCTCGGCGGGGTCGCGCGCATCGGTACGCGCGATGATGACCAGGTCCGGATCGCGCCGCGCCGCGATCGCGGCACGTATCTTGGCGACCGCCTCGTCGAACGGGATCACATCGGTCTGGTCGCTCACCGCTGGACATTTCTTCGGCGCGACCTGGTCCTCGAACGTGATCGACGCCGCTCCCGCGGCTTCGAATTCGCGCACGGCGCGCATCACGTTGATCGCATTGCCATACCCGGTGTCGCCATCGGCCATCACCGGCAGCGAAACGACGTTGCACACGGCCCGCACCACCGAGAGATTCTCGGTCATGGTGTAGAGCTCGGTGTCGGGCTGGCCAAGCAGCGAAGCGGCCAGACCGAAGCCCGACACCAGGATGCCGTCGAATTTCGCATCCTCGATCAGTCGCGCCGAGAGCACGTCGTAGGCTCCGGGTATCCAGAGCGTTTCTCCCGCGGCGAGGTGCTTACGAAGCGTTTTGCGCTGTTCCATGCGATCCCATCCGTTGTTTGAGGTACGCCTTGAATCCGCCCGCCTCGAGGATCGAGAGCTCGGCCCGGGTGTGCTTTGCGAACGGCAGCGCGGCGCCGCTGCGGCGCACGCGCACCACGCCGGCGCGCCAGTCGACCTCGACCTCGTCCCAGCGCCCGACCGCCGCGACGATCCCCTCGCAGGCGATCTGGGGAAACCCCATGCCGATCTCGCCGCGCCAGTACACCGGGAAGAACGACTCGGCGATTACCGCCGCGATGCCCATGTGACGCATGGCCTTCATCGCCGGATAGTGCGGGTGACCGTAGCCGAAATTGCGCCCGCCGACGAGCACGTCGCCGGCGCGTACCCGGGAGCGGAATTCCGGGTCGAAGCGCTGCATGGCCACCCTCGCCAGCGCCTCCGGATCCTGCAGCTTGATGTTGCTCACGCCGACGATCTGGTCGACGTCGAAGTCCGCGTCGGCAAACACGTAGGCCACCCGGCCGGCGATGTTCGTCACAGGTAGGGCCTCGGATCGGCGATGCGCCCCTCGACCGCGGAAGCGGCGAGCGTCGCCGCACTGCAGAGGAAGATTTCTCCGTCCACGTGCCCCATGCGCCCGGGCACGTTCAGCGTGCCGGTCGACACCGCGCGCTGGCCAGCGCTGATGGTGGCGATGTTGCCGCTGCAATAGTCGCAGGAGGGCGAGGAAACGAAGGCGCCCGCCTCGACGAAGGTCTGGATCAGGCCTTCGGCGGCCGCCTGCGCCATGATCGCCTGGCTGGTCGGCACCACGTGCAGCGAAAATCCTGCCGCGACGCGCCGCCCTTTGAGCACCCGCGCCGCGGCGCGCAGGTCCTCCATGCGCCCCGAAGCGCAGGAGCCCAGGTAGCCCGCGTCGAGCTTGAGCCCGGCGAATTCGGAGAGCTTGCGCGTGTTGGCCGGACTGGGCGGCGCGACGACGATCGGTTCGACCTCGGCGAGATCGACGTCGAGCACGCTCGCGTAGCTCGCGTCGCCGTCGCCGATTCCCGTGACATCGTGGATAGCGCTAACCGCGCCCGTGAACATCGCCAGCCCGGTCAGCGTCTGCATGCCCTCGACCGAGATCTGCGCTGCGGCCGGGCCGCCGTATTGGAGCACCTGGAACGCGCAGAAGCGCGGTCCATGGCGCCCGATCAAATGATGAAAAAGGTCGCGCGCCATGACGCCGTGCCCAAGGCCGCCGTGCAGGCGCACGAACGTCGTTTCCGGCACGCGCATCGAGACCGTGTCCCGCACAAATGCCTCGAACACGTCGGAGCGCAGGCCGATCGCCAGCGTGCCGAATGCGCCGAGCTGGCTGATGTGGCCGTCGAAATGCACCACGAACGCTCCGGGCCTTGCATAGCCAGCTTCGGCCGCCACCTGGTGGCCGATGCCGGCCCGGTCGAACAGCGCCACCCCCTGCTCCTTGCACCAGGCGCGCGTCTGGCCGTGCAGCGCCTCGTCCTCCGGCGTCTTGGACGGCACGCGGTGATCGATGAAGATCGCGAAGCGCTTCGGATCACGGACCTGGGGTACGCCGTACGCCGGCATGTCGCGGAAATAGACGTCGGTGTAGCCACGCAGCTCGTAGGCGAGCACAGAATCCGGGCACGCCTCGATCTCATCGCCAGGGCGCACCGCCTCGCGGCCGGCGCAACGGGCGAGGATCTTCTCGGTGATCGTCGCGCCCATGCGCGGCCGCCTAGCCGCCCTTGGCGAGGCCGTACTTCTCGACGATTGCCCTCTGTACGGGAATCTGTCCGAGGGAATAGCGACGGTACTCATCGCTGCTCATATACAGCGGCTCCTGCATCAGGTTCTCCAGCATCTTGAGGAACGCCGCGTCCTGCATCGCCTTGCGGAAGCCATCGTGCAACGCCTTTACCACCGCCGGCTCCATGCCCTTGGGTCCGATGATGCCCCAAGGCGATACTTCCTCGATGTCGTAGCCGAGATCCTTCAGAGTCGGAACGTTTGGCCAGCGCGCGAGGCGCTTGGCGCCGAAAGTCGCCAGCAGGTTGAAATCGCCCGAATCGACGAAAGGTCCCCAGCCGGTACCATCGGCAATCGCCTGTACGTGCCCGCCCTTGAGCGCGGTAACGCTTTCAGACGTGCCCTTGAAGGCAAGGTGCACCCACTCGATGCCGTGCTTTGCGGCAATGCGGTCCATCACGGTCTGCGGCGGCGAGCCGATGCCGAACGTGCCGAAGGTGATCTTGCCGGGATTCGCCTTGGCGTAGCGCACGAGGTCATCGACCGTCTTCCAGCCCGAGTCCGCGCGCACCGCCAGGCCAAAGCTGAAGCCCGAAATGCCGATGATGTAGGTGAAGTCCTTCTCCGGGTCGTAGGCCGTCTTGGTGATGAACGGCTGCCGGTACACCGCATTGGTCGCCTGCGACAGGTAGTAGCCATCGCCGCGCGCGTTGACCAGCGTCGAGGGGCCTATGGTGCCGATTGCACCCGCCCGGTTCTCGATGATCACCTGCTGGCCGAAGGCCTTCGTCGCTGCCTGCGCAAGTGCGCGCATCTGCGCGTCGGCTCCGCCGCCCGGAGGCCAGGGGCAAATCAGCATGATCGGCTTGGCGGGAAAGGACTGCCCGCCAGCCGGCAAAGCCAGCAATGATCCCAGCAAGCCCAGAACCGCGGCAGTCGCCCGCAATGCTGCGTTCATGGTCCACCTCCAATGTCTATATATGTAGATATTCTGTCTTATATCGTAGACTTTCGGCTTGATCCACGTCAACCCGAGGAGCTGCGCCATGAACGAATCGACCGCTTCCGCCATCGAGAGCGCCTGCGCACGCCTCGTGTACAGCTATGCGCGCGCCGCGGACTTCGGCGACAGCGCCGCCGCCTCGGCGCTTTTCGCAGATGACGGAGTGCTGGAAATGCCGGGCGGCAAGCGATTCGCCGGCGCCGCGGCAATACGGCAACGCCTCGCCGAACAGCCTGCGGACCAAGTGTCGCGCCACGTGATCAGCAACCTGCTGATCGATGCACTGGATGAAAACCGGGCGCGCGGCTTCTGCTACCTGACCTTGTATCGCGGCACGCGGCGCGACACGGTCGGCCCCCTGCCGTCGGCGGTGCCGTTCGTGATCGGCCACTACGAGGACGAATTTGCCCGCAGCGGCGCCGACTGGCGTTTTGCGGCGCGCCGCCTTACCTTCACCTTTCGCAGAGGAGACGGATGAAGGCGGTCTGGTACGCGCGGCAAGGCGCGGCACGCGAGGTGCTGCAGTTCGGCGATCAGCCCATGCCCGAACCCGGCCCGGGCGAGCTGCGAGTGCGCCTCGCGGCCTCCGGCGTCAACCCCTCGGACTGCAACCGCCGCGCCGGCAAGGACTACGCGATGGAGTCCGCGCTGATCATTCCGAACAGCGACGGCGCCGGAACGGTGGACGCCGCCGGCTCCGGGGTGGATCCCGCGTGGGTCGGCCGGCGCGTCTGGATCTACAACGGTCAGCGCGGGCGGGCGCTGGGCACTGCCGCCGAATGCATCGCGCTCGACGCGTCGCTCGTCGCACCGCTGCCGGAGGCTGTCAGCTTCGAAGCGGGTGCCTGCCTGGGCATTCCCTGCATGACGGCGTACCGCTGCGTCTTCCTCGACGGCGAGGTCGGGGGCAGATGGATTCTGGTGACTGGCGGCGCCGGTGCGGTCGGGCACTACGCAATCCAGCTCGCCAAGTGGAGGGGTGCGCAGGTGATTGCCACCGTAAGCTCGCCGGCCAAGGCGGCGCATGCCAGCGAAGGCGGCGCCGACCACGTGATCGACTACCGGTCTGAGGACGTTGGGGCGCGCGTTCTCGAGATCACCGGCGGCGCGGGCGTCGACCGGATCGTAGAGGTCGATTTTGGCGGCAATCTGGAAGCTTCGCTCGCGTGCATCGCTCCGAACGGCGCCATCGCTGCCTACGCTTCGCGCGGCGAAGCTATGCCACGATTTCCCTTCTACCGCCTCATGCGCAAGAACGTCACGGTGCATGCGGTGCTCCTTTACAACACGCCGGCGGAATTCCGGCGACGGGCGCAGCTGGAGATCAATCGATGGCTTCGGGCGGGCCAGGCGAAGCACACAGTAGCGGCGACCTACCCCTTGAGCGAGACCGCCCTAGCGCATGAAGCGGTCGAGTCCGGCGCCAAAGTCGGCACCGTAGTCGTACGCTGCGATCGCTGAGGACCGATGACTTTGCATTCGCGCACTTCCAGGATGATTTTCGCGGCGGCGCTGGTCCTATCTTCGCCCTCACCCACCCGCAGCGAAACCCTCGACGCCTCGCTGCGCGAATCGGTCGCGAGCGTCCCCGTGGCTGCGGCGGGCGCCAGCATCGTGGTCACCGCCTTCCGGCCGCAGGGGGCCGGGCCTTTTCCGTGGCTCGTCCTCAGCCATGGCACGGCGACCACCCTGGAAGCAAACTTGGAAAAGGAGCGCTACCGGCCCCTGAATCCGGTGCGCGAGTGGGTGAAGCGCGGCTACGCCGTGTTCGTGCCAATGCGCCGCGGCTACGGCGCGAAGGCAGGCAAGCGCCTGGGTGACGCCTACGGCAGCTGCAGCCGGCCGGATTTCCGGCGCGCGGGCGAAGGCGCGACGCTCGACCTGCTCGCCACGGTGGACTGGGCGAAGGCGCAGCGCGACCTGGACTCGAAGCGCTGGCTGCTCGCCGGCCAGAGCGCCGGCGGCTTCGCTTCTATCTACGCTGCCTCGAAGCGCCCGGACGGACTGATGGCCGTGCTCGCCTTTTCGGCCGGGCGCGGCGGCGACCCGGACAAGCGCCCCGGCGAGCCCTGCGGATCGGACAAGATGGCCGAACTGTTCGCTGCGCTAGCGCCGCAGATCACGGTGCCCGTGCTCTGGTTCTATGCGCGCAACGACGAGTACATCGGCGAGCGCGTCCAGAAGCTCTGGTTCGACAGCTTCCGGTCTGGCGGCGGGCGCGGCGAGCTGGTCGTCATCCCGCATTTCCGCCCGGCGCGCGGCCACGGCGTATTCCCTTCGCAGACGGGCACGTCTTCCTGGACCTCGGCGGTGGCGGATTTCTTCCGCTCGCGGAAGATCGCCCTGCCCTTCTGAATCCGGGGTACCGTTGCGCCCATGCACGTCCTGGAACTGATCGCCGAGCGCAAGATCGAGGAAGCCGTCGCGCGCGGAGAGTTGCAGGGCCTGCCGGGCGAAGGCGCGCCGCTCGACCTCTACGAGGACCCGCTGGTGCCGCCGGAGATGCGCATGGCGAAGCGGATCCTCAGGAACTCCGATCTCACGCTCGCCGAGGTCTTCGGCGACCTGCACGCGGA
>JAYRND010000150.1:0-7175 GCA_041904885.1 Burkholderiales bacterium
CACGGACATCGCGCAGATCGACGCGCGGGGCAAGGAACAGCTCTCCGTTTCCCGCCTGGGCATGGACGTCATGGATTCCGGAGCCGATCGATCGGGCGATCCGGCCTTCAAGGGCGCCAAGCCGGACCAGACCTGGTTCGGCCCGGTGAGCTTCCGCAAGGAGACCGAGCCCTATATGTCAATCGCGGTGCGCGCCAAGGGCAACGCCGGCGCGGTCACCGTCGCGGACGTGAACCTGAAGTTCATCTGGGACGTGGTGACGCGGATCAAGATCGGCAAGAAGGGCAAGGCCTACGTCGTGGACGGCAGCGGCCACCTGGTCGCGGATCCGGACATCGGCCTGGTGCTGCGCAAGACCGACCTGTCGAAGCTGCCGCAGGTGCAATGGTCTTTGAAGAAGGACGCCGAAGATTCGTTTGCCCTGGTCGCGCAGGACATGGCAGGCGCATCAGTACTAACCGCGTACGCCTCGATCGAGCCGCTTGGCTGGAAGGTATTCGTAGAGCAATCGTTCGACGAGGTGTTCGAGACCCTGAATGCCGCGATCCTGCGCTCTGCGGCGCTGATCGCGGCGGGCCTGCTTATCTCGGCGCTGGTGGCGATGTGGCTGGCGCGCAGCATGGTGCACCCCATCCGCACCCTGCAGGATGGCGCCGCGCGCATCGGCGCAGGCGACCTCGACCAGGAAATTGTCGTCAAGACCGGCGACGAGCTGGAGTCACTGGCGAACCAGTTCAACCAGATGAGCGCCCAGCTCCGCGAGTCCTATGCAGGGCTGGAGAAGAAAGTCGAGGAACGCACGGCGGAACTGCAGGAGACGCTGAATCAGCAGACCGCAACCTCGGAAATCCTGCGAGTGATCAGTGGCACGATCACGGATACCCAACCGGTATTCGAGGCGATCGTGAAGAGCTGCCTGCGCCTGTTCCCGGGAAGCCGAGTGGCCATCGGGCTGGTGGAGGACAAGACATACGTGGTGCAAGCGCGGGCCAGCGATCGGGGTGAATACTCGGGTGGAACGAGGCTTCCGATCGATGAGAAATCAGGTGTCGGCAGGTGCATTCTGGAGTCCCGCGTCATCCATATTCCCGACGCGGAGGCTGCAGCTGGCGAGTTTCCCAGGTCGCGCGAGCTTTCGGCCGCACAGGGATATCGCTCGGTGCTCTGCGTGCCGCTGGTGCGAGATGGCAGGCCCATCGGCGCGCTTTCCGTCCTGCGCCCGACGGTCGGGGCATTTACCGACAAGGAAATATCCCTCATCGGCACATTCGCCGACCAGGCGGTCATCGCGATCCAGAACGAACGGCTGTTCCGCGAAATCCAGGACAAGAGCCGGCAGCTGGAAATCGCCAACCAGCACAAGTCGGACTTCCTCGCCAACATGTCGCACGAGCTGCGCACGCCGCTGAACGCAATCATCGGCTTCTCGGAAGTGCTCCTGGAAAAGATGTTCGGGGACGTGAACGAGAAGCAGCTCGACTACCTCAAGGACATCCACAGTTCGGGCAAGCACCTGCTTTCGCTCATCAATGACATCCTCGATCTCTCGAAGATCGAGGCCGGCCGCATGGACCTCGACGTCGTGGAGTTCGACCTGCGCTCGGCGCTGCAGAACGCGCTGACGCTGGTCAAGGAACGGGCGCAGCGCCACGGCATCGAGCTCGAGCTGGAGGCGGACGAGGCCATCGGCTCGTTCCGCGCCGACGAGAGGAAGTTCAAGCAGATCATGCTGAATTTGCTCTCCAATGCGGTGAAATTCACGCCGGAAGGAGGCAAAGTCAGCGTTCGCGCGAAAGCCAGGGACGGTGCCGTCGAGGTCGCGGTCTCGGATACGGGGGTCGGAATCGCGGCCGAGGACCAGAAGTTGGTATTCGACGAGTTCAAGCAGGTCGGCCGCGACTATACGAAGAAGGCCGAGGGCACCGGGCTGGGGCTTGCGCTCACCAAGCGCTTCGTCGAGCTGCACGGCGGCTCCATCCGCCTCGAGAGTTCGCCCGGCAAAGGCTCCACCTTCACCTTTAACATCCCCAGGCAGTCATGAGCACCATCCTGATCGTCGAAGACAACGAAAAGAACATGAAGCTCGCGCGCGACGTGCTGCAGACCAAGGGCTACGCGACGCTGGAAGCCGTGACCGGGGAGGAAGGCGTACGCCTGGCGGTCGCGCACCGGCCCGACCTCGTGCTCATGGACATCCAGCTGCCGGGAATCAACGGCATGGAGGCGCTGCGCCAGGTGCGGGCGACACCGGGCTGCGAGAAGATTCCCGTAGTCGCCTTCACCGCGTCGGTGACGCCCACCGACCGAAGCCAGATTTCGGCTGCCGGCTTCGACGGCTTCATCAGCAAGCCGATCAACCTGAAGGAATTCCTGGAAACAGTGAAGCGCTTGCTGGAGGCGCCTCGATCATGAGCGCCGCTGCGCGGATCCTGGTCGTAGACGACACGCCGGCGAACATCAAGCTGCTGCGCGACCTGCTGCTGACGAAGGGCTACGAGGTCTCCACCGCGGTCAACGGCGAGGAAGCGCTTGCCAAAGTCGCGGCCGAAAAGCCCGACCTGGTGCTTCTGGACGTGATGATGCCGGGCATCTCGGGATACGAGGTATGCCGCCGCATCCGCGCGGAGCCGGCGACCTCGCTGCTGCCGGTGGTGATGTGCACCTCGCTCGATCCGCAGCAGGAAAGGGTCAAGGGCATCGAGGCCGGCGCCGACGACTTTCTATCCAAGCCGGTCAACCAGCCCGAGCTGTTCGCGCGCGTGAAGTCGCTTCTTCGCGTCAAGGCCCTGCAGGATCAGTTGATGGCGCTCAACGCCGATCTGGAGCGGCGCGTGGCCGAGCAGGTCTCGGAGATCGAGCGGCTCGCGCGCCTCAAGCGCTTCGTGTCGCCGCGCATCGGCGAGATGATCGTCGCCGGCGACGTGGAAGACCCGTTGCAGACGCATCGCCGTGAGATCACGGTCGTGTTCACGGACCTGCGCGGCTTCACCTCTTTCTCCGAGACCGCGGAGCCCGAGGAGGTGATGGGGGTGCTGCGCGAGTATCACGCGACGATCGGGCGCACCGTGCTGGCGCACGACGGAACCATCGAGCATTTCGCGGGTGACGGCGTCATGATCCTGTTCAACGACCCGGTGCAGGTCGCCGAGCCCGAACTCGCCGCGGTGCGCATGGCCCTCGATATGCGCGCCGAGGTCGGCAAGCTCAGCACGGGCTGGGCCAAGCGCGGCCACGAGCTGGGATTCGGCGTCGGCATCGCCAACGGCTACGCCACGCTGGGCGCCATCGGCTTCGAAGGACGGCGCGACTACGGCGCGATCGGCCCCGTGACGAATCTGTCCGCCCGCCTTTGCGCCGAGGCGACCGCCGGTCAGGTCCTGGTATCGCAGCGGGTCTACGGCAAGATCGAGGAGAGAATCGAGGCCGCGCACGTGGGCGATCTGGCGCTGAAAGGCCTGCGCAAGCCCGTCCCGACCTACAACGTGCTGTCGCTGCGCGGCTAGGAAATCCGCCGGGCCGGCGAGGCGTCCGTCGGCTACAATCCCCCGGCCCGACTTCGATGCCCCTTCACGTCGTCATCCTCGCCGCCGGCCAGGGCAAGCGCATGCGTTCCGCGCTGCCCAAGGTTCTGCACAGAATCGCCGGCCGGCCTCTGCTCGCGCACGTGGTCGACGCGGCGCGCGCCTTGAAGCCCGAGCGCATTTACGTGGTCCATGGCCACGGCGGCGAGCAGGTGCGCGCGGCTTTCGCCGGCGCGACGCTGGAATGGGTCGAGCAGGCGCGGCAGCTCGGCACCGGGCATGCGCTCCTGCGCGCGCTGCCGCTCGTGCCGCGCGCGGCCACGGTGCTTGTCCTGAACGGCGACGTGCCGCTCGTGCGGCCGGAAACCCTGCGCAAGCTCGTGCGTAGCGCAGGCAAGGGCATTGCCATCGCCACCAGCGATCTTTCCGATCCGGCCGGGTATGGCCGCGTGCTGCGCGATGCCAAGGGCCGCGTGCTGAGGATCGTCGAGGAGAAAGACGCGACGCGGGCCGAGCGCGCGATCCGGGAGTGGTACGCGGGCCTGCTCGCGGGCAACGCCTCGCGCCTTGCGGGCTGGCTTGCCAAGATCGCCAACCGCAACGCGCAGAAGGAGTACTACCTCACCGACGTGATCGGCATCGCCGCCGCCGCGGGCGCGCCGGTGAGCGCGGTCAAGGCGGCCGAGCGCATGGAGGTCGCGGGCGTGAACTCGCGCGAGGAACTGGCGATCCTGGAGCGCGCCTACCAGAACGCCCAGGCGAAGAAGCTGCTCGCCGCCGGCGTGCAGCTCGCCGACCTCTGGCGCGTCGACGTGCGCGGCGAGCTTGCTTGCGGCGAGGACGTGGCCATCGATGTCAACTGCGTTTTCGAAGGGCGCGTGCGGCTGGGCGACCGGGTCCGGATCGGCCCGAACTGCGTGCTGCGCGACGTCTCGATCGCCGCGGACACCGAGGTGCTCGCCTTCAGCCTGCTGCAGGACGCGGAAGTCGGCGCCGGCTGCCGCATCGGCCCCTACGCGCGGCTGCGGCCCGGCGCGAAGCTGGAGGACGAGGTGCATATCGGCAACTTTGTCGAGGTGAAGGCGAGCCGCGTCGGCAGGGGCTCCAAGGCCAACCACCTCGCGTACCTCGGCGATACCGAGGTGGGCAGCGGCGTGAATATCGGCGCCGGCACGATCACCTGCAACTACGACGGCGCCGCCAAGCACCGCACGGTCATCGAGGACGGCTGCTTCATCGGCTCGGATGCGACGCTGGTCGCGCCGGTGCGCATCGCCCGGGGCTCCTACATCGGCGCGGGCTCCACCATCAGCAAGGACACGCCGCCCGGGCAGCTCACGGTGGCGCGCGCGAAGCAGGTGTCGATCCCGCGCTGGACGCCGCCGCGCGGCCCCGCCGGCAAGGGCTAGCCATGTGCGGCATCGTCGGCTCGGCGGCGCGGCGCGACATCCTGCCGGTGCTCGTCGAAGGCCTGCGCCGGCTCGAGTACCGGGGCTACGACTCCTGCGGCGTCGCGGCCCTCGCGAACGGCAAGCTCGAGCGGCTGCGCAGCGTGGCGCGGGTCGCCGACCTCACCGCGCAGATCCGCAAGCGGCGCCTCAGCGGCGAAACCGGCATCGCGCACACGCGCTGGGCCACACACGGGGCGCCGGTGACCCAGAACGCGCACCCGATTTTCTCGCGCGGCGAGATCGCGGTCGTGCACAACGGCATCATCGAGAACCACGAGGAGCTGCGCTCCGAGCTGAAGGCGGCGGGCTACGCCTTCGAGACGCAGACCGACACCGAGGTGATTGCGCACCTCGTGCACAGGCTCTACCGCGGCAGGCTGCTGGACGCGGTCCGTGAAGCCACCAAGCGCCTCGTCGGCGCTTACGCCATCGCCGTACTGTCCAGGCGCGAGCCGCACCGGGTGGTCGGCGCGCGCGCGGGCAATCCTCTCGTGGTGGGGCTCGGCCAGGGGGAGAACTTCCTTGCCTCGGACGCCCTGGCGCTCGCAGGCGTCACCGACCGGATCGTGTACCTGGAGGAGGGAGACATCGCCGAGGCCGGCCTCGAGGGCTACCGCATATTCGGCGCGGACGGCAAGGAGGCGCGCCGGCCCGTAGTGACCGTGCAAGCGAAGGACGCGGAGGCTGACCTCGGTCCCTATCGGCACTATATGCAGAAGGAGATCTTCGAGCAGCCGCGCGCCGTGGCCGACACGCTCGAGGGCGTGGGCGGCGTTTCGCCGGCGCTGTTCGGGGATCCGAAGGGCACGGTGCTGGGCAAGGCGAAATCCGTGGTGGTGCTCGCCTGCGGCACGAGCTACTACGCCGGCCTGATCGCCAAGGTCTGGCTGGAATCGCTGGCCCGGCTGCCCACGCAGGTGGAGATCGCGAGCGAATACCGGTACCGCGACAGCGTCCCGGACCGGCGAACACTCGTGGTGGTGGTATCCCAGTCCGGAGAGACCCTGGATACGCTCGCGGCGCTCCGGCACGCTCGCTCGCTCGGCCACCGCAATACGCTGGCGATCTGCAACGTCGCCACGAGCGCGCTGATGCGCGAGACGCGCCTGAGGTTCCTCACCCACGCCGGCATCGAGATCGGCGTCGCCTCGACCAAGGCCTTCACCACGCAACTGGTGTCGCTTTTCCTGCTCGCGCTGACGCTGGCGAAGCTCGGGCGCCGGCTCACGAGAAAGGACGAGCAGAAGCATCTGAAAAGCCTGCGCCACTTGCCCAAGGCGCTTGCGGCCGCGCTTGCGCTCGAGCCGCGCCTCATGGACTGGGCCGGGCGATTCGCAAAGAAGGAGCACGCCCTGTTCCTGGGACGCGGTCTGCACTATCCGGTCGCGCTGGAGGGCGCCCTGAAGCTGAAGGAGATCTCCTACATTCATGCCGAGGCCTATCCCGCGGGCGAGCTCAAGCACGGACCCCTTGCGCTCGTCACCTCGGCGATGCCCGTGGTTACGGTGGCGCCGAACGATGCGCTGCTGGAGAAGCTCAAGGCCAACATGCAGGAGGTGCGAGCGCGCGGCGGCGAGCTTTATGTGCTGGCGGACGCCGATTCACGGATGGCAGCCTCCGACGGCGTCAACGTCGTCCGGCTGCCCGAGCACTACGGACTGCTCTCGCCGATTTTGCACGTCGTGCCGCTGCAATTGCTCGCGTACCACACCGCGCTCGCGCGCGGCACCGACGTGGACAAGCCCAGGAACCTCGCGAAGTCGGTCACCGTAGAGTGACCGCGGGCGAGGCCGCGGACGTCATCGTCGTCGGCGCGGGCCACAATGGCCTCGTCTGCGCCTGCTATCTTGCCGGTGCCGGTCTGAAAGTGAAGGTTCTGGAGCGCCGCGGCGTGGTTGGCGGCGCAGCCGTGACCGAGGAGTTCCACCCCGGCTTTCGCAATTCCACCGCTTCCTACACAGTGAGTCTGCTGCAGGCCAGGGTGATCCGCGAGCTTGACCTCGCGCGCCACGGCCTGCGGATCGTGGAGCGCCCGCTCGCCAACTTCCTGCCGCTGGAAAGCGGCTACCTGAAGGTGGGCGGTGGGCTCGAGGCGACGCAGAGGGAGTTCGCGAAGTTTTCCGAGCGCGACGCGGCACGGCTGCCCGCGTACTGGAGCGCGCTGGAAAGCGTCGCCGACGAATTGCGTTCGACCGTTCTCGAG
>JAYRND010000151.1:0-2204 GCA_041904885.1 Burkholderiales bacterium
GCGCGCCAAGATCGAGCTCTCCTCCGGCCAGCAGACCGAGATCAACGAGCCCTATATCGCCATGGCCAACGGCGCGCCGCAGCACCTGACCATGAAGATCACGCGCGCCAAGTTCGAGTCGCTGGTGGACGAGCTCATCCAGAAGACGATCGAGCCCTGCCGCATCGCGATCAAGGACGCGGGCGTGAAGGTCGGCGACATCCACGACGTGATCCTCGTCGGCGGCATGACGCGCATGCCGAAGGTGCAGGAAAAGGTGAAGGAGTTCTTCGGCAAGGAGCCGAGGAAGGACGTCAACCCGGACGAGGCGGTCGCCGTCGGCGCGGCCATCCAGGCGGGCGTGCTCAAGGGCGACGTCAAGGACGTGCTGCTGCTCGACGTCACGCCGCTGTCGCTCGGCATCGAGACGCTGGGCGGGGTGATGACCAAGCTCATCCAGAAGAACACCACCATCCCGACCAAGGCGCAGCAGGTGTTCTCGACCGCGGAGGACAACCAGACCGCGGTGACCATCCACGTGCTGCAGGGCGAGCGCGACATGGCGGGCGGCAACAAGTCGCTCGGCCAGTTCAACCTCACCGAGATCGCGCCGGCGCCGCGCGGCATGCCGCAGATCGAGGTGATGTTCGACATCGACGCGAACGGCATCCTGCACGTCACCGCCAAGGACAAGTCGACCGGCAAGGAAGCCAAGATCAAGATCCAGGCGGGCTCCGGGCTCACCGAGGAGGAGATCAAGCGCATGGTGGCCGACGCCGAGTCGCACGCCGAGGAGGATCGCAAGGCCCTCGAGCTGGTGAACGCGCGCAACCAGTGCGAGGCGCTGGTGCACTCGGTGAAGAAATCCCTCGGCGAACACGGCGACAAGCTGGAGGCCGGCGAGAAGGAGAAGATCGAAGCCGCGCTCAAGGACGCCGAGTCGGTCCTCAAGTCGGAGAACAAGGCCGACATCGACGCCAAGGCGCAGGCGCTCGCGCAGGCGGCGCAGAAGCTGGGCGAGAAGGTCTACGCAGCCGAGCAGGCGAAGCAACAGGCCGCGGGCGGCGAAGCGAAGGGCGCCTCGGAAGCCAAGAAGGACGATGGCAACGTCGTCGACGCCGAATACACCGAGGTCAAGGACAAGAAAACCGGCTAAGCCGGGGAAAGGCCTGGCTTGGCAAAGCGGGACTACTATGAAGTGCTCGGCGTAAACCGGGACGCCTCCGAGGAAGACATCAAGAAGGCGTACCGGAAGCTCGCCATGAAGTGGCATCCGGACCGCAATCCGGACAATCCGAAGGCCGAGGAGCACTTCAAGGAAGCCAAGGAGGCCTACGAGGTCCTGACCGACCCGCGCAAGCGGCCGGCCTACGACCAGTACGGCCACGCCGGCATCGATCCGTCCGCCGCGGCCGGCGCAGGTGCCGGCGCGGGCTTCGGCCAGGCGGGTTTTGGCGACGTCTTCAGCGACATCTTCGGCGAGATTTTCGGCGGCGGCCGCGGGCGCTCGAACGTCTACCGCGGCGCGGACCTGCGCTACAACCTGGAGGTCGCGCTCGAGCAGGCGGCGCACGGCTTCGAGACCAAGATCCGCATCCCCACGCTCGCCGCCTGCGACACCTGCCACGGCTCGGGCGCCAAGCCCGGCACGCAGCCGCAGACCTGCGGCACCTGCCGCGGCGCGGGCCAGGTGCGGATCTCGCAGGGCCCCTTCTCCATGGCGCAGACCTGCCCGCGCTGCCACGGCAGCGGCAAGACGGTCGCGCACCCCTGCCAGGACTGCGGCGGCGCCGGGCGCGTCAAGCACCAGAAGACGCTGTCGGTGAAGATCCCCGCCGGCGTGGACGAGGGCGATCGCGTGCGGCTGACCGGCGAAGGCGAGGCCGGCGTCAACGGCGGCCCGGCGGGCGACCTCTACGTGCAGGTGCACCTCAAGCCGCACCCGGTGTTCCAGCGCGACCACGACGACCTGCACTGCGAAATGCCGGTGTCCTTCGCCACCGCGGCGCTCGGCGGCGAAATCGAGATCCCGACGCTGGACGGCAGCGCGCGCATCAAGGTCCCCGCCGAGACCCAGTCCGGCAAGACCTTCCGCCTGCGCGACAAGGGCATCAAGGGCGTGCGCAGCCAGTCGCGCGGCGACCTCTTCTGCCACGTCGTGGTGGAGACGCCGGTGAAGCTCACCGCGCGCCAGCGCGAGCTATTGGAGGAATTCGAGTCCATCA
>JAYRND010000152.1:0-2675 GCA_041904885.1 Burkholderiales bacterium
CACCAGCCCCTTGCGCGGCAGCTCATGGACGGGGACTCCCTTCGTGTCGGCACCGGCGTAGCGCACGCTGCCGCCGCGCGCGGGCAGCAGCCCGCAGATGGCGCGCAGCGTGGTGCTCTTGCCCGCGCCGTTGGCGCCGATCAGGCACACCAGCTCGCCCTCGTCGATGCCCAGATCGACGCCCTTCACCGCGCGAATGCCGCCGTAGCCCGCTTCGAGCCCCTGGATCTCAAGCAGCATTCGCAGTGCCCAAGTAGGCCTGGATCACGCGCGGATCGCGCTGCACTTCCGCCGGCGGCCCCTCGGCGATGCGCTCGCCGTAGTCCAGCACCAGCAGGCGGTCGCAGACGCTCATGACGAGGCGCATGTCGTGCTCGATGAGCAGGATGCTTGTGCCGTCACGGCGGATGTCCTCCAGGAGCCGGCGCAGGGTCAGCGTTTCGGAGGCGTTCATCCCGGCCGCCGGCTCGTCGAGCGCGAGCAGGGCCGGGTCCGTGGCGAGCGCGCGCGCGATCTCCAGGCGCCGCTGGTCGCCATAGGGCAGGTTTCCCGCCGCCTCGTTGGCGCGTGCGCGGATGCCGACGTACTCGAGCAGCTCGAGGGCGCGCCGCTCTATTTCCTTTTCTTCCTGAAGGACCTTTTTCAACCTCAATACCGCCCCCACCACGCCTGCGCTGGTGCGCACGTGGCGGCCGATCATGACGTTCTCGAGCGCGGACAGGTTGGCGAACAGGCGGATGTTCTGGAAGCTGCGCGCGATCCCCGCGCCGGCGATCTGGTGCGGCTTCAGGCCCGCCAGGCTGCGTCCGTTGAAGACGAACGTGCCTTCGTCGGCCTGGTAAATACCGGTGAGCAGGTTGAAGAGCGTGGTCTTGCCCGCGCCGTTCGGGCCGATCATGCCGTAGATCTCGCCATGCGTGATGGTGAAGGACACCCGCGACAGGGCCTGCACGCCGCCAAAGCGCTTGCCCACGCCCTTCGCCTCCAGGAGCGGCGTCACGCGGCCCGCTCCTGCGTCAGCTCGCGCTTGCGCACGGCCGAAGGCAGCAGCCCGGCGGGCCGGTAGAGCATCACCAGGACGAGGGCCAGGCCGAAGATCAGCATCCGGATCACCTCGGGCTCGACCAGCACGCGCCCGAACAACGCCTGCTGCGCCGGCTCCACGGTCCAGCGCAGGATCTCGGGGACGAACGCGAGCAGCACCGCGCCTAGGATCACGCCGGGGATGTTGCCCATGCCCCCCAGCACCACCATCGAGACCACCATCACCGACTCGACCAGGACGAAACTCTCGGGCGAGATGAAGCCCTGGATCGCGGCGAACATGCCGCCCGCCACGCCGCCGAAGCTCGCGCCCATTGCGAACGCCAGGAGCTTCAACGCGGTGGTGTCGATGCCCATAGCCCTTGCCGCGGTCTCGTCCTCGCGGATCGCCTCCCAGGCGCGGCCGATGCGCGAGTTCTGCAGGCGGACGTTGACGACCACGATCAGCAAGAGCAGCGCGAGCAGCAGGTAGTAGTACTTGGTCGGGCCGCTCACCGTGAAGCCGAGCAGCGTATCGGGACGCGAGAAATCCACCCCGCCGATGCGCACCGGGTCGATGCCGGCGAGCCCCTGCGGCCCGCGGGTGATGTTCACCGGCTGGGAGAGGTTGTTGAGGAAGATACGCACGATCTCGCCGAATCCCAGCGTGACGATCGCGAGATAGTCGCCGCGCAGCTTGAGCGTGGGCGCCCCCAGCAGCACGCCGAACAGGGCCGCCAGTGCTGCACCGATCGGCAGGATCGCCCAGAACGGCAGGTGCAAGCCGAAATGCGGGCTGGCGAGCAGCGCGTAGGCGTAGGCGCCCACTGCAAAAAAGGCGATGTAACCCAGGTCGAGCAACCCGGCAAAGCCGACCACGATGTTCAGCCCGAGCGCCAGCAATACATACAACAGCGCGATATTGGCGATGCGCACCCAGGCCGTGCCGACCTGGGACAGCGCGAACGGCAGCAGCAGCAGGCTGACCGCGACCAGCGCTACGCCGATCCATACCCGGGCGCCTCCCGCCCTCACGCGCGGTCTCCCACCCGCTCGCCCAGCAGCCCCGAAGGCCGGAAGACGAGCACCAGGATCAGCACCACGAACGCGAACACGTCCTGGTAGTTGGAGCCGAACAGGATGAAGTGCCCGCCGTCGGCGCATTTCTCCGCCGGCCCGAGGCCGTAGTGGCACAGGTCGGTCAAGTCGCCGATGTAGCCGGCGCCCAGCGCCTCGACCACGCCCAGCAGCAGCCCCCCGACCATCGCGCCGGGAATGTTGCCGATGCCTCCGAGCACCGCCGCGGCGAAGGCTTTCAGGCCCAGCACCGAGCCCATCGTGTACTGCGCGACTCCATAGTACGTGCCGACCATCACGCCCGCGACCGCGCCCAGGGCGGCGCCGATGACGAAGGTCGCCGCGATGACGCGGTTCACGTCCACCCCCATCAGCCGCGCGACCTGCGGATTCTGCGCAGTCGCGCGCATCGCGGTGCCGAGCCGAGTCCGGTACACGAGCAGCGCGAGCCCGACCATCATTGCCACGCACAGGCCTACGATGGCGATCTGTACGCCGGTCACCTGCGCGCCGAGGAAGCTGTAGGTGCGCAGCGGGATGATCTGCGGAAACGCGAGCACGTTGCGGCTCCAGAC
>JAYRND010000153.1:0-3145 GCA_041904885.1 Burkholderiales bacterium
CAGCCGGCATAGTCGTCGGCGCGGATCGGCTCCTCGATCCACAGCACGCCGCCCTCTTCGTCGATCATGCGGCCACGGCGAATCGCCTCGGCCGTGCTCAGCGCCTGGTTGAAATCGACCATCAGGGTGATCTCCGGTCCAATGGCTTTCTTGACCACGCGCAGCGCTTCGATGTCGTCTTTGGCCGCGGGCCGGCCCAGGCGCAGCTTCACGGCAGAAAATCCCTCCGCAACGAGCTCTTCAGCCTCCTTCGCGAGCGCTTTCACGCCCTGAATTCCCAGGCCCTTGGAGTTGTACGCCGGGATGGGCCGTGGCGCGCCGCCCAGCAGCCGCACCACGGGCTGTTCGAGCGCCTGGCCGAGCGCGTCCCATGCGCACATGTCGATCGCCGCCATGGCGAAAAGCACGACGTTGTGCACGCCGAGCAGCGTATACCGGGCGCGCAGCTTCTTTTCGAGCTCCACCGGCGCCACCGCGTCGCCCTTGATCATCTCGCCCATCGCATCCACCACCGCGGCGATCGGCCTTAGGTGCTGCCTGCCGATGGCGAAGAGATACGACCGCCCGACGATCCCGCCGTCGGTCTTCATGTCGACCAGCAGGAGCGGCGCCGCACCCACCGCACCGGTGCTCGTCTGCAAGGGGCGCCGCATCGGTACGACCACGGCACGCGCCGAGAGCGCCCGGATCTTCAGGGCCGATTTCACGGCTTGCCGCCCGGGCCCCAGATCGACGGCGGCGCGGCGCGCGGATCGCGCGCGGTCCAGCGGCCCGCTTCCACCTGGTGCAGGAAGTCCTCCAGCAGCAGGTTGAACAGCGCGGGCTCCTCGAGATTGATGCCGTGCCCGCTCTTCGGCAGGATCGCCAGGCCCGCCGTCGGGATGCAGCGCTTCATCAGCAGGCAAGCCTCCAGGCAGGGTTCCTCTTCATCGCCCGCCATGATCAGCGTCGGCACCCGGATGCGCTTCATCTCCTCGGTCAGGTCGTACAGCGACGGCCGGCGGCCCTGGTAGCCGAGGTTGGTGTTTGCCGAGCCCAGCGCGGAATGCTCCGAAAGCTGCCGGATGTACTCGGCAAATCCGCGCGGATCCTTGTTCTGGAACTGCACGCGCGTCGGCCCGTAGCCGTAGGTGTCGGCGAAATGGCGCATGCCCCTCTCGTGGATGATCCGGGCGTTTTCCCGAGAGGCCGCCTGGAAATCCCGGTACTGCGCCGGGTGCGCGCCATAGCCGCCGCCGGCAACGGTAATGGACAGGGAGCGATCCGGGTACTGCATGCCGAAGTGCAGAGAGGCGAACGCCCCCATGGAAAGACCGACGACATGCGCCTTGGCGAGCCCCAGGCCGTCCATCACGCTGCGGATGTCGTCGCGGGCGCGGGCCTGGGAATAGCGGTCGAAATCCTCGGGCACGTCGGAGGGCGGGTAACCGCGCGCGTTATAGGCGATCGCGCGATAGCGCCGCGAGAAGTGCCGCATCTGCGGTTCCCAGCTGCGGCTGTCGCCGGCGAATTCGTGCACGAACACGATCGGCGTGCCGCTGCCGGCTTCCTCGTAGTGAAGTTTCACTCCGTCATCGGTTGTGAGCGCAGGCATGTTGCTAGACTAGAAAGATATGGATCTCAATCTTAAGGGCAAACGCGTCCTCGTTACCGGAGCGTCGAAAGGCATCGGCCGCGCCTGCGTCGAGGTGCTGCGCAAGGAAGGCTGCGCCGTTCTCGGCGCTTCGCGCAGCATCGCCGGGCCGGACACCAAGGCGATCGACATCGCCGCACCGGGCGCCGCCGAGGCGCTCGCCGCCTGGGCCGGCGACCTCGACATCCTCGTCAACAATGCGGGCGCCATTCCCGGCGGCGACCTGCTCAAGGTGGACGAGGCGACCTGGCGCAAGGCCTGGGACCTGAAACTGTTCGGCTACATCAACCTCTCGCGCGCCGTCTACGGGCGCATGAAGGCGAAAAAGAGCGGCGTGATCGTAAACATCATCGGCGCAGCGGGGGAGAAAATGAACGCGGCCTACATCGCCGGCAGCGCCGCCAACGCGAGCATCATGGCCTTCACGCGCGCGCTCGGCGGGGCCTCCCACGCCGACGGCATCCGAGTGGTCGGCATCAACCCCGGACCGGTCGAAACCGACCGCCTGGTCAGCCTGCACAAGCAGATGGCGCAGACCAAGCTCGGCGACGCGGAGCGCTACCGTGAATTGTTCAAGGACATGTCCTTTGGCCGGCCGGCAACCCCGGAGGAAATCGCCAACGCGGTGGCCTTCCTCGCCTCCGACCGCTCCGCCTATACGAGCGGCACCATCCTCACCATCGACGGCGGGCAGTCGAACCGAAGCTAGGCCGGCTCATGGAAATCCGATGAAAGCTGTGCTTTGCAAGCAGTTCGGGCCGCCCGAGTCCCTGGTCATCGAGGAGCTGCCATCGCCCAGCGCGGGCGCCGGCGAGGTGGTGGTGAGCGTCAAGGCCGCCAGCCTGAATTTTCCCGACGTGCTCATCATCCAGAACAAATACCAGTTCAAGCCGCCGCTGCCTTTCTCGCCGGGCAGCGAAATGTCCGGAGTGGTGAAGGAAGTGGGCGAAGGCGTAAAGGGCTACCAGCCGGGCGACCGCGTGATCGCGTTCACCACCTATGGCGCCTTTGCAGAGGAAGTGAAAGTGGAGGCGGGGCGGCTGGTGCCGATCCCGGCCGGCATGGGATTCGAGAGCGCGGCCGCGTTCCTGCTCACCTACGGCACCTCGGACCACGCGCTGCGCGACCGGGCGCAATTGCGCGCCGGCGAAACGCTGCTGGTGCTGGGCGCGGCGGGCGGCGTAGGGCTCGCGGCGATCGAGATCGGCAAGGCGATGGGCGCGACTGTGATTGCCTGCGCCTCCAGCGACGACAAACTGGCGGTCTGCCGGCAGCACGGCGCCGACGAAGGCATCAATTACGCGACGCAGGACATGCGCGAGCGCATCAAGGAACTGACCGGCGGCAGGGGCGCGGACGTGGTCTACGACGCGGTGGGCGGGCCCTATAGCGAGCCGGCGCTGCGGTCCACCGCCTGGCGCGGCCGCTTCCTGGTGGTCGGCTTCGCCGCCGGCGACATTCCCAAGATCCCGCTCAACCTCGCGCTGCTGAAGGGCTGCGCGATCGTGGGCG
>JAYRND010000154.1:0-1731 GCA_041904885.1 Burkholderiales bacterium
CTACACCACCTGGGTGCTGTACACGACCTTCAAGTTCGGCTGGGGCCCGCAGCAGAACGGCTGGTCGCTCGCCGCGGTGGGGATCGTTTCCGCGGTCGCGCAGGGTCTGCTGATGGGCCGCCTGCTGCGCCGCTTCGGCCCGCGGCGGCTGGCGATGCTGGGCCTTGCTTCCTCTACGCTCGCCTTCGTCGGCTGGGGAGCCGCCACCGAGGGCTGGATGATTTTCGCCATCATCTTCGCCAACCTGCTCGGCGCCACGGTATCGGCGTCCATCCAGAGCATCATCTCCGGCGCGGTGGACGCGCGCAGGCAGGGCCAGGCAATGGGCGCCGTCGGCGGGCTGAACAGCCTCACCTCGGTGGTCGCTCCGGTGCTGGGCGCGCCGCTGCTGCAGCTGGTGGCGCACCTGCCGCAGGGCGATTGGCGCATCGGCGCGCCGTTCTACTTCTGCGCGGCGCTGCAGGCGACTTCGCTAGCGCTGGCGGTCGGCCACTTCCGCGCCGAGAAACGCAAGCAGTAGCCGCGCCACCTCCGCGGGCTTTTCCTGCTGGACCCAGTGGCCCGCGCCCTCGACGAAATGGCAGCCGCGGTTCTGCGCGAACACGTTGCGCAGCATCTTTCCCAGCGCGCCCGGACGCTGGTACGGGCCCCAGTCGCTCGCGCCGGCGATGAAGCAGGCCGGCACCTCGATCCGGCGGCCGGCATGCGCCGCGAGTTCGGCATCGAAGCGCCCGCTGGTGCCGCAGCGGTACCACTGCAGGCCGCCCTGGAAGCCGGTGCGCCCGAACTCGGAGCTATAGACGCCGAGTTCCTGTTCGGACAGCCATGCGCATGCGGAATCGGGCATGTGCGGCGCGACGGTCTGGGCCATGTCCTGGTCCAGATCCATGATGTAGTACGTCGGCATCTTCGCCAGTTCCGACGCAGTCCACGACGCAAGTTCGTAGGGCTTGTTCTGCATCCAGTCCGCGCTCTTCACGTGGTAGTAGGCGCGCAGGAAGGCGTGAATCCCCTGCGCGCAGCGGCGCATGTCGCCGTCGGCCGCGCGCGTCGAGTAGTACCACTGGTAGTGCTTGCGCGGGCGCGCGAGCGCGGCGAGCTCAGCGTGGACCGGATCGGGCGGCGGCGTCGCGGTCGCGGGCGGCCCCCCAAAAGGAGCGCTCATCAGCGCGACCGAGCGGAAGATTTCCGGGTGCAGCAGCGCGCACCAGGCCGCCACCGGCGAGCCGAAGTCGTGGCCGATGACGGCTTTTACGCCTTCGATCCGAAGGTTTTTCAGCAGGTGAATCGCGTCGGAAACCAGATTCGTCATTCGAAACGAGGCCAGGTCCCCGTCGTATCCGGCGTCCCAGCCGGTCGTTCGGCCGTAGCCGCGCTGGTCGGGCGCGATCACGTAGTAGCCGGCGTCGGCGAGCGGCGGCATGAGCTTGCGCCAGGAGTAGGCAAGCTCGGGGAAGCCGTGCAGGAGCAGCAGGCAGGGCCGCGCGGCGTCGCCGGCTTCCAGCAGGTGCATCTCCAGGCCGTTCACGCCCGGAACGACGCGCGAGCGGATGCCGGCCGGCAGGTTCAGCGGCTGCGCTTTCGGGCCAGCGCGGCGCCCGCGGCGAGCGCCTTCAGCTTGGCGGCCGCGATCTCGCGGCTCATCGGCGCCATGCCGCAGTTGGTGCAGGGGAAAAGGTGCTTCTTGGGAACGAATTTGAGTGCGGATCGAATTGTTCTTGCCACTTCCTC
>JAYRND010000155.1:0-18397 GCA_041904885.1 Burkholderiales bacterium
GAGAGCTCGGCAAGGGGGCGTTCCAGGAAATGGCGCAGGCGGAAATGGCGGCGCACACGTGCAAGGCATCCTGGACCGTACGCTCGGCCGCATCGCTGGGCGAGGACATCGCGCGGGCGATGCGCATGGCGAGGGCCGGCCGGCCTGGGCCGGTGCATCTGTCGCTGCCCTCGGATCTGCTGGAGGGCAGCGTGGAAACTGCGCTGCCCGCCCAAGAGGACTTCCTGCCGGCGCCCCCCACGACCGTCCTGGACGAGAATATCCTGGGTGCGCTGCGCAAGGCGAAGAAGCCGCTGCTGATCGCGGGCCCGGCGGCGGGCCACGCGGGCGGCCGCGCGGCGTTGCGCGCGTTCGAGGAGGCGACCGGGGTTCCAGCCCTGCTGATGGAGAGCCCGCGTGGCGTCAACGATCCCTCGCTCGGGTTGCTGGCGGAGGTGCTCACCACCGCGGATGTGGCGGTGCTGGCCGGAAAGCGGCGCGACTTCACGCTGAAATTCGGCGCGGCGTTCGCGCCGGATTGCCGCGTCATCGAGACCGACTGCGGTGCGATCAAGGCAGGCGCCGGTCCCTGGCCGCGGAGCGGCTGGCTGCAGGAAGTGCGGTCGGCGCTCGCGTTTCGGCCGGCGCATTGGGCGGGCCTCGCCTCGAGCCCCGACGGACCGCTGCATCCGGTGGAAGTGGGGTGCGCGGTGCAGAAACTGCTCGCGGGGCCGGACGCGGTGCTGGTCGCCGACGGCGGGGAATTCGGCCAGTGGGCGCAGGCGACCGTTGCTGCGCCGCATCGCATCATCAACGGCGTGGCAGGCGCGATCGGCTCTGCGCTGCCCTTCGCCGCGGCTGCGAAGCTCGCGCGGCCGGGTGCGCCGGTGGTGGCGATGCTCGGAGACGGTACGTTCGGCTTTCATTCCTCGGAGATCGACACCGCGGTCCGCTGCGGGCTCGACTACGTCGCGGTGGTCGGCAACGACGCCTGCTGGAACGCCGAATACCAGATCCAGCTGCGAAGCTACGGTGCGGCGCGAGCGCACGGCCTCGACCTGCTGCCGACGCGCTATGACCAGGTGGCCGCGGCGTTCGGCGCCCATGGCGAACTCGTGGAGCGGCCTTCGGAGCTTGCGCCCGCGCTCGGGCGCGCGGCCCAAGCGGGGCGCCCGGCCTGCGTGAACGTGCGGATCGAACGTTTGCCCGCGCCGACCTTCCGCAGGGGGTAGGATTGCAGTTGCACGGAGCCGACAGTTCGACGGACTAGCCATGAGCGACCTGGACTCCTCCAACCCCGCCCCCCTGAAGCCCGCGGCCCCGGCGGCCCCGCCGCCGCCGCCGGTCTACAACGCCGCGATGGCGATGGATTTTTTCAAGAGCGCGGGCAAGCCCGAGAGCTTTGCCGCCGGAACGGTGCTTTTCACGGAAGACGAAAAGGGCGGGCTGCTCAAGCGACCGAAGATGTATGTGCTGATCGTCGGCGAGATCGACATGATCGCGCAGAACCAGGTCATCGGCACGGTGAAAGCCGGCGAGACCTTCGGAGAGATGGCGGTGATCGCCCAGGCGGCACGCACCGCGACCGCAAGGGCCAAGACGCAATGCACCGTGATCGGCCTGGACGAGAAGCAGTACCAGGCGGCCCTGCAGCAGAAGCCCGAGTTCGCCCTGATGCTGATGAGCATCATCAACAACCGGCTGCGCAGCACCATCTCGCGCTTGCGCGCGAGCGGCTCGCTGCACGCAGGGGAGGCGAAGGATGCGCCGGTCTTCGACAAGAAGCTGATGGCGGGCCTGGTCAACCTGATGGGCGGGCAGGAGCCTGCGCGCTATCCGGCGGGCAAGATGATCATGCAGGAAGGCACGGCCGGGGCATTCATGTACGTGGTGCTGGAGGGCAGGGTCGCCATCACCATCAAGGGCGGGCTGGTGGGCCGCGCCAGCCCGGGCGGCGTATTCGGCGAAATGGCGCTGGTCGACCAGTCGGTGCGCGCGGCCACCGCGGTTGCGGAAACGGACTGCGCGCTGCTGGCCATCAACCGGGCCGCGTTCCTGCAGCTGGTGAAGACCAGCCCGGCGTTCGGTTCTTCGCTCCTCGCCGGGCTCGCGGCCCGCGCGAAGGATATGGCGGTGCGCAACAAATAGGCTAGATTAGCTTGCCGGGGTTCATCAGCCCCTGCGGGTCGAGCGCTTTCTTCAGCGCCCGCATCAGCTCCAGTTCCAGCGCCGGCTTGTGGTGCGCGATCTCCGCGCGCTTGAGCTGCCCGAGGCCATGCTCGGCCGATATCGAGCCGCCGAGGGCGTCGACGACGTCGTAGACGATCCGGTTCACCTCGTCGCGCCTCGCCACCAGCGCGGCGTCGCCGACGTTGTAGTGCAGGTTGCCGTCGCCGACGTGGCCGAAGCAATAGATGGGAAGGCGCGGCGCGACGGCTTGCAGCGCGACTTGCGCGCGCTCGATGAATTCCGGGATCCGCGACAAGGTGACCGAAATGTCGTGCTTGACGTTGGCGAACTGCGCTTCCGGGATGGTTTCCCGGATGGACCACAGGGCCTTCGATTCGCCCTCGTTCTTGGCGATGACCGCGTCCACCCCGCAACTCTCCAGCGCGTGCTCGAGGCTCGCGTGCAGCGCCTCGCCCGGCCCGCTGTCGCCCAGCTGCACGAGCACCGCCCAGGCGCTGCCCGGCAGCGGGTCGCGGACCTGCGGGCGATGGGAGATCACCGCATCGATGCAGGTCCGGGAGAGGAGCTCGAAAGCGCTCAGCCGGTCGCCGCAGGACCGGCGCAGGCTGCTCAACAGCTCCACCGCGTGCTGCGGGCCCTCGACAGCGATCCAGGCGGTGGCGGAGGCGGTCGGCAGCGGGTGCAGCTTGAGCACCGCCGCGGTAATGATGCCGAGCGTGCCTTCGGCGCCCACGAACAGCTGCTTCAGGTCGTAGCCCGTGTTGTCCTTGCGCAGGCCGCGCAGGCCGTCCCAGAGGCGCCCGTCGGGCAGCACGACTTCCAGTCCGAGCACCTGGTCGCGCGCATTGCCATAGCGCAGGACGTTCACCCCGCCGGCGTTGGTCGATAGGTTGCCGCCGACCTGGCAGCTGCCCTCGGCCGCGAGCGAAAGGGCGAACAGGCGATCCGCGCGCGCCGCGGCGAGCTGTACTTGCGCGAGTACGCAGCCGGCCTCGGCGGTCAGCGTGTTGTTGAGCGCGTCCAGCTCGCGGATGCGGTTCATGCGCGAGAGCGAGAGCACCAGCTCGGGGCGCGCGCCCGTGGGTACCGAACCGCCGCACAGTCCGGTGTTGCCGCCCTGCGGAACGACCGCGATCCCGGCGCCCGCGCACAGCCGGACGATCGCGACGACTTCCGCGCTGCTCGCGGGGCGAACGACGCAGACCGCGTTGCCGCGGAACTGCTTGCGCCAGTCGGTCGTATACGGCGCGGTATCGCTCTCGCCGGTGAGGACATGGGCCGCGCCGGTGATTCCGCCGAGCGCCGCGAGGAATTCACTCTGCTTCATTCTTGACGGCGATTTTCCCACACCTTACTTTGCGGGCCGGATGAGATTCCTGCTCTGGTTCTTCCTGCTGGGCGCGCTGCCCGCACTTGCACAGCCGCCGATGGCGATCGTGGGGGCGGCGCTGCCGCAGACCGGCATCCTCGCCGATCCTGCGGCCGGCTACGGCAAGGCGCTGATGCTGTGGCAGGAGGAAGTCAACGCGGGCGGCGGGATCAACGGGCGGAAAGTCGAGTTGAAGCTCCTCGACGATCGCTCGCAACCGGCCGAGGCGGGCAGGCTCTACGACCAGCTGGTCGTGGAACACGGGGCCGATGCGCTGATCGGCCCGTTCGGCTCCGCGGCCACGCTGGGCGCGGCCGCGTCGGCCGAGCGCAACCGACGGGTCCTGGTCAACGGCACGGGCGCGGCGAGCTCGGTGCAGAAGCCGAACTACCGCTACGTGTTCCAGAGCGTCGCCCCGCTCGGCAGTTACGGCCTGGGCGCGCTGGAAGTCGTGCGCAGCGAAGGGCTGACGCGAATCGTGATCATTGCACGGGAAGACCCTAGCGCCCGCGAGATGGCGGCGCGCGCCAGGGAGTCTGCCCTGCGGATGGGCTACGTCGTCGGCAATGTGGAGACCCACGCCGCGGGAGCGGACGATTTCCTTCCCGCCATAGCGCGCGCGCGCAGCGCGGGCGCGGAGGCATGGATCGCCTTCGGCTTGCCCAGGGATGCCGTGGAGATGGTGAAGTCTTTCCGCAAGGCCGGCTACGCGCCGCGCCTGTTCATCGCCCAGGGCGCGGCGCAGGGGGATTTCGTAGAGCGACTCGGCCAGGCGGCCGAGCGCTCGATCGGCATCGCGGCCTACGACGCGCGGGCGCGCACGCGGGGAAACGCGGCATTCGCGCAGGCCTTTGCAAAAAGGTGGGAGGCGGAGCCGGACGCCGTTGCCGCCGAAGGCTATGCTGCGGCAAGGCTGCTCGAGCAGGCCGCGCGGCAGGCCGGGTCCTTCGACCAGGAAAAGCTTCGCGGCGCCCTGGCGGCGATGGAAACCGAGACGCCCCTCGGCGCCTACCGGGTAGATCGTTCGGGGGCGCAAATCGCCGCGCAGCCGCTGCTGGTGCAGGTGCAGCGCGGCCGCCGCGAGGTCGTCTGGCCCGAAGCCTACGCGACTGCGAAGCGGCAACCTTATGGTCCCTTGGAGGAGCGCAAACCGTGAGCGACGCATTTCCGATCCCCGAGGGATTCCACCGCGTGCAGCGGTCGCGGCCCAATCCGTTCAACGAGCTGGTGGGGCCGTTCTACGTGCGGCGCGATGGCAAGGAGGTGTCGCTCGGCATCCGTCTCGAGGAGCGCCACACCAACTCGCGCGGCATCTGCCATGGCGGATTTTTCGCCACCATGGCCGACCTGGCCCTCGGCTATGCCTGCGCTGCGATCGGCGGGCACAGCAGCTTCGTGACCATCAGCCTCACGCTCGACTACGCCGGCCGCGCGGTGCCCGGGGACTGGCTGCATTCGGAAGTCGAGGTGCAGAAGGCAGGCTCGCGCATCGCGTTCGCCAACTGCTATCTCGTCGCCAATGGGGTGCGGGTGGTGCGCGCGAGCGCCATCTTCGCGATGACGGCGAAATCGAAATAGTGCGCGACGTCATCCTCGCACACGGCCTGTGGGTGCCCGGGCTGGTCATGCATCCGCTCGCGCACCGGCTCGAGCAATCCGGGTACCGCTGCCACGCGTTCTCGTACATGGGCGCGGGGCGGCCGCTGGCGGCGCATGCCGAGCGCCTGGCGCGCTTCGCGCGCGACGTGGGCGACCAATACGGGCCGGCGCATTTCGTCGGCCACAGCCTGGGCGGCCTGGTGATCCTGGAAACCCTGAATGGCCATCCCGGCATCGAGATGGGGCGCGCGGTCCTGCTTGGCACGCCCGCGCGCGGCTGCTACGCGGGTCGCCGGATAGCGCGCCATCCCGCGGGCCGCTGGTTTCTGGGCGAGAGCGAGGAGCTCTGGCGAGAGGGACGCGCAGCGCATTGGACGCGGCGCGAAGCGCTCGGCGTGCTCGCTGGCAGCCTGCCGTTCGGTCTGGGGCGCCTGTTCGGGCCCTTGCCGGGTGTGAACGACGGCGTGGTGCGCCTTGAAGAAACCGCCATCGATGGCATGGCCGAGCGCGTGGTCCTGCCGATCGGCCACAGCGCGATGCTGATTTCGGCTAGAGTAGCCGCGCAGGTCTGCGCGTTCCTCACCGATGGAAAATTCCTTGCGCATCCTCATTAGCCTGGCGGCGCCGCTCTTGCTCTGCGGGTGCGAGACCCTGGGCTATTACATGCAGGCGATCGGCGGCCAGGTGGCGCTGATGTCGAGCACGCGACCCGTGGCAGAGCTGCTCGCAGATCCGGCGACGCCGGCGCCGTTGCGCGAACGGCTGGTGCTGGCAAGCTCGATCCGCGAATACGCGGTGAAGGAGCTCAGGCTGCCCGACAACTCGAGCTACCGTAGCTACGCCGACATCGGCCGGCCGTACGCGGTCTGGAACGTGGTCGCGGCCCCCGAGTTCTCGCTGGAGCCCCTGCAGTCCTGCTTTCCCGTGGCCGGCTGCGTAACCTACCGGGGCTTCTTCGCCCACTCCGACGCCGAGCGCCACGCCGCGCAGTTGCGCGAACAGGGCAACGACGTCCACGTTTACGGCGTGGCCGCGTACTCCACGCTGGGCCGTCTCGATGACCCGCTGCTATCCACGTTCATCCGCTACCCGGACGCGGACCTCGCGCGGCTCCTGTTCCACGAGCTCTCGCACCAGGTCGCCTACGTGAAGGACGACACGACCTTCAACGAGTCGTTCGCCGTGGTCGTCGAGCGCGAAGGATTGCGGCGCTGGCTGGCGGCGACGGGCCGCGGCGCGGAGCAAAAGGAGGTGCTCGCGGCGGAAAAGCGCAACCTGGCCTTCGCGAGCGAGATCGAGCAGTCGCGCGCGCGGCTGCGCGTGCTCTACCGGCAGCGCCTCGCTCCGGAGGCGATGCGCGAGCGCAAGCGCTCGGAGCTGGCCGCGCTGCAGGGCAAGCTCGCCGGCACCCCGCGGTTCAAGGATGTCACGCCGAACAACGCCTTCCTCGCGTCCTTCGCGACCTACACAGAGCTGGTGCCCACCTTCGAGCATTTGCTGCAGGAGGAAGGCGGCGACCTCTCGCGCTTCTATGCCCGGGTGCGGGCCTACGCTGCCAAGCCGCCCGCGGAGCGCGGGCCGTTTTCCGCGGCGGCCAAATAGCGGGGCGGGGACCCGATTCCCAGTCCGCTCAGGACAGGGGGATGTCGACGACCTTCTTGAACGCAGGCCGGGCGCAAAGGCGCTCGAACCAGGCTTCCAGGTTCGCCAGGCGCGGCCGCTCCATGGGCAGGCGCATCCAGCGCTGCACCTCGCAGCCGATCGGGATGTCGCCCATCGAGAAGGGGCCGACGACATACATCCGCCCGGCGAGCGCTGCGTCGAGGATCTTCGCGAGCTCGCCCGACTTCAGGCGTGAGGCCTCGACCGCCTTCATGTCGCGCTTCTCCGCGGGCGTCCGGATCAGGTTCCAGAACGCATCGCGTACGCCCGCCTGGAAGGTGAACGCCCAGTCCATCCACTGGTTGGCGATCGAGCGCGGTTCCAGGTCCATCGGCCGGAGCACGCCCTTGCCGTACTTGTCGGCGAGGTAGCGGACGATGCTGTGCGATTCCCACAGGACGAAGCCGTCCTCCTCCAGCGTCGGCACCAGCCCGTTCGGATTCATCCTGCGGTATTCGGGCGTGTTCACGACGCCGTGCTGCATGCCGGCGTCGGCGCGCTCGTATTGCAGGCCCAGCTCCTCGAGGCACCAGAGCGCCTTCTTGACGTTGACCGAATTGGTTCGGCCCCAGATCCGGATCATGGGCGCGCGCTAGAAGCCGGCGGCCTGGCCATCGCGCCGAGGGTCGCTCGCGGCGAGCCAGCCGCCGTCCATCTTCCAGATCATCTGGCCGCTGCCGAACTGGTTGTAGTCGTCCACGGTGACGATGCGATGGCCGAGCGCGCGCAGCCCGTCGACCACCTTCGAGGGGAAGTTGTCCTCCACGCTCACGTCCATGCCTTGCACCCAGCGAAAGCGCGGGCCGTCGCAGGCGGCCTGCGGGTTCTGCCCGTAGTCGGCGATGCGCACCATCACCTGCGTATGGCCCTGCGGCTGCATGGTGCCGCCCATTACGCCAAAGCTCATCACGGGCTTGCCGTCCTTCGTCACGAAGCCCGGGATGATCGTCTGGTAGGGGCGCTTCTTCGGGCCGACGCGGTTCGGGTGGCCCTCGGCCATCACGAAGGTCGCGGCACGGTTCTGCAGCGACACCGCGGTGCCCGGGACCACGACGCCGGAGCCGAAACCCATGTAGTTCGACTGGATCATCGACACCATCATGCCCGAGGCGTCCGCGGCGGTGAGGTACACGGTGCCGCCCTGCGCCGGCTTGCCGGCGGAAAAAGGTTGTGCCTTGTTGCGGTCAATTTTTTTCGATCTTTCCTTCAGGTATTCCTTATTCAAAAGCTTTTCAGGACTGAACGGCATGTAATCAATGTCCGCTACATACGCGAGCGCGTCGGCGAAGGCGAGCTTCACGGCCTCGATCTGCAGGTGGAAGCTCTCGGTCGAGTCCACCGGGATCGATTTCATGTCGAAGTGCTCGAGGATGCCGAGCGCGATGAGCGCGACGATGCCCTGGCCGTTGGGCGGGATCTCGTGGATCGTGTAGCCGCGGTAGTCGTGCGCGAGCGTGCCCACCCAGTCGGACTTGTGCGCCGCGAGGTCCGAAACGCGCATCGCCGCGCCGTGCTGCTTGGCGTGCGCCTCGATCGTCTCGGCGATGCTGCCGCTGTAGAAATCCTTGCCGCGCGTGGCGGCGATCTTCTCCAGCGTCGCCGCGTGGTCCGCCCATTTGAAAACTTCGCCGATCGCCGGCGGCCGCCCGCCGGGCAGGAAGGCTTCGGCAAAGCCCGGCTGCGCTTTCAGCTCCGGAACCTGCGCGGCCCACTGCTTCGCGATGGTGGGCGAGACCATGAAGCCCTCGCGCCCGTAGCGGATCGCGGCCTCGAACAGCTTCTCGAAAGGCAGCTTGCCGAACTTGCGGTGCAGCTCGTCCCAGGCCGAGACGCAGCCCGGCACGCTCACCGAGTTCCAGCCGCGCACCGGTACCTTGCCTTCCTTGGCGAACATCTCCGGCGACCAGGCGGCCGGCGAGCGGCCCGAGGCGTTGAGGCCGTGCATCTGCTTGCCGTCCCAGACGATCGCGTAGGCATCCGAGCCGATGCCGTTCGAGACGGGTTCGACGAGCGTCAGCGTGATCGCGGTGGCGAGGATCGCGTCCACCGCGCTGCCGCCTGCATGGAGCATCTGCAGCCCCGCCTGCGCGGCGAGAGGCTGCGAGGTACACACGACGTTCTTCGCGAACAGGGGTTTGCGGGGCCAGTCGTAGGGGAACTGCCAGGAGAAGGGGACGCTCATAGGCCGCCATTTTAAGCGGGCGCTTCCGCCCTCCGCGCTTGACCGCGGGCAATTTCGCTACAGAACGGCGGCAACACGCGATAAGCTTGCAGCGGTCCTCCGGGGGGGTGGGCAATGTGGGACATCGCGGCTGCGGTCATCGCCTTCGTTCTGGCCTACGCGCTGACGACATCGGGCGTACGCGTCGTGGTGGCGTGGCTCGCGTCCTGCTGCGTGGTCCCGGCCTTCATCCTGGTCACGGAATTCGTGCTACCCGATAGCCGAGGCTCGGCGATGCTGCCGATCGCCCTGTTCGTGGGCGGGATCTACGGCGCGGCGGCGGGCGGGGTAGGCGCGCTCTTCGCCTCGCTGATGGCGAAGAAGGGCGCGGAACCCGACGCCTGAGCCGCTGTCGCGCGGCTAGAAGGCGAGCACCACGCGGCCGACGACCCGGCCGGCCTTGAGGTTCTCGAGGATTTCTGTCACCTCGGAGGCGGGGCGCACGGCGAGCGGCGTGGGCTTGAGCTTGCCTTTCTTCGCCAGGGCCACGACCTCTTTCAGCTCCTGCACGTTGCCGACGTAGGAGCCCACGAAGCCGATCGCGCGCTGCGCGAACGGCGGCAGCGGATGCACCAGCTCCCCGCCGAAGAGGCCGCACAGGACGAAGCGCCCGCCCTTCCTGAGGGCCGCGAGGCCGAGGGCGGCGGTCGCCGGCATGCCGACGAGGTCGATGGCGCCCGCCAGCTGCCCCATCGCCAGCGCCTGCAGCTTCTGCGCCGCGTCGGGCGCGCGTGTGTCAAGGGTGAGCTTCGCCCCCAGCTTCTTGGCGGCCTCGAGCCTGGTGGATTCGATATCGCAGGCAATGATGTTGCGCACGCCCTTCGCGCGCAGCACCGAGATGCAGACCAGGCCGAGACCCCCGCAGCCGATCACCGCGACCCAGTCCTTGGGGCCCAGTTCCGGCAGCTTCGCCGTGGCGCTGTAGGTCGTCAGGCCCGAGCAGGCAAGAGTTGCGGCGAAGGCATCGTCGATGCCGCCCGCGTCGACCAGGTATTTCGGGTGCGGCACC
The DNA here is from genome assembly GCA_041904885.1 of Burkholderiales bacterium. Lineage (GTDB taxonomy): Bacteria > Pseudomonadota > Gammaproteobacteria > Burkholderiales > SG8-39 > RBG-16-66-20. Next base: position 10,030 of record JAYRND010000155.1, read on the forward strand.
AGCACGTGGCTCGCGTAGGCGCCTGGACGATTCACCCCCAGGAAGCGGGAACCGGATACGCAGTAGTTGTCCTGGCCGGCCTTGCAGACCGGGCACTTGCCGCAGCCGATCCACGGATAGACGATGCGCTTCTGGCCGACCTTGGCGCCCTTTGCTTTCGGGCCCACGGCTTCAACGACGCCAAAGGGCTCATGGCCCAGGGTAAACGGCGGAACGCAGCCGCGCTCCTTGACATAGAAGCGCTTGCCGCCGCCCCAGTCGAAATAGCCGTCCCAGATGTGCAGGTCGGAATGGCACACGCCCGAGCGCGTGACGCGCACCAGCACCTCGGTGCCGGTGGGCTTCGGCGTCTCGTGCATCACCTGCTGCAGCGGCTTGCCGTGTTCCAGGAACTGGTAGCTGATCATGCTTTCTCCGCTTGAGTTAAGGCCTGGTCGATGTCCCACAGGATGTCGTCGATGGACTCGATGCCCACCGACATGCGAACCATGTCGGGCGTGACGCCCGCCTTGCGCTGCTCTTCGTCGCTCATCTGCCGGTGCGTGGTCGAGGCCGGGTGGATGACCAGCGTCTTCGCATCGCCGATGTTGGCGAGGTGGCTCATGAACTGCGCGGCCTCGATGAATCGCTCTCCCGCCCGGGCGCCGCCTTTGACGCCGAAATTGAGCAGTCCGCTCGCACCTTTCGGAAAATATTTCCTCGACAAGGAAGAATACTTGTTGCCCGGCAATCCCGGATAGTTCACCCATGCCACCCGCGGATGGTCCTGCAGGAAACGAGCGACCGCCAGCGCATTCGCGCAATGGCGGTCCATGCGCACGGGCAGCGACTCCAGGCCCTGCAGCAGCAGCCAGGCGTTCAGCGGCGAGAGCGTCGGCCCGAACGTGCGCATGATCTCCATGCGCGCCTTCATCGTGTAGCCGAAGTCGCCGAAGGTCTCGTGAAAGACGACGCCGTGGTAGCCGGGCGAGGGCGTGGTGAACTCGGGGAACTTGCCGTTGCCCCAGTCGAACTTCCCGGACTCCACGATCACGCCGCCCATGGTGGTGCCGTGCCCGCCGATGTACTTGGTGGCCGAGTGCACGACGATGTCGGCGCCCCAGTCCATCGGCCGGCATAGATAGGGCGAGGGCACGGTGTTGTCCACCACCAGCGGAATTCCCGCCTCGTGCGCGATCGCCGCCAGCGCCTCGATGTCGACGACGTTAATGAGGGGGTTGCCGAGAGTTTCGGCGTAGAGAAGTTTGGTGTTTGTTCGGATATTTTTCCTAAAAGCATTCAAGTCATCAGGGTCGACAAACGTGGTCTCAATCCCCAACTTCTTCAAATTGACCCCAAGCAGCGTGTGCGTGCCCCCGTACAAGGTCGAGGCGGAAACGATGTGGTCGCCGCCCTTGCACAGCGTCAGGATCGCGGTCGCCTCGGCGGCCTGCCCGGTCGCGCAAGCGAGCGCCGCGCGGCCGTTCTCGATCGCGGCCATGCGCTCCTCGAACACGGCCACGGTCGGGTTGGAAATGCGCGAATAGACGTTGCCGAACGTCTGCAGGTTGAACAGGCTCGCCGCGTGCTCGGCCGAATCGAACACGAAGGAAGTGGTCTGGTAGATGGGCGCGGCGCGCGCGCCGGTGGCCGGATCCGGGATCTGCCCCGCGTGCAGGCACAGCGTCTCGAACCCGAACTTGCGGTCGGCCATGGCCGGATTCTAACGGCCGGCGCGCGCCGGGCGGATGTAGATCACCCAGTACAGCAGCGCGACGAGCACGCTGCCGCCGACCAGGTTCCCGGCGATCACGGGAACGATGTTGTGGAAGAAGCCGGCCCAGGTGAGCTCTCCCCCCGCCGGCTGCAGCAGCATGGCGAGCGGAATGAGGTACATGTTGGCAATGGAGTGCTCGAAGCCCGCGGCGACGAACGCCGAGATCGGAAACACGATCGCCACCGCCTTGTCGAACACGCTGCGTCCGGCGATCGCCATCCACACCGCCATGCACACGAGGAGGTTGCAGAGCACGCCCCGGAAGAACGCCTCGGCGAGCGGCATCGCGACTTTTGCCGCCGCGATCCCAAGGGTGGCCCGCGCCACCGCGCCGCCGTTCATCGCCGGGTGGTTCGACAGCCAGACCAGCACCGCCAGCCCCGCCGCGCCTACGAAATTAGCGGCGCACACGATCGTCCAGTTGCGCAGCACCTCGCGCGACGAGATCTTGCCGCCCGCCCAGGCCATGGCGAGCAGGTTGTTTCCCGTGAAGAGCTCCGCGCCCGCGACCACGACCAGAAGCAGTCCGAGGCTGAATACGACGCCCCCCAGCACGCGCTGGGCGGCGAACCCCAGGGAGGAGTCGGAAACCACCAGCGTGAAATACAACGCGCCCAGGCCGATGAAGGCGCCCGCGGCCACGCCCAGCAGCGCGGTCTGTAGAAATGGCAGGCGCGCCTTGGCCACGCCGACGCTTTCTACCCGCTGGGCAATCTCCTTCGGAGAGAACGCGTTTGAGCCGTAGATTTCCGCCATGGCGCCAGTCCCTGCCGGTCAGCGCTGAGTCTGGGTTACTGTCGCACGCACCACGCGCCGTTGCACGAGCCACTATCAGCGATGGTCGAGCTGCCCAGGCGGTGGCTACCCGGCGGGGAGATTGGTCAACTGCTGCCGTCGTCCTGCGGTTCCGCGTTCGGCTTGCCCGCCGCGCGCCGGTACTCGGAGGGTGGAATGCCGACCTGCTGCTGGAAGAACCGGGTGAAATTCGATTGCGCCGAGAAGCCGAGGTCGGCCGAGACCTCGGCGATCTTCGCGCTTCCCGAGGAAAGCTTGGCGATCGCCGATTCCACGCACAGCATGTCCAGGTACGAGCGGGGAGAGCGGCCAGTGGAGATCTGGAACAGGTCGTAGAAGCGCGAGCGCGACAGTCCGACCTGGCTTGCCAGGTCGTTCATGTTGAGGTCCTTGTTCGGATGCGCGCGCAGGAGCGCGAGCGCCTTGCGGATCCGGTTGTCGGCGAACGGCGAGCCGCGCCACAGGCGCGCGCCCGCCTGCCGGCGGGCGACGTAGGTTTCCACGATCGAGAGCATCAGCTCCTGGAGCATGAACTCCAGCCGCTCGTGGGACAGGAACTGGTCGTTGAGAACCTCGATCGCGAGCGTGTCGGCGAGCTGCCGGATGCGCGGGGTGATCGTCTCGCCCGCCGCGCCGAACGGCCGGTTGCCCAGCTCGAACATCGCCGGGAAGCTGCCGCGCAGCCAGTCGCCCGAAGCCTGGAACCAGATCAGCTGCGCAGGTGCGGCCCCCGGCTCGATCAACAGGTGGCACGTGGCGCCAGGGTTGAGGAACAGCAGGTGGTCGCGGGTCAGCGGATGCTTCGCCCCGTCGATCATGACTTCGAGGTCGGCGCCGGACTGCTTGGCGACGATCTGCGGAACGGCGCCGGCCTGCGGAAGCTCGCCGCCGGAGGCCTCGATCAGCTGCAGCCGGCCAAAGCTGCCGTCAAAAACGCGTATCGGGCGTGGCATGGGAGCAGCTTAGCCGCTGCTGCCTTGCTTGCCTAGTAGGACCCCTAATAGGGCAGCCAGCGGGGGCGTTTGGCCGAGATGACCCGGGTGTTGACCCCCACCCAGCCGAGCCCGCCAAAGAGCCGGGCATGCTCGATTTTCACGCATCGATCCATGACACTTTCTAACCCGGCCGCCCGGGCCCGGGCGGCGGCGGCCTCGTTGCGGACCCCGAGCTGCTGCCAGAGGACCCGCGCCCCGATGGCGATCGCGTCCTCCGCGATCGGCAGGACGTCCGCGGGCTTGCGGAATACGTCGACGATTCCCACCTTCTCCGGGATCTCGCGCAGCGAGCGGTAGCACTTCTGTCCGAGCACTTCCTGATATTGCGGATTCACCGGGATCACGCGGTAGCCGTGCTCCATCATGTATTTCGCGGCGAAATAGCTGGGCCGGTGCCATTGCGCGGAAAGGCCGACCACGGCGAGTACTTTGAACTCGGTGAGGATGCGGCGCAGGCCGTTGATATCGTCCAGCACTTGACTACTATAATCGAGCTCGATCACGGGAGGACGCATGTACGTCGAAGAGCGCATGTACACGCTGCACGTGGGCAAGGCGGCGGAGTATTTCAAGAACTACGAGGAGTTCGGCCTCAAGGTGCAGCTCCGGCACCTGCCGCACATGGTCGGCTACTACGTCACCGAAGTCGGGCCGCAGAACGTGGTGATCCACCTCTGGGCTTACGAGGACCTCAACCAGCGCGACCGCTGCCGCGCGGCGATGCAGGCGGACCCGGACTGGCAGGCCTACCTGCCGAAGAACCGGCCGCTGATGGTGTCGCAGGAGACGCGGATCATGAAGTGCGCGCCGTTCTTCGTCGAGCGGCTGAAGAAGATGCTCGCGGCCTCGAAGTAGCCGCGCGCGCATGGCCGCCGTCCATCCGCAGGTTGCCGCGCTGCTCGAGCGCGCGGCCAAGTCGCCGCTTCCGCCGTATTGCGAGGTGCCGCCGGCGGTCGCGCGGCGGCTGTACCGGGATACGCGCGGACCGCTGACCCCCGACCCACCCGCGGTCGAGTCGTCGCAGCTGCTGCTCGTGCCGCAGGCCGACGGACCGGTGCCGGTACGCGCTTACCGTCCGGCTGGTGCGCGGAAGGAGGAGATCCTGCCTGCGCTCGTCTACTACCACGGCGGTGGCTGGGTGATCGGCGACCTCGACACGCACGACGTCGTCTGCCGGACGCTCGCCAACGGCGCGCGCTGCGCGGTGTTCTCGGTCGAATACCGCAAGGCGCCCGAATCGCCGTTTCCGGCGGCAGTGGAGGATTGCTTTTCCGCTCTTTCCTACATTTCCAGGAATTCGGCTTCCCTGAAAATAAACGCGAAGCAGATTGCCGTCGGCGGCGACAGCGCCGGCGGCAACCTGGCGGCGGTGGTGGCGCTGATGGCGCGCGATGCCGGATTCGGTGGGCTTGCGCTGCAGCTCCTCATCTATCCGGCGACCGATCAGCAGATGGGATTCCCATCCCTCGATCGCAACGGCGAGGGCTACCTGCTGACCAAGAAGATCATGCACTACTTTCGCGGCCACTACCTGCCGAACCGCGGCGACTGGACGGACTGGCGCGCGTCGCCGCTGCTCGCGAGAAGCCTCGCCGGGCTGCCGCGGGCGTTCGTGCTGACCGCAGGCTTCGACCCGCTCGTCGACGAAGGTCGTGCCTACGCGGAGCGCCTGGAGAAGGAAGGCATCGCCACCGAATACCGCAACTACGCGGACATGGTGCACGGTTTCATCACCATGGGTCGCGTGCTCGACACGGCGAACGAGGCGCTCGCCGACTGCGCGCGCGCGCTCAAGCAGGCCTGGGGCGCGTGAAGGCGGACCTGAAATCGAGGCACGGCGGGAAGATCCTCGCCGATGCGCTGGCGGGCCACGGCGTGCGCACGGCGTTCGGCGTGCCCGGGGAAAGCTTCCTGCCGGTGCTGGACGGGCTGCACGACCTGAAGGACAGGCTCCGGTTCGTGATCTGCCGCCAGGAAGGCGGCGCTTCCTACATGGCCGAGGCCTGGGCGAAGCTCACTGGCGAGCCCGGCGCGCTGTTCGTGACCCGCGGTCCGGGCGCGACCAACGGCTCGGTCGGCGTGCACACCGCGTTTCAGGACTCCACGCCGATGGTCGTGTTCGTCGGCCAGGTCGGCAACGACTTCGTCGAGCGCGAGGCCTTCCAGGAGGTGGATTACCGGCGCATGTACGGCCCGCTCACCAAGTGGGCGGCGCAGATCGACCGGGCAGAGCGCATCCCGGAATATGTGAGCCACGCATTCCACGCCGCGACCTCCGGGCGGCCGGGCCCGGTGCTGCTCGCTCTGCCCGAGGACATGCTGTTTTCGGACGCCGCCGTCGCCGATGCGCCGCGCTACCGGACGCCGAGGGCAGCACCCGCCCCCGCGGACATGCAGGAGCTTGAGCGCCTGCTCGGCGCCGCGAAGAATCCGTTCGTGATTGTCGGCGGCGGCGGCTGGACGAAGAAGACCTCGCAGATGCTGCAGGAATGGGCCGCCGCCACGGGCATGCCCGTCGGCGCCTCGTTCCGCTGCCAGGACTACTTCGACAACCGCCATTCCTGCTACGCCGGCGACGTCGGCATCGGCATCAACCCGAAGCTCGCGCAGCGAGTGAAGGATGCCGACCTGCTGCTGGTCATCGGCGCCCGCCTGGGCGAGATGACCACGAGCGGCTACTCGCTGCTCGAGGTGCCCGTGCCGAAGCAGAAGCTGGTGCACGTGCATGCGGGCGCCGAGGAGCTGGGCCGCGTGTATCAGGCGGCCTTGCCGATCGTTTCGAATTATGAAGAGTTTGTGTTGGCGCTTTCCGCTCTCAAGCTGAATTCAAGCTGGAAAGAAAATACAAAACAAATTCGTCAAAATTACCTGGACTGGAACAAGCCGCTGCCGATGCCGGGCCCGCTGCAGTACGGCGAGGTGATTGCCTGGCTGTCGCAGAACCTGCCGGAGGACGCCATCGTCACCAACGGCGCCGGCAACTTCGCGAGCTGGGTGCACCGGCACTTCCAGTATCGAGGGTGGCAATGCGGCTGGCGCACGCAGCTTGCGCCGACCAGCGGATCGATGGGCTACAGCGTGCCCGCGGCGGTTGCCGCCAAAATCGCCGCGCCGGAGCGGGTTGTCGTCGCTGTCGCGGGGGACGGCGAGTTCCTGATGAACGGCCAGGAAATCGCCACCGCGATGCAGTACGGCGCGCCGATCGTCGTGCTGGTGGTCAATAACGGCATGTACGGGACTATCCGCATGCACCAGGAGCGGGAGTACCCCGGACGGGTTTCCGGCACCGCGCTCGCCAATCCCGATTTTGCTGCCTACGCGCGCGCCTTTGGCGGACATGGCGAGACGGTCGAGCGCACCGCGGACTTCGCGCCTGCTTTTCAGCGCGCACTGGCATCCGGCAAGCCGGCAGTGCTGGAGCTCAGGATCGATCCGGAGGCGATCACGCCTTCGGCGACGCTCTCCGGGATGCGCGCCGCCGCGCTGGCGAAGAAGTAGCCCGCGCGGGGCTCAGAGGAAGCGGACGATGGTGCCGTTGCAGGCGAGCCGCTCCCCGGTGCCGAGCGCGCGCGGCAGCCGGTAGCAGCCGAAGTTGATCACGCCGTTGCCGCCCAGGCTGGCCGCGTGCTCCCGGAACGCGGCGAGCGCCTCCTCGCGCGATTGGTAGCCGGGAACCGCCAGCACGCTGCGCCAGGACTCGGTCCAGAGGCGCTTGACGATTTCGTAGCGCTTGGGCGTGCTCGTGAACGATTCGTAGACCGGGATTGCCTGCGCGGCCTCGGGCGCGGGCTTGTCCTGGGCCATGCCAAGCAACGGGCAGGCGCCGAGCAGGCTGGCGAGGAACACCGCGGTCAGGGATCGGAGCATCGGCTTCGGCCTACCTTGTCATCGCGACGAACTTCTGGTCATCCTGCAGGTCGCGCTCGAACTTGAGGAAGGAATAATAACCGCAACCCTTGCCGTACGGGTAGTCGCGGCAGGCTTCCGGCCGGGCCTCATAGACGGTGCAGCGCCGGTCGACGGTGTCGAAGAACCGGCACACCTGCCCGAATATGCCGTCCTTCTGGTGACGCAGGCCGCGCACCTTCTCGGCGGCGTCGAACTTGGTGAAGCGCTCCTCCGCGGTCGCGTGGTCGATGTCGAAATGCCTCGCCAGGCGCGCCACGTCGGCGCGCGTGACCTCGATCAGCGGGTAGCTGCAGCAGTAGCCGGGGCATTTCTTGCAGTCGTAACTTTCGGTGCTCTTCATGATTCCTTGCGGCGGGTCAAAAAGCCGCGAATTTTACGCGATTCGGACCCCGTAGTCGGCGCGTAACCACGTAACCCTTTTCCGGACCCGGTCCGTTTCATTCAGGGACCCCACAACCCTGGAGGCAAACATGAAACTTCCTCAACTCGCGTGCGCGATGCTGCTGTCAGCGCTTTCCGCGGGAGCCGGCGCGGTCGGCGGACTGGTCGACCTGACCGTCTACGACCGCAGCGAAGGACGCGTCCTGCCCGTCTACTGGCACGAGGGCCGCGCCTGGGTGGTCGGCAAGCCCGGCAACGAGTACCAGCTCAGCCTGCGCAGCCGGCAGGGCGAGGACCTGCTTGCCGTCCTGTCGGTGGATGGCGTCAACGCGATCACCGGCGAGACGGCCAGCGTGCAGCAGAGCGGCTACGTGCTCGGGCCCGGCGGCGCGCTGGATGTGAAGGGCTGGCGCAAGGACCTCTCGCGGACGGCCGCTTTCTACTTCACCACCCTGGCGGACTCCTACGCCGCACGTACCGGCCGGCCCGATCACGTAGGTGCGATCGGCGTCGCCTTGTTCCGTCGCAGGGC
>JAYRND010000156.1:0-12226 GCA_041904885.1 Burkholderiales bacterium
CCGCGGCGATCACCAGTACCTGCTCCAGGCAGCCCTCGGCGCGCGCGCCGATCAGCATGCGGCCGACCCGCGGATCGAGCGGCAGCCGCGCGAGCTCGCGGCCGGCCTCGGTGAGCCGATGTTCCTCGTCCACCGCCCCCAGCTCGGCCAGCAGCGCGTAGCCGTCGGCGACCGCTTTCGGGCTGGGCGCGTCGAGGAACGGGAACTCCTCGACCTTGCCCAGGCCGAGGCTGAGCGCGCGCAGGATCACCGTGGCGAGCGACGAGCGCAGCAGCTCCGGGTCCGTGAAGCGCGGCCGCGCGGCGTAGTCCTCCTCGGAATAGAGCCGGAAGCAGACGCCGTCGGCGACTCGCCCGCAGCGGCCGGCGCGCTGGTCGGCGGCCGCCTGCGAGATGTTCTCGACGCGCAGCATCTCCACCTTGTTGCGGTAGCTGTAGCGCTTGACGCGCGCCTGACCGGGGTCGACGACATAGTGGATGCGGGGCACGGTCAGGGAAGTTTCCGCGACGTTGGTGGCGAGGACCACGCGCCGCTCGCGGCCCGGCCGGAACACGCGGTCCTGCTCCGCGTTCGACAGGCGCGAATAGAGCGGCAGGATCTCCGCTGCGATGCGGCGGGCGCGCAGGACCTCGGCAGCCTCGCGGATCTCCCGCTCGCCCGGCAGGAACACCAGGACGTCCCCGCCTCCCGAGCGGCAGGCCTCCTCCACCGCCGAGGCGAGGGCGTCTTCCTCCTCGTCGCGCGTCGTGTCCTCCTGGTCGCCGGCCACCGGCCGGTAGCGAACCTCTACCGGGTAGAGCCGGCCGGAGACCTCGATCACCGGCGCGCCGCCGAAGTGCCGGGAGAACTTTTCCGCGTCGATGGTGGCCGACGTGACGATCAGCTTCAGGTCTTTTCTCCTGGCCAGGAGATTCTTCAAATAACCCAGCAGAAAGTCGATGTTGAGGCTGCGCTCGTGCGCCTCGTCGATGACGATCGTGCCGTAGGCGCGAAGCAGCGGATCGCCCTGCGTCTCGGCGAGCAGGATGCCGTCGGTCATGAGCTTGATGGCCGTGTCCGGCCGCGCGCGGTCGGTGAAGCGCACCTTGTAGCCGACCAGCGTGCCGAGCTCCACCTGCAGCTCTTCGGCGATGCGCGCGGCTACCGAGCGCGCGGCGATGCGCCGCGGCTGTGTGTGGCCGATCGCGCCCGCCGCATTCAACCTTCCCTCGCGGCCCATCTCCAGCAGGATCTTGGGAATCTGCGTGGTCTTGCCCGAGCCGGTCTCGCCGCAGACGATCACCGCCGGGTTCGCCGCGATCGCGCGCGCGATGTCCTCGCGCTTCTGGTTGATCGGCAGCGCGGGGTCGAAGCGAATCTGCATGAGGTGCAGGCGAGGATATAAGATTTGCGGGACCATGGCCGGGCCGGACAAGCAGTTCTGGGAACAGCGCTTCGCCGAGGGCCACACGCCCTGGGACCGCGGCGCACCCAACCCGCAGCTCACCGCGTGGCTGCAGGGCGGCGCGCTCGCGCCGTGCCGGATCCTCGTGCCGGGCTGCGGCTCGGGGTACGAGGTCGTGGAGCTGGCGCGCCGCGGCTTCGACGTCACCGCGCTCGACTACGCGCCGGTTGCCATCGCGCGCACCCGCGAACGGCTCGCGGCGGCGAAGCTGACGGCGACGCTGGTGGAAGACGATGCGCTTGCCTGGCAGCCGGTGCGCCCCTTCGACGCGGTCTACGAGCAGACCTGCCTGTGCGCCCTCTACCCTGATGATTGGCGCGCGTATGCCGACCGGCTGCGCGAGTGGATCCGGCCGGGCGGCCGGTTATTCGCGCTGTTCGTGCAAATGCCGCGGCCAAACGCCGCCGAGGGCGCGATCCAGGGCCCGCCCTACCACTGCGACATCAACGGCATGCGGGCGCTGTTTCCGGCTTCGCGCTGGGGCTGGCCCAAGCCGCCCTACCCGCGGACTTCGCATCCGCTCGGGCTCGCCGAGCTCGCCGTGATCCTGGAGCGCCGCGCTCCGGCCTAGTCCGCCGGCCGGACCGGATCGGGCCGGACGGCGTCCGGCGACAGCACGGGATCCGCCTGCGTCGAGTCGGGCGAGAGCACCGGGTCGGCGCGCACCGCGTCCGGCGAAAGCACCGGGTCGGATCGCACCGCGTCGGGCGAGAGCACCGGGTCGGCGCGCACCGCATCGGGCGACAGGGCCGGGTCCCCCTGTGTCGCGTCGGGACTGAGCACCGGATCGGGAATGACCGACCCGTCGGGCGCGTAGCGCTGCGCCATGGACTCCGGCGCTGCGGCGAATGCGCCCGCGCTCAGAAACGCAGCGAGCAGTCGGCGCCCGGGAAGCATGGTCATGCGGACAGCATATCCCAATCCGCGCTGCTGACGGATTTGTCAGAAGAAATTGCCCCGTGCCTGGTTAAGTCGGACTTAAGAATCTCTCCCTAGACTGCGGCCCGCATCCAATGAACCAGAATCTCGACATCCGGCTGGCGGAGGGCGAAGACGCCGTATTGCTCCTGCACGGCCTCGCGGGCAGCCCGCTCGAGATGCGCTACGTCGCGAACGCGCTGCATCGCGACGGATTCAGCGTGTCCGTCCCGCACATCGCGGGATACGGGTACGGCAGCCGCGTGAGCCACTGGCGCGATTGGCATGCCTCCGCCCGCGACCACGTCCGCGGACTCAGGCGCGAGTACCGGACCGTATCGGTGGGCGGATTGTGCATCGGCGCGGTGCTGGCCCTCGCGCTCGCCGCCGAGCAGCCGGGCGAAATCGCGTCGCTGAGCCTGATGTCGACCACGCTGTTCTACGACGGTTGGGGACTGCCCTGGTACCGGTTCCTGATGCCCCTGGGCTTCCTTCCGCCGCTGCGCTGGTTGTACTCGTATCGCGAGCGCGAGCCCTTCGGCATCAAGAACGCGGTGCTCCGTCAGCGGATCGCACAGCTGATGAAAAAGGGATTCTCGGAAGCGGGCGCGGCGCGCACGACCATGGACCACCTGTTTCACGCCACCCGCCTCGCCCGTCACGTGGTCGGCAGGCTTGGCAGGATCCGGGCTCCCGCGCTGGTGATCCACGCCGTCGACGACGACACGGCCAGCACGCGGAGCGCCGAGCTGGTGGTCGACCGCATCGGCTCGCCCAAGGTGCGCGAGGTATACCTGGACGACAGCTACCACATCATCACCATGGACAACGAGCGCGAGCGCGTCGCCAGCGAGACCAGCGCTTTCGTGCGCGAGCAGGTGGGAGCTAGCGGCGGCGCAAGCGAGCGACGTACCGCGCAATCAGGTCCACCTCGAGGTTGACCTTTGCGCCGCGGGCAAGCCGCTTGAGGGTGGTCGCCTTCAGGGTGTGCGGAATCAGGTTCACTGCGAACCTTGCGCCGCGGGCGCGGTTCACCGTGAGGCTCACTCCGTCCACGCAGATCGAGCCCTTGCGCGCGATGTAGCGCGCGAGCGCGCGCGGCGACTCGAACTCGTAGACACTTCCACGGACGCGGACGCAACGGCCCACGCCATCCACGTGCCCGGTGACGAGGTGCCCGCCGAGCTTGTCGCCCAGGCCGAGCGACTTCTCCAGGTTGACTGCGCCCGGACGGTCGAGTCCCGCGGTGACCCGCAGCGTCTCCGCCGACACGTCGAACCAGAGCCGCCCCTTCGCTTTCTTCACCACCGTCAGGCAGCAGCCCTGCACGCAGATCGAGTCGCCGATCCTCACGTCGCCGAGCGGCAGGCGGCCGGCGGCGACCACATGCGGGTGGAGCTTTTCGAGGCGGCCGACGGCCTGGACGATGCCGGTGAACATCAGGGTCTCGCGAGGATCCGGATGTCCTCGCCGACGCGCTCAAGCGAGGAAATCCTGAGTTTTAGTTTTTGGTCCAAAGAAGAAATTCCGGGCAGTTGAACCATGCCCAGTGCCTCGTCGCCGAGCAGGCTAGGATTGAGGTAGATCAGGAATTCGTCCACGCAGCCTTCGCGCACGAGCGAACCGTTCAGCCGGAAGCCGGCCTCCACGTGCAGCTCGTTCACGCCGCGGCGGGCGAGCTCGTTGAGCATTTCGGGCAGTTCGACCTTGCCGTGGGGGTTGGGCAGGCGGTGAGTCTCGGCATTGAGCGGCCGGTCGGCGTCGATCGCGGTGAAGATCAGCGTGCCGCCGCCGTCGAGCACTTTGGCGTCGTGCGGGGTCTCCAGGCGGCTGTCCACGACCACGCGCAGGGGCTGGCGCGGCGTCTCGACTTCGCGCACCGTCAGCCGCGGATTGTCGGCCTTCACCGTGCCGATGCCGGTGAGGACCGCGCAGGCGCGCGCGCGCCAGCGATGGCCGTCCTTGCGCGCCTCCGGCCCCGTGATCCACTGGCTGCGGCCGTCCGCCAGCGCGGTTCGCCCATCGAGCGTGGCCGCGATCTTCAGGCGCACCCAGGGCCGGCCACGAGTGATCCGCGAAAAGAAGCCGATGTTGAGCTCGCGCGCCTGGTCTTCCAGCAGGCCGCTTTCGAATCGAATGCCTGCCGCCTTGAGCTTCTCGCCGCCGTGGGCGGCTACGGGGTTGGGATCGAGGACGGCGGCGACCACTCGCTTGACCTTCTTCTGAATGATCGAATCCACGCATGGCGGCGTCGCTCCCTGATGGTTGCAGGGTTCGAAGGTCACATACAAGGTCGCGTCTTTTGCCTCGACCCCGTCAAGCGCGACGACTTCGGCATGCGGCCCGCCTTTCCTCTCATGCCAGCCTTCGCCCACCACGGAATCGCCCTGGGTGACCACGCAGCCCACGCGGGGGTTCGGCGTCGCAGTGAACATGCCTCTGGCTGCGAGCTCGAGCGCCCTGGCCATCATGGCGCGGTCGAACGCGGAAAAATCGCTCACCTGCGGCGCTTCTTGGTCTTCACTTCCTGCACCGCCTCGCGGAAATCGTCCGGCGTCTCGAAGCTGCGGTAGACCGAGGCGAAGCGGATGTACGCGATCTTGTCCAGGCGCGCGAGCTCGCGCATCACCAGGTCGCCCACGCGGCTGGTCGGGATCTCGCGCTCGCCCAGCGTGCGCAGCTTCTCCTCGATGCGGTCGGCAGCGGCGTCCACGTCTTCGGTCTTCACCGGGCGCTTGCGCAGCGCGAGCATCATGCTGCCGACCAGCTTGTCGCGGTCGAAGTCGGTGCGCCCGCCGCCTTTCTTCACCAGGCGCGGCAGGCGCAGCTCGACCCGCTCGTAGGTCGTGAAGCGCTTGTCGCACTTCGGGCACTTGCGGCGGCGGCGGATGACGTTGGCGCCCGGATTCGAGCGCGTGTCCACCACCTGGGTGTCCTCGCTCGTGCAGAACGGGCAGCGCATGGGCGGTCGGCGCGCCGGGCCGCTAGACGTACACCGGGAATCTCGCGCACAGCGCCTTCACCTCGCGCGCGACGCGCTGCAGCGTGTGCTCGCCTTTCGGGTCCTCCAGCACGTCGGCGATCAGGTTGGCAACGCGGTCGGCCTCGGCCGCCCCGAACCCGCGCGTGGTCATGGCGGGCGAGCCGATGCGAATGCCGGAAGTGACGGCGGGCTTCTCCGGATCGTTGGGGATCGCGTTCTTGTTCACGGTGATGTGCGCGCGGCCGAGCGCGTCCTCCGCGTCGCGGCCGGTGATGCTGCGCGCGCGCAGGTCGAGGAGGAACATGTGGCTGTCGGTGCCTCCCGAGACGACGCGCAGTCCGCGCGCCTGCAGGGTGGCGGCCATGACCGCCGCGTTCTCCAGCACGCGCTGCTGGTACTGCCGGAACTCGGGCTTGAGCGCCTCGCCCAGCGCCACCGCCTTGGCCGCGATCACGTGCATCAGCGGCCCGCCCTGCAGCCCGGGGAAGATCGACGAATGGATCGCCTTCTCCTGCTCGGGCTTGCCGAGCACGAGGCCGCCGCGCGGCCCGCGCAACGTCTTGTGCGTGGTGGTGGTGACGAAATCGGCGATGCCGACCGGAGAAGGATAGAGCCCCGCCACGACCAGCCCGGCGTAGTGAGCGATGTCGGCCATCAGCAGCGCGCCGCAGCTGTCCGCGATGGCGCGGAAGCGCTGCCAGTCGATGACGCGCGAGTACGCCGAGGCGCCGGTCACGATCATTCTGGGCTTTTCTCGTAAAGCGATTTCCTCCGCTGCGTCGTAATCGATCACCTCATTCCTGTCCAAACCGTAGAAAACGGCGCGGTAGAGCTTGCCGGAAAGGTTGACCGGCGAGCCGTGCGTCAGGTGCCCGCCGTGCGCGAGCGACAGGCCGAGGATGGTGTCGCCCGGCTTCAGTGCCGCGGTATAGACGGCCTGGTTGGCCTGCGAGCCCGAATGCGCCTGGACGTTGGCCCAGGGCGCGCCGAACAGGCGCTTCGCCCGCTCGATGGCGATCGTTTCGGCCACGTCGACGAACTCGCAGCCGCCGTAGTAGCGCCTGCCCGGATAGCCCTCGGCGTATTTGTTGGTAAGCAGCGAGCCCTGCGCCGACAGCACGGCGGGGCTGACGTAGTTCTCCGAGGCGATCAGCTCGACGTGGTCTTCCTGGCGGCCGGCCTCCTTGCGGATGGCGCTGCAGATCTCGGGGTCAGACTGCTCCAGCGTTTGAGTGGCGAACATGACCCGATTTTATCAATCAGGCGGATTCCGTCTGCAGGCTGAAGCGCACCGAGTGATCGCCGTGCGTGGAGGCGTTCTTGCCCAGGCCGATCCAGCCCCGCCCCTGCAGCATCGCCTCCTCGCGCCGCAGGTGCACCTCGCCCGACTGGTCGTCGATCATCAGGAAGGTTCCATTGCTGGACAGGTCGGTAAGCACGAAATGGCCCTCTCGGGTGTGCACGCGCGCGTGCACGCGCGAGGCGAACAGGCTCACGATCACGATGTCGTTGCTCTCGTCGCGGCCCATCTGGATCGTCGGCCGGCTGCGGTTGACGATGAAGATGTTGCCCCGGTAGATGAGCTTCAGCGAGGTCTGCAGCGCCTTGGCGAAGCTGGCGCGGGTCAGGTTGGCCTCGGTCACCGCCGGGTCGAAGCGCCACATCACCTCGCTCACCGGCACTTCCTCCGCCTTGCCCTTGATCCGCGTCGGAAACAGCGCGCGGCAGCGCGAGCGCAGGCCGGGCGAGAGCGCCTCGACGGTGGGCGCGGAAGTCAGGATCTGCTCCGGATTGGCGAGCTCGACCAGGCGCGCGCAGACGTTCATGGTGTCGCCGAACACGTCGCCCTTGGACAGGATCACCGATCCCCATGTGAAGCCGATCTTGAGCTGCAGCCGGTTTGCCTCTTTCCCGGCGGTCGAGCGTACCGTGGTCTGGATCTCGACCGCGGCGCGGAACGCGTTGTCCGGGTCGTCGAAGGTGCAGATGACGCCGTCGCCGAGGGTCTTCACCACCGTGCCGCCGCACTTGGCGACGATCTTTTCCAGCCGGGCGAACAGGCCGCTGATCAGCGCCAGCGCCACCGTATCGCCGAGCGATTCGTAGAGTCTGGTGCTGTCGGTGACGTCCACGAACAGCACCGCGCGCTGTGCGGTCTCCATGGCGGAAGCCCTGACTATACGACGATCGGCGGCGCGAGGTCGCCCGGCGAATCGATATCGCGAATCACTCCCGGATCGCCGACTGGCACCTTGACGATCTCGCCGGCGCGCGCGGCGAGCAGCTGCCTCGCGCCTTCGTCGCCCCGCAGGTTCTCCAGCTCCGCGCGAAAGCGCCCGGCGATGCCCACCGGGTGGCCCCGGCGTGCGTGGAAATAGGGCGCGGCGAGCGGCGCGCCCGCGGCGAGCGCGTCGCGCACCGCGGCGATCGAGCTGGCGCGGATGAACGGCATGTCGGCAAGCGCGACGAGGAAGCCCTGCGCGCCGGCGGCCGCGCGCACCGCGCAGGCGAGGCTCGCGCCCATGCCCTCGCCCGCGCTCTCGCACACCACGACCCCGCAGCCTTCCGCGCGCAGCCGGCCGGCGAGTGCAACGGCCTCCGGCCGCACGACCGCCAGCACCTGCTCGCCGAACACTTCCTTCAGCTGGCGCGCCGCCTGCACGGCGATCGGCACACCGTGCGGCAGGCAGTGGAGCAGCTTGTCGGAACCGAAGCGGGTCGCCGTGCCCGCGGCAAGGAGGATGGCGGCGACGTTCAAGCTTTGCCGGAGGCGGCGGGCGCGACCTCGCAGGCGGACGGATCGAATCGCGGCGCGGGCTTCGCCGCCCAGCTCGGCTCGGTGACGCCGTGGCGCACCGCGGTCATTTCCGCCAGGATCGCCACGGCGATCTCGGGCGGCGTCTTGGAGCCGATGTACAGGCCGACCGGGCCGCGCAGCCGCGCGATCTCCCCGTCGGAGAGGTCGAACTCCTGTAGGCGCTTTCTGCGCGCGTCGTTGTTCTTCTTCGAGCCGATCGCGCCCACGTAGAACGCCGCGGACTTGAGCGCCTCCATGAGCGCGAGGTCGTCCAGCTTCGGGTCGTGCGTGAGCGCCACCACGGCGCTGTGGCCGTCGAGGTTGGCCGCGGCGATCACGTCGTCGGGCATGCCGCGGTCCAGCGGCACGCCTTCCAGGTCCCAGCCGGCGGCATATTCCTCGCGCGGGTCGATCACCGCCACGTGGTAGTCGAGCATGCGCGCCATTTCGGCGAGGTAGCGCGTCAGCTGCCCGGCGCCGATCAGGATCAGGCGCCAGCGCGGCCCGTGCACCGTGGTGAGCACCTTGCCGTCGAACTCGAGCACGTCCTGCCAGGTCCCGGGCGACATCGTCACGCGGCCGCTGTCGAGCTCCAGGCGGCGGCGGACCAGGCGCTGCTTCGAGATCGTCTCCAGCAGCTCGCCGAACGCGCTCTTTTCGGTCACCGGCTCGAGCACCACCACCAGCGTGCCGCCGCAGGGCAGGCCCCAGCGCGTCGCCTCCTCATTGGTGACGCCGTAGGTGATCGCCTGCGGGCCGTCCTTCGCGACGGCACCCGCGCGCACTTTCTCCACCAGGTCGTCCTCCACGCAGCCCCCGGAGACCGAGCCCACGACCTGGCCGTCTCCGCGCACGGCCACCAGTGCGCCCACCGGGCGCGGCGCCGAGCCCCAGGTCTTGACGATGGTGCCGAAGGTGACGCGGTGGCCCGCCTTGCGCCAGGCCTCGGCGCTGCGCAGCACTTCGATGTCTACGCTATCCATGCGGAAATGTTAACCCAACTTTGCAGCCGCGGCCGCCTTCGCCGGTGCCGATCTCGATCTTCGCGCCGTGCGCAGCGGCGATCTCTCGCACGATGGAAAGCCCCAGGCCGCTGCCCGCGCCGCTCGTGCCGGGAACCCGGTAGAAGCGCTCGAGCACCCGCACCCGCTCCTCGGGCGGGATGCCCGGCCCGTCGTCCTCGACCTCGAGGAAGGGCGCCGAGCCGCGCTTGCCGGTGCGCACCGTGACGCGGCCGCCCTGCGGCGTGTACTCGATCGCGTTGTGGATCAGGTTGGCGAGCGCTTCGTGCAGCAGCAGCGCGTCGCCCGTTGCCTGGACGTCGGCAAGCTCGAAGCCGAGGTCGATCTCCTTCGCGAGCGCGCGGTGCACCCACTCGTCGGCCGCGCCCTCCACCAGCGCGCGCAGGTTCACCGGCTTGTGCGCCTCGCCGCGGTAGCCGCCGGGCTCCGCGCGCGCGAGCGCCAGCAGCTGGCCGGCGAGGCGAGCGGTGCGGATGGTCGCGCGCTGGATCTGCTCCAGTTCGGCGCGGTGCGCCTCGGGCACCCCCTTCGCGAGCGCGAGCTCGGTATGTGCCTGCAGCGCGGCGAGCGGCGTGCGCAGTTGGTGCGCCGCGTTCGCGAGAAATCGCTGCTGGTTGCCGCTCGACTCTGCAACCTCGCCGAACAGCTGGTTGAGCGCGCCCACCAGCGGCTGCGCTTCCTGCGGCGCGTGCCCCGGGTCGATCGGCCGCAGGTCGCGCGGCGAGCGCGCGCGGATCTCCGCCGACAGGTCCTCGAGCGGCGCGAGGCCTCGCGCGACGCCGAACCAGACGATGACCAGGGCCGCCAGCGCGATCAGCAGGCCCGGGAGCAGGCTGGAGAGCACGATGTTGCGCGCAAGCTGGCGGCGCTTGTTGGTCGTCTCGGCGACCTGCACGGTGCAAATCATCCCGGCGCAGGGCACCAGCATCGCCACCACGCGGATCGGCTGCCCGCGGTACAGGGCGTCGTAGGCGATCACGCCGTCCTCGGGCGGGCTCGAGGCCGGCAGCGGCGGCAGCGCCGGGTCGCCGGCGAGCGCGGAGCCGTCGGGCCGGCGTATGTGGTAGTAGATGGTGTCGAACTTGTCCGTGCGCATCACCTGCTCGGCGGCGCCGGGCAGGTCGAAGGCGATGCCCTCGGGGGACGCGCGCAGGCGCTCGCCCAGGGCGAGGGCCACGTCGGCGAGCGCCTGGTCGTAGGCGTCGCTCGCGGGCTCGAGCGAGATGAAGTACGCACCCACCGCTCCGAGGACCAGCAGCACCGCCACGGGCGGCAACAGCATTTTCAGCAGCCTGACGCGAAGGCTACTGACCAGCGGCCGTCTCCTTGTACTCCTCCAGCATGTAGCCGAAGCCGCGCACGGTGCGGATCTTCACCCCGGCGGGCTCGAGCTTGGCGCGCAGGCGCGACACGTAGACCTCGATCGCGTTGGGCGTCAGCTCCTCGCCCCAGCTCGCCACCGCCTGAATGATCGATTCCTTGGCGACGATCTTCTCCACCCGGGCGAGCAGGACCTCGAGCACCGCCCATTCGCGGGCGGCAAGATCGAGCGGCTGGCCGCCGAGCTGGGCGCGGCGCGCGAGCGTATCCATCACCAGCGGCCCGTGCACGATCCGCGGGCCGGTCTGCGCCTGCGACCGGCGCACCAGTGCGCGCACGCGCGCGGCGAGCTCGGGCATCGCGAAGGGCTTGGCCATGTAGTCGTCGGCGCCCAGGTCGAGGCCCCGTACGCGGTCATCCAGCGCATCGCGGGCAGTAAGTACCAGCACCGGCGCGCGATCCCCGGCAGCGCGCAGGCGGCGCAGCACTTCGAACCCGTCGATGCCGGGCAGGCCCACGTCCAGGATGATCAGGTCGAAGCGCTCCTGGCGGGCCCCGAGCACCGCCTCCTCGCCCCGGGCCATGACGTCCACCGCATGGCCTTCGCCCTCGAGGATGCGGGCAATGCCGCTGGCCAGCGCCGCGTCGTCCTCGACGATCAGGATTCTCACCTGCTCAATCATACGCCCCCGAAAAAAAGGGCCCGCGCGCGGCGGGCCCAATGACCACGGCCAAGGGGAGGAGGAAGAGAGTTCCCTGGCCGCGCTACTTACCCTTTGAGTCTCCGCGGCCCAGCTTACTGCCGCCTTTCCGCCGCCTTGCGCCAGGCTTTCATTGCCGCCCCGTTTCGCTAGGCGTGCGCGCCAAGCCCCCGGTGATCGCCAGGATCCTCAGTTCCTGCTGGACCGTGGCCGCGCGCAGGTCGATGCCGGTCACGCGTGCATCCACGCGAGTACGCGCTGCATCGATCAGCTCCAGCAGCGTTCCTCGGCCCAGGCGATAGGCGTCCTCGGCCATCTGCCGAAGCGCGGGACTGCGCACGTCGACCCTGGACTCGAATCGCTCCAGCGCAGCACGGCGTTGCTCCAGTGCCTCGATGAGTCGCCGCAATTCCACCCTGGATTCCGCCTCGACGGCCTCGCGGCGCAACTCCGCGGCCCGCAGCTCGGCCCGCGCCTTGTCGAGCTGCCCGCGCCGGGTGTCCAGCAGCGGGACTTCGGTCGATACGCCGATGGCATTGGCGGCGCCGAACGGGTCGCCGGTCCAGGTGCGGCCCACGCTCAGCACCGGAACCGGCCAGCGCTCCAGCTCCGCGCGCCTGACCGCCGCGCGCGCGGTGTCCTCGTCCCGGCGGGCCGCGAGGATCATCGGATTGCCGGCGGCAAGCGCGGCCTGCAGGGCCGGGACGTCGCCGCGCAATCCGGCGGGGGCAAGCGCGCCTGCGGCGCGTGCGCGCCAGCCCGGCGCGCCCAGCAGCGCGGCCAGGCCAGCGGATCGCTCCCCGGCCTCGGCGCGCGCGTCCGCGAGCCGCACCGTGATGCCGGCCACCTCCATCTCGACACGCGCCAGGTCGTAGCGGCTCGCCATGCCGCTGGCGAGCCGGCCGGCGACCAGAGCGGCGGCGCGCTCGACCTCGCCGTATGCCTCCTCGAGTACGGCGATCCGCTCCTGCGCCGCCTGCAGCCCGGTGAACAGCTCCGCGGCCCGCAGCGCCATTTCGCTCTCGGCCAGGCCGACGCGCG
>JAYRND010000157.1:0-7102 GCA_041904885.1 Burkholderiales bacterium
CCCGAGATGCCGCCGAGGAAGCCGAACCCGAGCAGCGAGAGGATCATGCCCGAGAACACCGGGTTGCCCCACGGCGCCTTGCGGATCCACTCGACCAGGCCCTTGGTGCAGCCCTTGCCGCGCTGCGCCACCTCGATCGCGCCCGGCACCGTCAGCCCGTGGATCATCGAGGCGAGCACCGCGAAATACATGAAGTAGCTGGTGTTGACCACCTTCCAGTTGGTTGACAGGCCCGGGTCGGCCAGCAGGTGGTGCGCGCTCGCGAGCTGCAGGAAGAGGATGTAGAGCAGGAACGCTCCGCGGCTGACCCGTTCCGACATCGGCTTTGCACCGAACACGAGCGCTGCCACCAGGTACCAGATCGAGATGTGCGCGGCGACGTTGATCTGCTGCGAGGAGTGGCCGAAGGCCCACCAGATGGTGCGGTACACCAGCGCATCCACCGACTGGATGATGCCGGCGGACATCAGGAAGGTGGGGATCAGGATGATCGCGCCCGAAGTGATGGTGAAGACCGCGATGATGGCCGCGGTGATGGCCCCGAAGGTGACCAGCGGCACCGAGCCCTGGTAGGTCTTTTCGCGCTTTGCGATGACCAGCGTGCCGAAGAAAATGAAACAGGCGATCAGTGCGCCGACGGCGAACAGGATCAGGCCCAGGTAGAACGACGGTGCCGCCATCATCGGCACGTACGAGGTCATCATCACGCTCGAGCCGCCCTGGAAGACCGCGACGTTGTTGGTCACCGCGCCGATCAGCATCAGCGCGAACGCGAGCCAGGCGACCTTGGGCGTGGCGAGGCGGCATCGCAGCAGGGTGGAGGAGCAGAAGTACAGGACCGCCACCTCGAAGAAGATGATCCAGAAAATCAGCATGTCGATGCCGTGGGCGGTCAGTACCATGTAAAAGGTGTCGGCCGCGAGCCAGTGCACCGCCGGCCAGCGCGTCAGCACCACGCCGATGGCGAGGACGCCGCCGACCAGCAGCGCGACGACCGCCGTGACGGCGTTCACGATCATCAGTTTTTCGGCCTGGGCCTCGAACTGCAGCCCCGAGCGCGGGCAGGTGCGGTAGGTGGTGGCAGTCATCCGCGTCTCCCTATTTGACGTAGAGCCGGCTCACCATCACGTGATGGTTGATGCCGCAGTATTCGTTGCAGACGATCGAGTACGTGCCTGACTTGTTGGGCGTCACCGTGACTACGTGCTCGTAGCCCGGCACGACCTGGATGTTGATGTTGGCCGGCTGCAGCGAAAAGCCGTGGTTGTAGTCCATTGCCGTGAGGTGCAGGCGGTAGGTCTTGTCCTTCTCCAGCTCGAGGATCGGCCAGAAGGCCCACAGCCGCGCGATCAGGTAGACGTCGCTGCCCGGCGGCGGCGCGACCACCGGGATCTTCTGCTCGGTCTCGGTGCGCACCGTGTACTTGTCCACCATGGCCTGCGTCTTCTTGGTGAACTGCTCTGGCGTGGTCTTGTAGGTCTCAGTGGACAGGTTCTGCCGCCCGTACACGTGCCAGCCGATCATCATGAAGAACATGACCAGGCACCAGATCAGCGCGATGACGATCCAGGTCCCCTCGACCCGGTCCAGGGGATGCTTCCACCACAGTCGTTCCGCGGGCGGCAGTATGGCGCTCATGTGCGTGTTCTCCGGGTGGCTTACTTCGCGAGCGGAACGGTCAGGATGTCGATGACGCCCCACAGGGTGTAGAGGACCATGGGAACCATGACCCCGAGGAACAGCAGCAGGAACGGGTTGTCGAGCAGCTGCTGCATCATCGGCACGGGCTCGTTGGGGTTGTCGGCGTGCGCGCCGCCGGTATCTGTGCTCATGGCAAGCTCCTTTTCGGAAGACTGCGCAGCACGGTACGGCGGGAGGGAAGCCCTTAACTTGATATTTATCAAACTTTTGCGCCTGTGCCGGGGCAGCATCGGCCCGTGAACGGGATCGAACGCAGGCTGTGGAGGCTGATCGGGGCGGGGCTGGCGCTGGTCCTCGCCGTCGTGCTGCTGAGTGCAGCGATCCGTCTTGGACAGGTTGCGGCGCCGCCGATCAGCGACGAAATGCTCCTGATGATTAGAGGACTGCACCGCACTGCAGCATCGCTGGAGGTGCTGGTCGCAGCGTGGTTGAGCTGGATGGCCTGGCGAATTCGCGCCGAATGCCCGGCGCTGGCGCGCGGCATTGCGCTCGCCGCGGCCCTCACCATCTCGCTTTCGGCCCTGGGAATCATCGCGGGCCGCACGCCGCCGCCTGCGGCGGCAATGGGCAACCTGCTGGGCGGCCTGGCGCTCGCCGCCGTGTTCGCCTGGCTGCTCGGAGACCGGCGTACCCCCGCCGATCGCACCACGGGCCGAGCCGTCTGGGTTCTGGTTGCGCTCCTTGCCGCGCAATGCATTCTGGGCGCGTGGCTCGCGGTGTTCCCGGGCGCAGCGGCCTCCGCGGCGCTGCCGGCGCATGCAATGCTCGGCATCCTGCTTGCGGCGGCCGGAATCTGGCTTGCGAGAGGCGTTGTGCGCTTGCCGCGCCGCCGGATCGGGATCGGGCTCGCGCTGCTGGCTCCGATCGCGGGATTCACCGCCCTGCACTACGAGGATTCGGCGGGCGCAGCATTCGCCCATGCGGTCGTAGCCGCGGTACTGATTGCGGTTGCCGCCTATACCCGGCTTCGTCCCACTTGACCCATATCAAGGGCGGCGGCATCGCCCTGCGCAATCTTCGCGGCATGCCCAGCATCGCGGACCTGGTCACCGAAACTCTGGCGACGGCGCGCGCAGGGCAGTGGCCGGTGCATCGCCTGCACTTCGCCGCGCTGCACGACGCGCTCAGCGAGGAACTTGCGCCGGGCGAGGAAGATCTGCGCATCCGACTCGATACCCTGAATTCCGCCGCCCCGGGCGCGGACCCGGTCGGCTACCTCGCCGAGCTCGAGCAGTTTGCGGCGCTCCTGCGTGCGCGCGGCGTGCCCGAGCGGGAGGTCGCGGCGCGCTTCACCACGCTCGACCTGCGCGGGCTGCAGCCGCCGGAGCCGATCGTGCGCATCTTCGATGCCCTCGAGCGCGCGCCGGGCGAGCCGGTGCGCGCGATCCTGCCGCACGAGCCGGTGCCTCTCTACAGCCTGCTGCGCGAGCGAGGCTTTTCCTGCACCGGCGCGCCGCGCGCCGACGGCGGCTACGAAGTCCTGATCGAGCGGCGCTGAGTCAGGCGCCGCGCCGCAATCGCTCCAGGTCGGGAATGCGCACCGCGCGCCCGTTCACCTGAATCAACCCCGAGGCGGCCAGCTCGTGGAGGATGCGCGAGAAGTGCTCGGGCGTCATGTTGAGGCGCGAAGCGATCACGCTCTTGCCCGGCGTCAGGTGGACCTCGGTAGGGCCGCTGGCGGGCGCCTCGGTCGCGTCGGCGAGCAGGTAGCCGATCACGCGCTCCTGTCCCGAGCGCAGGGTGTAGGCCTCGACGTCCCGCACCAGCCCGTGCAGCCGCTGCGACAGGCCCGAGAGCATGCGGCGCGCGAAGCGCGGGTCGCGGGCCAGCTCGTCGAACACGGCGTGCTTGGCGACGTGCAGCAGCATGGTGTCCGAGAGCGCCTGCGCGTAGACGATGTACGGGCGCTCGAGGAACATCAGTGCCTCGCCGAAGCTCTGGCCCGGCCGCACGATCTCGACCACCTTCTCGACCCCCTGCGGCGAGTGGAAGCCGAGCTTGACCTGCCCGTAGACGACAACGTGGAAGCCGGTGCAGGGATCGCCGCAATGGACGATGGCCTCGCCCTTCTGCACGTGCACGGGGAGCGTCGCCGCGGCGATGCGATCGAGCTCCTCGCCGCTCATCTCCCGGAACATCGGCAGATTGGCGATGAACGCCTGCGTCTTGATCTGGGTGTGGCGGGCGCTCATGCGAACGCCCTCCGCGATCCGTAGCGCATGCCGCAGCATGCCCGTCCGGCCCCGGGCCGGTTTTAACCTAGATCAAAGGCGGCGCCGACTTGGGGCGGCGCCCGGGATGGTGGTGGAGGCGGCGGGAATCGAACCCGCGTCCGCAAGCCATCCACAGTCAGGACTACATGCTTAGCCTGGTTGTTTGAGCTTCGCTTCGGACCCGCCAACCGGCAGGCTGGACCTCGGCTAGCCGCTTCGACGGATCCCCCGGGCCAAGCGGCCAAGCCCGGGAGAGAGGCTGGTGTGAATGACGCTGCACCTCTTTCGAGGCCTGACCCGCCAGCAGGTCAGTGCAGCGTCTCGCCGGTATTAGGCGGCGAGAGCGAAACGCTCGTCGTTGGCGTTTAAGTTGTTTCCAGATGGATTTACGAGGTGACTGGTCCTCGGCATGCCCTGCGCTGCTTCAGTACCCGCGTCGAAACCAGGTCGCCCCCGTTTCGTTGCACGGTCATTATCCCATATGGGGGCTCAGAGCCATTCCATCAAGTCCGTCGGGCGCGCGATGACCGCGTCCGCGTTCCAGCTGCGCAGGCCGCTGCCGTAGCCCCATTCGACGGCCACCGCGCGCATGCCCGCGGCGCGAGCGGCCTGCACGTCGCGCAGGTCGTCGCCGAGATACACGCAGTGCGCGGGCGCAAGCGCGAGCTCCTGCGCCGCGTGCAGCAGCGACGCGGGATTGGGCTTGAGGTGCGGCGTGGTATCGCCACAGACCACGCAGGCAGCGCGCTCGGCGAGGCCGAGCGCGCGCACGAGCGCCCGGGTCAGGACGGTGGACTTGTTGGTCACGATGCCCCAGCGCAGTCGCCGCGCCTCGATTTCCTCGAGCAGTTCGCCGATGCCGGGAAAGAGCTGCGTGTCCACGCAGATGCCCCCGGCGTAGTGCCGGAGGAAATCCTCGCGCAGCTGCTTGAAATCGGCGTGATCGGGCAGGATGCCCAGTCCCGCCTCGATCAGGCCGCGCGCACCGGCGGAGGCGTGCGGCCGCAGCTTCTCGAGCGGCAGTTCGTCCATGCCGCGCGCGCTGCGCAGCCGGTTCAGCGCGCGCGAGAGGTCGGCGGCGGTGTCCGCGAGCGTGCCGTCGAAATCGAACAGAACTGCTTCAGCGCGCACAGCAGAGCGAGTAGTTGACGTCGCAGTCCTCGCCGAGGCGATAGGCGTCGGCAATCGGGTTGTAGGTCATGCCTTTCAGCTCGACCATGGCCAGTCCCGCATCGCGCGTCCAGCGCGAAAGCTCGGAGGGCTTGATGAAGCGCGCGTAATCGTGCGTTCCACGGGGCAGCATGCGCAGCAGGTATTCCGCGCCGATCACCGCGAACAGGTAGGCCTTCGGATTGCGGTTGATGGTGGAGAAGAACACCCGGCCGCCGGGTCGAACGAGCCGCGCGCAGGCCGCGACCGTGCTTGCCGGATCCGGCACGTGCTCGAGCAGCTCCATGCAGGTCACGACATCGAAGGATTGGGGCCGTTCTTCCGCAAGCTTTTCCGCCGAAATTTCCCGGTACGAAATCGAAAGGCCTGATTCATGCAAATGCAAAGCCGCAACGCTCAACGGCTCCTTCGCAAGATCGATTCCAGTGACGGTGGCACCGAGCTGCGCCATCGACTCGGAGAGGATGCCGCCGCCGCAGCCGACGTCGAGCACCTCCTTGCCCGCCAGCGGCGCGAGCCCGTCGATCCAAGCAAGGCGCAGCGGATTCAGCCGGTGCAGCGGCCGGAACTCGCCCTCGGGGTCCCACCAGCGGTGCGCGAGCGCGCCGAACTTGGCGAGCTCGGCGGGGTCGGCGTTCTGCGTTGTCGGTGCCATAAACAAAAAGCCCCGCCGGAGCGGGGCTTTCTGCGGAGCGTGGCGCGCTTACTTGCGCGTACCGATGACCTCGATCTCCACGCGGCGGTTCTTCTGGCGGCCGTCGGCGGTCTTGTTGCTCGCCACCGGCTGCTTCTCGCCCTTGCCTTCCGTGTAGATCCGGTTCGGCGCTACGCCCTTCGACACCAGGTAAGCCTTGACCGACTCGGCGCGACGCACCGACAGCTTCTGATTGTAGGCGTCGGCGCCGATCGAGTCCGTGTGGCCGATGGCGATCACCACTTCCAGGTTGATGGCGTTCACCTTGGTCGCCAGGTCGTCGAGCTTGGCCTTGCCCTCGTTCTTCAGCACCGCCTTGTCGAAGTCGAACAGCACGTCGGCGGCGAGCGTCACCTTCTCGGCGACGGGCTTCGGCTTCGCCGGGGCCGGCTTCGCGGGCGCGGGCTTCGCGGGCGGCGGCGGCGGGGGCGGCGGCGCGACCTTCGGCATCAGGTCGGGATCGCACTCGGCGATCGCCATTGCCGGGGTCCAGTAGCCGGCGCGCCAGCACTGGCCGCTCGCGTTCTTCCAGACCAGGTCCGTGCTCGGCTGAATCCAGTAACCCTGCTTCGACTGCGCAGAGGCCGTAAACGGCAGCGCCGAAAGCGCGACACCGGCGGCGATCAGCAGCGGCATCCAAGTTTTTTTGCTCATGCGTTCCTCTCGCTGAATTTCCGCTTCTGCAGCGGATTAATTATTGGAATCAACACTATGCACGCAGACCCAAAGTATTCTGCCACAACTTGGTGCGAGTGTCCAAGCCCGTGAAGGGGGATTTTGACTCTGCGCAAGCCCATGTTCCGTCCCGCAACAGCTGTTCGCCGGCGACCCAGACGTCGCTGACATGCTCGCGGCCGGCCGCATAGACCAGATGCGAGAGGGGGTCGTAGCAGGGAGAGAGCTCGGGCCCGGTAATCCGCACGGCGGCCAGGTCGGCCTCCTTGCCAGCAGCGATCGACCCGATCCGCGCCTCCAGGCCGAGCGCGGCAGCCCCGCCCAGGGTCGCGGCCCTCAGCGCCGCATGCGCCGGCATTGCCTCGGCGTTGCCCGCGACCGCCTTGGCGAGGAGCGCAGCGAGGCGCATCTCCCCCAGCAGGTCCAGGCGGTTATTGCTTGCCGCGCCATCGCTCCCCAGCGCCAGGTTCACGCCGGCCGCGGCCAGCTTCGCCACCGGCGCGAAGCCGCTGGCGAGCTTGAGGTTGGAGGACGGGCAGTGCGCCACCGACGCCCCGTGCCGCGCCAACAGGGCGATCTCGGCGTCCTCGAGGTGCACGGCATGCACCGCGATCAGTCCCGGGCCGAGCAGGCCCAGGCGCCGCAGCCG
>JAYRND010000023.1:0-4843 GCA_041904885.1 Burkholderiales bacterium
AATGCCGGATTGAGCACGAAGAAGAACGGCAGGAAATAGATGATGCTGCCCACGCGCATCGATTCCCAGCCGGTTTTCATCGGCGGCGCCCCGGCGATGCCGGCGGCGGCGGACGAAGCAATCGCCACGGGCGGCGTGATTGCAGAGAGCATCCCCCAGTAGAACACGAACATGTGCACCGCCATCTTGTTCAACCCCACCTTTTCGAGCGCCGGGCCGACCAGCACCGCGAGGAAGATATAGCAGGCGGTGGTGGTGAGGCCGAGGCCCAGCACCAGACTCGTCACCGCGGTCATCGCGAGCAGCAGCATCGCGTTGCCGCCCGCGATGCGCAGCAGGTCGTTGGCGAGGCTGGAGACCACGCCCGTGAGCGAGAACGCGCCGATCAGCAGGCCGCAGCCGGCGAGGATGCCGACCAGCTCGGCGAAGGTGCGTCCGTTCACTTCGAGGAAGCGGACGAGGTGTGTCCAGGTCCAGCGCTCGCGGCTGAACGCCTGGTTGAGCGCGAGCAGCAGCAGCGTGGCGTAGAACGGCGCGTGGCTCTCGCGCTTCATGACCAGCATCATGAACACGAGCAGCACGATGACGAAGACGAAGTACCAGCCCTCGCGCAGCGTGTCGGCGAGGCGCGGCAGCTCGGCGCGCTCCAGCCCCTTCAGGCCGTGGCGAGCGGCGTACGCGTCTACCTGCATGAACAACCCGAAGTAGTACAGGAGCGCGGGAATCGCCGCGGCGAGCGCCACTTCCGCGTAGCTGACATTGAGGAACTGCGCCATCACGAACGCGGTCGCGCCCATCACCGGGGGCGCGAGCACCGCTCCGGTGGAAGCGCAGGCCTCGATCGCCCCCGCATACGTGGCGCGAAAGCCCGTCTTCTTCATCACCGGGATGGTCATCGTGCCGGCGGTGAGCACGTTGGACACCACGCTGCCCGACATCATGCCGAGCAGGCCGCTCGCGAAGATGCAGACCTTGGCCGCGCCGCCGCGGAAGGTGCCGCACAGCGCGAAGGAGAGGTTGATGAAGAACTTGCCCGCGCCCGTCATCATCAGGGCGGTACCGAACACGAGGAAGCCGATCACGGTTTCGGCGAACGCCTGCACCGGGATGCCGAGCAGGCTTTCCACCGACAGCATATGGTAGGCGCTCGCCTGCGCGAAGGTCGATTCCGTGCCCTTCAACGGACCCAGCCAGTCGGCGCCGGCGAACACCGGGTAGAGCGTGAACGGCAGCACCGAGAGGACCAGGCCCCAGCCGCCGGTGCGCCGCAGGGCCTCCATCAGCAGCGCCCACATCGCGTAGCCGGCCCAGACCACGCCGGCGGGCGCACCGCCGAACTCCCAACCAAGCTCAGCGGCCTTGCGGATGTGCAGCATCAGGTAGGCGGCAGTGGCGGCGGTGAGCGCGAACAGCGCAGTGTCGACCCACCCGACGCGATCCACTTTCGCTCGCTCGCTGCCCGGAAAAATCACGAACACGAACGGCAGCATCACCAGCACCAGGCCGTAGTAGTACTCGGTGTTGAGCGGCGTGAAGCCGACGAAGAACCGCAGGACGAACTGCTGGTTGACGCAGAGGAAGATCGTCGCCGCAGAGGCGACGACGAGCAGAATGCGCCAGGCCGCTCCCAGGCGCCGGACGCGGACGACCTCCGCTTCCTGGGGGGCGACGGTCACGTCGCCGGCTCAGAACACCGTGTCGAAGCCGGCCTTCTGTAGCGTCGTGTTGCGCACCGTCATCCAGGCCTTGCGGAAGGCGTCGCCCCCCTCGGGCGGATTGGTCTTGAGGAACGCAGCCCAGGCGGCGGCGAGCGTCTCCTGGCGCTTGAGCGCCTTCTGCTGGTAGGCCTCGTGCTCGGGTTTCCAGGCCTTGGCTTCGCGAAACGCCTTCACCGCGCCCTCGTGATAGGGCAGCACCCAGCTCAGGTTCTGGCGCGCGAGCTCCAGCCCGGCGGCGCCGGGCGCGCCATCCTTGTAGGCCGCGTATTCGGCGATCATCGCCCTGGTCAGCGAGTAGACGAGGTCCGCAGGCTGCGACGCGTACGCGCTGAGGATCGGGTACGGATAATTGGGAAGCTCGACCGGTGCCTGCGGCGTGGCGCCGACGCCGCAGGTGGCCTTGTGCGGCGCGTAGTAGGGGCCGATCTCGCGTAGGCGTTGCCAGCCGGCCTTGTCGGCGGCGGGAGTCGGCGGGTAGAAGAGCCCGCGCGGCGAAGATTCGGCCTCCTTCGCCTGGCCGGAGATGGTCGAGGCGATGGCCGCGTCCACTTCATTGTTGAGGATGCCCTTCCACATCGCGCCGTAGCTCGAGAACTCGACCAGCTTGACCTCGTTCTTCGAGATCCCGCCGAAGGCAAGCACCGCGAACGCGTTCTGGTTGAGCGCGGGCGAGCCGACCACGATGCCGATGCGCTTGCCCTTCAGGTCCTTCACCTGCTTCACGCCCGCGTCCTTGGCGACGCCGAGCGAGATGGCGTTGCAGTCGCTCGAGGCGAGGATGAGCCGGAGCGCCTGCGGGCCCCAGTCCTTGACCGCGAACTCGAACACCCCCTCCTGCGCGAAATACACGCCGATGCCCATGTAGGAAGCCTGCGCGCGCCCGCCCTTCAGCGGCGCCAGGCGCGCGACGTCGTTGCCCGCGGGCAGCACGCGCGTGTCGGTGCCGTACTTGTCCTTGATCGCCTTGCCAACCGCGACGGCGATGTTGAAGCCGGACGAGCCGGTGTCGTAGGCAGTAACGGTGAGCGTCGCGGGCAGCTTGGGCGCCTGCGCCGACGCGCCGGCGGCGAGCACCGCCAGCGCGGTCCCGATCAGGATTGCGTTCCTTGCCATGGTCCCCTCCTCCAGGGTGATTACGGCGACACCGATGTTGCCCTGCCGGCAGCATTCTGTCGAGCAAGGGCCCAGGCCACGTGCTCACGCACCACTGGGGACGGATGGTCTTGCCTTTTCTTCAAGGCATCAATCACTTCCGGGGACGAGGGAGCATTTCCCAGCCCCACGGCCAGATTGCGCAGCCAGCGCTCGTGGCCGATGCGCCGGATCGGCGAGCCGCGCATGCGCTCGTCGAATTCACCCTCGGTCCAGGCGAAAAGCTCCACCAGCGAGGCCTGATCCAGGCCGTTTCTGACCTTGAATGCTTCTTCGTCGGAAATGCGTGAAAACCCATTCCAGGGACAAACCAGCTGACAATCGTCGCAGCCGTAGACGCGGTTGCCGATCAGCGGCCGCAGCTCCTCGGGGATCGCGCTCTTGTGCTCGATGGTCAGGTAGGAGATGCAGCGGCGTGCATCGAGCCGGTAGGGCGCCGTGATCGCGCGAGTCGGGCAGATGTCGATGCATCTCTGGCAGCTGCCGCAGTGCTCCTTTTCCTCGGCATCGAGGACCAAGGGCAAGTCGCAGTAGATCTCGCCGAGGAAGAACCAGGAGCCCTGCCGGTCGAGCAGCAGCGTGTGCTTGCCCCGCCAGCCAATTCCGGCGCGGGCCGCGAGTTCGACTTCCATCACCGGCGCCGAATCGGCGAGCGCGCGGTGCCGGAACGGGCCAGCGTGCGCAGCAATCCGGTCGCACAGCTTCTGCAGGCGGCTGCGCATCAGCTTGTGGTAGTCGCGCCCGCGCGCATAGCGCGCGATATAGGCACGCGCGCCCTCGCCAAGCTCCTCCGCCAGCGGCGCCGGCGCGTCCTGCAGGTAATCCATGCGGCAGGCGATCACGCGCAGCGTCCCCGCCAGCAATTGCGCCGGGTGCGCCCGGAGCTCGGCATGGCGCGCCATATAATCCATCTCGCCGTGCCAGCCCAGCCCGAGCCATTCGGCGAGGCGGCCCTGCGCGGCCGACAGATCGGTGTCCGCAATGCCCACGGCCTGGAAGCCGAGCTCGCGCCCCCATTGCTTGATGTCCGACGTGAGCGCCGCATAGTCCATGGAAGAGCATCTTAAGTTGGCCGACGAGGCGGCGACGCAGCGCTTGGGCAAGGCTTGCGCGGCCGGCGCCGCAAATGGCCTTGCCCTGCACCTGCGGGGCGATCTGGGCGCCGGCAAGACCACGTTGGTCCGGGGCTTACTGCGGGCCCTGGGCTATCAAGGCCGGGTCAAAAGCCCGACCTACACCTTAGTTGAACCTTATCCCGATTTGAGATTAAACTTGTATCACTTTGATTTTTATAGGTTCAAAGATCAAGCAGAATGGCTGAGCTCAGGCTTCCGGGACCATTTCAATGCGGACTCGCTCTGCGTGGTCGAATGGCCGGAGCGGGCCGGGGACCTGATTGCCAGGCCCGACCTCGAGATTCATCTCGAATACGACGGGGAAGCGCGGCGGGCGACGCTGCGCGCGTACACGCCGGCTGGGGAGACCTGGTTGTCGTCCGCCTTGTCGCACTGGCGCTCTTCCTAGGGGCCGCGGTACACGCGTCGACCGCGCAGGCCCAGATCATCTCCACGAGGATCTGGCCCGCCAAGGACTACACGCGCGTCACGCTGGAATCGAAAGCCGAGGTCAGGTTCCAGCTCTTTACCGTCAAGGATCCGCCGCGGCTCGTCCTCGACCTGGAAGGCGCCGAATTCGGGCCTGCGGTCGCCGACCTGCAGGGCAAGGTCGCGGCGGGCGATCCCTACATCGACAAGCTTCGCGCCGGGCGCAACCGGCCGGGCGTGCTGCGGCTGGTCCTGGACCTCAAGACGGAGGTCAAGCCGCAGGTCTTCGTCCTCAAGCCGGTCGGCGAATACGGCTACCGGCTGGTCATCGACCTCTACCCGCTGGTTGCGCCCGACCCGCTCGCCGCGCTGATCCAGGCGGACGGCAAGCTGCCCGCGCGCGAGGAACCCGCGCGCAGGGAGGAAGCA
>JAYRND010000158.1:0-1928 GCA_041904885.1 Burkholderiales bacterium
GTGTACATGAACTGGCGCAGGTAGCTCCAGACGCCGAACATCACGCGCTTGGCGTGGCCGGCGTACTGCTTGCGCATGCGCACCACCGCCATGCGGTACGAGCAGCCCTCGGGGGGCAGGTAGAAGTCGAGGACCTCCGGGAACTGCTTCTGCAGGAGCGGCACGAACACTTCGTTCAGCGCGACTCCGAGCATCGCCGGCTCGTCCGGCGGCTTGCCGGTATAGGTGCTGTGGTAAATCGCATCCTTGCGCAGGGTGATGCGCTCCACGGTGAGCACGGGAAACTTCTCGGCCTCGTTGTAGTAGCCGGTGTGGTCGCCGTGCGGGCCTTCGAGCGCCGTGTCCTCGGGGCGGATCACGCCCTCGAGCACGATCTCGGCCGAGGCCGGCACCTGCAGGCTGCTTCCCAGGCACCGGATCACCTCGGTGCGCGAGCCACGCAGCAGGCCGGCGAACTGGTATTCGCCAAGGGAATCGGGCACCGGCGTCACCGCGCCCAGGATCGTCGCCGGGTCGGCGCCCAGCGCCACGGCGACCGGAAACGGCTCGCCCGGCCTGGCGATGGCGTGGTCGCGGAAATCGAGCGCGCCGCCACGGTGCGCGAGCCAGCGCATGATGACGCGGTTCGGCGCGATGACCTGCTGGCGGTAAATGCCGAGGTTCTGCCGCGCCTTGTGCGGCCCGCGCGTCACCGTCAGTCCCCAGGTGATGAGCGGTCCCGCGTCTCCCGGCCAGCAGGTCTGCACCGGCAGCCGCGCGAGGTCCACGTCCTTTCCCTCAAGAACGGTTTCCTGGCACGGAGCCGAGGAAAGCTCCTTCGGGATCATGTCGAACACCCTGGAGGCGAGGCCCTTCAGCTCGGGAAGCCGCTCCCAGAAATCGCGTAATCCCTTGGGAGCCTCCGGTTCCCGCAATGCGGCCAGGAGCTTGCCCAACTCTCGCAGCGAAGCGGTGTCCACCACGCCCATCGCGAGGCAGATCCGGCGCACCGTGCCGAACAGATTGCCGAGGACCGGCATCGAATGGCCGGCGGGATTTTCGAAGAGCAGCGCAGGACCTCCCTGCCGCAGGACCCGGTCGCAGATCTCGGTCATCTCGAGCCGCGGCGATACCTGCGCGGCGACGCGCCTCAACTCGCCGAGCCGCTCCAGCTGGGCGAGAAAATCTCGCAGGTCCGTGTAGCGCATGCCTAGGGCCCGTTCCTGCCGCGCGGCGCCGCCAATTGCTCGGCGACCGAGTCGGCGAACTGGAACAGCAAGCGGTTGCGGCCGCGCACGGGCAGCGCACGCTCGGCCGCGGCGAACGCCAGCGTGAGCGTGGTCTGCCCCAGCCAGAAGAAGAACAGCAGCGCCACGGCGCCCGCGAACAGCGCCAGCGCGACCGGCACGAACAGGCGCGCGAGGTGCTGGATCGCGCCGAACGAGGCGAGCAGCACCGACTCCAGCGATTCCGCGCCGCCCTTCTTCACCTCGCCCGCGAGCGCCTGCATCCAGGCCTGCAGCGGGCCCGACAGGCTGGCAAGGATCAGCGCCGCGATCGACAGGCCGATCGCCCAGTTCAGCTTGCGCTCGTCGCGCTCGAATGCGATACGCACCGAGGCGAGATGCGCGAGCGGCACAGTTTCCATCGCGTCCGCGCCGTGCAGCACCAGCCGATCCGTGTAAAGCGCAAGCCGCGCTCCGCGCTGCGCGCCCGAGGCGAATTCGAATTCCGTGAGCAGCTCGCCCGGGCTCACAGGGAGTAGGAACCCACGATGCCGGCGAAGATGGCGAGGCCCACCCAGTTATTGTGGCGGAACGCGCGAAAGCAACCTTCGCGCGTGCGGCCGCGGATCAGCGTATAGTGGTACACCATCATCGCCGCGGCGAGCGCGACTCCCGCGTAATAGGGCCAGCGCATCTCCAGGTCCACGCCCAGCCAGACGAGCA
>JAYRND010000159.1:0-7760 GCA_041904885.1 Burkholderiales bacterium
CGTGGACGGCGTCTACCTCGACCTGCATGGCGCCATGGTGACCGAAGCGCACGATGACGGCGAGGGCGAGATCCTGCGGCGCGTGCGCGAGGTCGTGGGGCCGCGGGTGCCGGTGGCCGCCAGCCTCGACCTGCACTGCAATTTCACGCGCGCCATGTTCGATCGCTGCGAGGCCCTTGTCGCCTACCGCACGTACCCGCACGTGGACATGGCCGAGACGGGGGCGCGCGCGGCGATGCTGCTCGACCGGATGCTGCGCGACGGCAAGCCGCTCGCGAAGCACTACCGGGTGCTCGACTACCTGACGGGCCTTCCTTCCCAGTGCTCGTTCATCGATCCGTGCAAGACGGTCTACGAGGACATCGGCCGCAGCGAGGACGTGACGCTTTCCTTCACGCCCGGTTTTCCGATGGCCGACTTCCCCGAGTGCGGCATGGCCGTCTTCGGCTACGGGTCCGACGAGAAGAAGACGCGCGCGGCGGTGGACCGGCTGCATGCCGCCGTCGCCGACGCGGAGAAGGACTTCGTGCTCGAGCTGCACTCGGCGGAGGAAGCGGTCGCGCGCGCGAAGAGCCGCGGCGAGCCGGGCCGGCCCTCGGTGCTGGCCGACACGCAGGACAACCCCGGCGCGGGCGGCAACGGTGACACCACCGGGCTGCTGAAGTCGCTGATCGGCCAGCAGGCGCAGGACGCGGTGCTCGGCCTGCTCATCGACGGCGCGGCCGCAAAGAGGGCCCACGAGGCCGGGCAGGGCGCGACCCTGCCGTTTTCGATCGGCGGGCGCTCGAAGATTCCGGGTGATTCGCCCTGCGAAGGCGAGTTCACCGTCGAGCGGCTCGGCGACGGCAGGTTCACCTGCACCGGGCCGATGTTCAAGGGCTTTCGCATGCAGCTGGGGGAGATGGCGCTCCTGCGCAGCAAGGCGGCGCCGGGCGTGCGCGTGGCGGTTGCTTCGCGCAAATGCCAGGCGGGCGACCAGGACATGTTCCGGCACCTCGGCGTGGAGCCGCGCCGCAGCCGCATCCTCGCGCTGAAGAGCTCGGTGCACTTCCGCGCCGATTTCGAGCCGATCGCGAAGGAGGTGCTGGTGGTGAAATCGCCGGGGCCCGCGCTTGCTGACCCGACCGAGTTCGCCTGGACCCGCCTGCGCCGCGGCCTGCGCCTGCGGCCGCTCGGCCCGGCATTTCAGGGCTAACGAACGGGATGCTCGCGCGCGCTATTGCAGCAGTCGCACTGGCAGGTGCGTCCTGGGCGGCTGCTCCGCAGGTGGCACCGGTGCCGGCCGCGGGACTGCCCCCGCAGACGAGCCCTGCGCCTGCGTCCGGGAAATCCACGCCACCGGTCGTTTCCGGCTCGGCCGTCGATGGTCCGGAGCCGTACGCCAAACCGCAGGGGCTGTACGCGAAGATCGAGGTCGGCGCCACGCAGGCGCAGGTCCAGCGTCTCGGCCAACTGATTCCCTACAACCGCCGGGAGGCGATTTCGGCTGCCGTCGCCAATGCGGCGCGCCTCGCGCCGCCCGCGCTGTATGCGCTCGCCAACGCGGTCGCGCTGGATGACGCCAACATGCCCGACGCCGTCTTCTGGTATCACGTGGCGCGCATCCGCGCCGTCTACGACGCCCTGCGCTGCAAGGACCCGAGCGCGCGGGGCGTGATCAACGACTTCGGCAAGCGGCTCAATCCGGATGTCGCCCGCTACCAGCGGCAGAACCGCCAGCACACGCTGCAAATCGCAGAGTTGGCGGTCAAATGGGACCAGCAGAACCCGCGCAATTACGACCACCGCTGGATCAACCTGTACGGCAAGGTCGCGCGCTTTTCCGAGGGCACGGATCCCTCCGAGCCGACCCTGCCCGAAGGCGAATGGCCGGCGATCCTGCAGCACGTGCACGAGTCGCACCTGAAGAGCGTGCGGGAGTTCGCCGAAGGGAAATCCGCGAAGTAGCTAGGGCTGCGGCCAGGCGAGCGGTCGCGGCCGCATCTGCTCCAGCGCGCGAGAGAGACGCAGCACGCCGAGGTCGTCAAAGCGACGGCCCGCAACCTGGATGCCAATTGGCAGGGCGTCCCTGCTGTAGGTCCAGTTGAGCGAGGCCGCGGGCTGCTCGGACATGTTGTAGGGCACGGTGAAGGCGATGTGCGGCAGCGCGTTGTGCGGATCGTTGTTGGGCGAGGGGAGCTCGGCCTCGTAGGGCAGGATCGGCGAGGTCGGCGAGAGCACGAAGTCGAAGGGCTGGCAGGCGCGTACCGTCGCGTCGCGGATCGCGACATAGGCGTTGTAGGCCGCCATCACGTCCCGCCCCGAGAAATTCTTCGCCCGCCAGGTGCTCCACTCGGCGATGAACGGCAGGACCTTGGCCTGCTTCTGCGGCGCTAGCTGGCAGTAGTCGTTGTACGAGCGCGCCTCGAAGAACCGGCACATGCCGTCGAGCAGCTCCTCGCTCAGGAACGGCGCCACCGGCTCCACCACGGCGCCCGCGGCCTCGAGCGCCTTCGCCGCGGCGGCGGCGGCGGCGGCGACCTCCGGGTGCACCGGCAGGCCCACCTTCATGTCCGCCAGGAAGCCGATCCTGAGATTCCTGAGATTGGGTTCTTTCCTGCTTTCCTTCAGAAAATCAATTCCTTCGAAAGGCAACGACATGAAATCGCGAGCGTCGGGCTTCGCAATGATGCTCATGAGCGCGGCGCTCGAGGCGACGTCGCGCGTCATCGGCCCGGTGACGCGGCCGATGTAGGGCGGGTAGACGGGCACGCGGCCGAGGCTGGGCTTGAGCGCGAAGATGCCGCAGTGCGTGGCCGGCAGCCGCACCGAGCCGCCGATGTCGGTGCCCAGGTGCAGAGGCGCGTAGCCCGCCGCGGCGGCCGCGCCCGCGCCGGAGCTCGAGCCCGAGGTGTTGCGCGCCGTGTTCCAGGGATTGCGCGTCACCCCGTGGATGCTGGACAGGCCCGACGAGAGCATGCCGAAGTCCGGCATGGTGGTCTTGCCGAGGATCACGCAGCCCGCCTCGCGAACGCGCGCGGCGGGCGGCGCGTCGGCGGGCTGTGGCGGCGTGTCGTCGTTGGCCCTGGTGCCGATCGGCGCCGGATCGCCCTTCGTGTAGATGTTCTCCTTGATTGTGACGGGCACGCCGTCCAGAGGCGAAAGCGGCCGTCCGGAGCGCCAGCGCTCTTCGGCGGATCGCGCCGCAGCTAGCGCGCCTTCGCGGTCGATGCGGTATATCGCATTCAGCTTCGGTTCCCAGGCGTCCATGCGGGCGAGGCAGTCGCGCGCGACGTCCACCGGCGACAGGCCGCCGCCGGAATATTGCGCTGCAACCTGAAGTGCATCCAGTTCGTGGATCGCAGCCATGGATCGCATCATACAATCCGCGTCCTATGCGACGCATCCTCGTTTCGATGGTCCTGGCGGCCTGCTGCGCTCCGGCCGCCGCGCAGCAGGAAATCCGGCTCTGGCACGGCATGGGCGGCGCGCTCGGCGAGGCGTTCCAGT
The DNA here is from genome assembly GCA_041904885.1 of Burkholderiales bacterium. GTDB lineage: Bacteria > Pseudomonadota > Gammaproteobacteria > Burkholderiales > SG8-39 > RBG-16-66-20. Next base: position 3,490 of record JAYRND010000159.1, read on the forward strand.
CGCTGGTGCAGCGCTTCAACGATTCGCAGAAGGAAGTCCGCGTCGTCGCCGAGCACAAGGGAAGCGCCGAGGACAACATGATCGCCGCGCTCACTGCGCAGCGCACGCCGGGCGGCCCGCATCTGGTCCAGGTGAACGAAATCGCAACCGCACAGATGATGGCCGCAAAGAGCGCGGTGCGGCCGGCCTGGCAGGTGCTCGCCGACGGCCACGAGCACATCGATGCGCGCTCCTTCCTGCCGGCCGTGGCGGGCTATTTCTCCGACAGCGCGGGCAAGCTGGCGGCGCTGCCGTTCAACATTTCCACGCCGATCCTCTTCTACAACAAGGACGCGTTCCGCAAGGCGAAGCTCGATCCGGAAAGGCCGCCGCGCACCTGGTACGAGATGCCGAAGGCGATGGGTGCCCTTGTCGATGCGGGTGTCGACTGCGCCTACACCACCACCTGGCCATCCTGGGTGCAGATCGAGAACATGAGCACCTGGCACAACCAGGACTTCGCGACGCGCGACAACGGCCTGGCGGGCCTGGACGCCAAGCTGATCTTCAACACGCACCTGATGGTGCGCCACGTGTCCATGCTCTCGTCCTGGGCGCGCTCGGGTTACTTCACCTACAGCGGCCGCCGCATCCAGGGCGAGCGGCGCTTCGCGCGCGGCGAGTGCGGGATGATCACCGCCAGCTCGGCCAGCTACGCCCAGCTGCGCAGCGAGGCGAAGTTCGACTTCGGCGTCGCGCAGCTGCCGTACTACGACGACATCCGCGGCGCGCCGCACCACTCGCTGATCAGCGGCGGCGCCCTGTGGGCGATGGCGGGCAAGACGGCCGCGGAGGGCCGCGCCACGGCGCGCTTCCTCGCCTGGCTGGCGCGGCCCGAGGTGCAGGCCGAGTGGCACCAGCGCACCGGCTACGTCCCCGTGACGCGAGCCGCGTACGAGCTGACGGCCCGCTCCGGCTTCTACAAGGAGCACCCGGGGCACGAGATCGCCATCCGGCAGCTGCTGCTCAACCAGCCGACGCGCGAGTCGCGCGGCATCCGCCTCGGCGACTTCGCCCAGATCCGCGCGATCATCGAGGAGGAGCTGGAGCCGGTGTGGGAAGGCAAGGTCGAGCCGAAGGTCGCGCTTGACCGGGCCGCCGAGCGTGGCGACGCGCTGCTGCGCAAGTTCGAGAGCGCGAACCGGGCCGGGCACGAGCCGGGGATACCCGAGCGCTCGCCGCGAAAGACCAGGGACGCGGCGAAGAAGAAGTAGGCTGCCGGCGAGACAGCCGCACCGCAGAGGGGGATATTTCTGTAGTATTTCCGAAATGAGGCGAACGTAGACTCGCCTGGTTCAACCACCGAAAACCCAGGAGACCCCGATGCGCATCAAACACTTAGTCCTTGCCGTGGCCGTGAGCGGCGTATTTGCGGGCAGCGCACAGGCGCAGACTGAAATCCAGTGGTGGCATTCGATGCAAGGCGCGTTGGGCGAGGCGCTCAACGGCCTTGCGGACAAATTCAACGCCAGCCAGAAGGAATACAAGGTGGTGGCCACCTTCAAGGGCCAGTATGGCGAGTCCATGACCGCCGCGATCGCGGCGTTCCGCGCTGGCGGCGCGCCGCACCTGCTGCAGGTGTTCGAAGTCGGGACCGCCACCATGATGGCCGCCAAGGGCGCCATCGTGCCGGTGGCAAAGGTGATGGCGGACGCGAAGGAGCCGTTCGATCCCAAGGCCTACCTCCCGACGGTGACGGGCTACTACTCCGACCTCAAGGGAAACATGCTGTCGTTCCCGTTCAACAGCTCGACGGCGCTGTTCTACATCGACCGCAACAAGTTCAAGGCCGCAGGCCTGCCGCCGGTACCGCCCAAGACCTGGAAAGAGCTGATCGCGGTGGCGGAGAAGCTGAAGGCGGCGGGGCAGGACTGCGTCTACACCACCGGCTGGCCGTCCTGGGTGCATATCGAGAACTTCAGCGCCTGGCACAACGTGCCCATCGGCACCAAGCAGAACGGCATGGGCGGTTTCGACACCCAGTACACCTTCAACTCGCCGCTGCACGTGCGCCACGTCTCCATGCTCGCCGACATGGCAAAAAAGGGCCTGTTCACCTACGCCGGCCGCACCAACCAGGCTGACGGCAAGTTCCAGGCCGGGGAATGCGCCATGGCCACCATCAGCGCGGGCGCGCTGGGGGGCACGATCAAGGCGGGCAAGACCGACTGGGAGCTTAGCTTCCTGCCCTACCACGATGACGTGAAAGGCGCGCCGCAGAACTCGATCATCGGCGGCGCTTCGCTCTGGGTGATGGCGGGCCGCAAGGCGGAGGAATACAAGGGCGTGGCGAAGTTCCTCGCCTTCCTCTCCAGGCCCGAGGTGCAGATGGAATGGCACACCAGCACGGGCTATGTGCCGATCACCCAGGCGTCCTACGACCTCACACGGAAATCGGGGTTCTACGACAAGAACCCGGGACGCGACCTGCCCGTCCGTCAGTTGACCAACAAGGCGCCGACGGAGAACTCCAAGGGCTTGCGTTTCGGCAACTTCGTGCAGGGGCGCACGGTGATCGAGGAAGAGCTCGAAAACGTGTTCTCGGGCAAGAAGGAGCCCAAGGCGGCGCTGGACGACGCGGTGAAGCGCGGCAACGAGATCCTGCGGCAATTCGAGGCAGCCAATAAGTAGCTAGCAGTCGGGCCGATGGAAAAACGGGTCGTTTTTCGGTCGGCCTGGCTGCCTTACGCGCTGGTCGCGCCGCAGATCGCGATCACGCTGGTGTTCTTCTTCTGGCCGGCGGCGCAGGCGGTCTGGTACTCGTTCCAGCTGCAGGACGCTTTCGGCCTGAAGACCCAGTTCGTCGGGCTGCAGAACTACGCCGCGCTCTTCAAGGACGGCAATTACGTCGCGTCATTCAAGACCACCGCGATATTCAGCGTGCTGGTCGCCTTTTTCGGCATAGCGATCTCGCTATTGCTGGCGACGATGGCAGACCGTGTGCTGCGCGGCGCGATGGCCTACAAGACGCTGCTGATCTGGCCTTACGCGGTGGCGCCGGCAATCGCCGGCGTGCTGTGGTCCTTCATGTTCGCGCCCTCGATCGGCATCATCACATACGTGCTCAAGGGCTGGGGCATCGACTGGAACTGGATCATCAAGGGCGACCAGGCGATGTTGCTGGTGGTGATCGCGGCGGTGTGGAAGCAGATTTCCTACAATTTCCTGTTCTTCCTCGCCGGCCTGCAGTCGATCCCGAAGTCGCTCATCGAGGCGGCGGCGATCGACGGCGCGAGCCCGTTCCGTCGCTTCTGGACCATCGTTTTCCCGCTGCTGTCGCCGACCACCTTCTTCCTGCTGGTCGTCAACTGCGTCTATGCGTTCTTCGACACCTTCGGGGTGATCGACGCCACCACGCAAGGAGGCCCGGGCCAGTCGACCAACATCCTGGTCTACAAGGTCTACCACGACGGCGTGAAGGCGGCGGACCTGGGCGGCTCCTCGGCGCAATCGGTGATCCTGATGTTCATCGTCATCGTGCTGACGGTGGCGCAGTTCCGGTTCGTCGAGAAAAAGGTCCAGTACTGATGGTCGAGAACCGTCCCTGGGTCACGTTTTTCTCGCACCTGGTGCTGATCCTCGGCGTGCTGGCCGTCGCGTTCCCGCTCTACGTCACCTTTATCGCCTCGACGCACAGGCTGGAGACGATCATGCAGGCGCCGATGTCGCTGCTGCCGGGGGACCAGCTGGTGCAGAACTTCACCCAGGTCCTCACCGCGGGCTCGACCAAGGGCTCCAAGGCGGCTGCCGCGCAGATGCTGGTCAACAGCCTGGTGATGGCGCTGGTGATCCCGCTCGGCAAGATCGCGATCTCGATCATTTCCGCGTTCGCCATCGTCTATTTCCGCTTCCCGCTGCGCAACTTTTTCTTCTGGATGATCTTCGTGACGCTGATGCTGCCGGTCGAGGTGCGCATTATCCCCACCTTCAAGGTCGTATCCGACCTGGGCATGCTGAACTCCTACGCCGGCCTGACGGTGCCCCTCATCGCCTCGGCTACCGCCACGTTCCTGTTCAGGCAGTTCTTCATGACAATCCCGGACGAGTTGGCCGAAGCGGCGCGCGTGGACGGCGCCTCGCCGATGCGCTTCTTCTGGGACGTGTTGCTGCCGCTGTCGAAGACGACGATGGCGGCGCTCTTCGTGATCCAGTTCATCTACGGATGGAACCAGTACCTCTGGCCGCTGCTCATCACCACGGATGAGTCCATGTACACCACGGTCATCGGCATC
>JAYRND010000160.1:0-9081 GCA_041904885.1 Burkholderiales bacterium
AGGCTGCTCGCCGCCGAAATGGTGGCCGGCATGCCCGAGCGCTGACATGAAGCCGCTGCGCATCTTGCTTGTTGTCTGCCTGCTAGCGGCCGGCGCCGCTCAGGGCCAGTCACTCGAAAAATTCATCCGCGCCGCCAACGACGGCGACGCGAGGACCGTCTCGGCCCTGCTGAGCCAGGGCCTGGACCCCGATTCGGCCGACAAGGACGGCAACACCGTCCTGATGATCGCCTCGCGGCTCGGGCACAAGGAAGTCGTCATGGTCCTCCTGGGCCGAGCCCACGTGGCACGCATCAGCGCCCACGGCGACACCGCTCTCCATTTCGCGTCGCTGGCCGGGCACCTGGAGATCGTGAAGCTCCTGGTCGAGAACGGCGCTATCGTGAATCCGGGCACCGGCTGGACACCGCTGCACTACGCTGCCTTCGAAAACCGCGCCGAAGTCATCAAATACCTGATCGCGAAGGGCGCCAAAAAGGACCAACTCGCCCCCAACGGCTACACCGCACTAATGTTGGCGGCCCGCGGCGGCCACGTCGCCGCAGCAACTGTCCTGCTTCATGAAGATGCCGATCTGGGCATCAAAGGCCCGGGCGGGGAGACCGCCCTCAGCATCGCTACATCCAGGAACTATGAGGAACTCGTGAAGCTCCTCAAGCGGGCCGGGGCCGCTAGCTAACCAGCTGATTTGCCGGATTGATATTACTTAACATAATACACATTGTAAGTTTCCGGCATGCTATGGAACTGCCAGATCGCGGCCTTAGTGATCCAGCTCCATTCGAAGATCCCGCCCAATTACGTATACCCCTTTCGGTAAAGATCACACGCTCGATCTTCCTTCATCGGATCCACCCAAACCATCCCCGAGCCTGGATGAATAAAAGCCCCTTTGACGTCTAGCGTGAGGTGAGCTGGAAGCGGCGCCTTGCGTCCAGCAATCGCGTTGTTCGCAACCCAGCGTTCAGGATTCACAGTGTTTGGCGCAGCTTCGTCGAAGGCAGCCTTTTCACCATGGACCCAGACTTTTGCGTGTGGCGCATCAATAGAGGCAAGAACTAGATCCAACGTAGGCTCGATCGCCTTTCTGCCATAGGCTTGGATCACGCTTTGGCGAAGTCTCTGAAGAACCTCCCGGTTAAAGAGAACGCCCTCCTCGGGAGAAAGATAGTACTGAGCCCGGTAACCAGAGCGACCATTGAAGAACTGGTCAAACACAATCTCACTCAATCGAATTCTTGTCGTGACCTGAAAGAAGCCCTTAGCTGCCTCGTTCACGCCAGGATCCCAATTGAGCACGATGTCCCCGGCACGGGCGCGCTCCAAGGCTTCAGAGCACAGTTGTTCCAGCAATGCGTCTGGGCTTGGCCCGTCGAGCAGCCGCGCATGACGACAGGCTATGGCATCACCGAGAGCCCAAATCTTTTCGGGAACTGTCCTTCGCGACGTCCTCATCTACAACCAGAAGTTCGGCTAGCTTCCCGCCCAACGCTTAACGGACTTGAGGATGCGAGTGTCGGGGAAGCCGAGCTTGGCAAGGACGGGGGCGCGTTCGAAGATTTCGGAGTAGTGGCGGATCAGGCCGTTTTCGAGGATGCAGACGCTGATGCCCTCGAAGCCGACGCGGCGGTTGGGTGCGCCGGGCATTTGCGGGAGGTAGGAGAAGGCGTAGCTGGCGTAGCCGTGGCGGCCGTCGCAGACGGGGTTCTGGACGAGCCATTTGAAGTCGCGGGCGTCGGCGTAGAAGAACTGCTCCAGCATGCGCTTGATTTCGGCGCGGCCCTTGAACTCGCCGTAGAAGCCGTCGTGGTAGACGCCTTCGGGGGTGAAGCAGGCGGCGGCCGCGTCCGCGTCCTGCTCGCAGATCGCGCCGGTCATACGGGTCAGGAGCTTGCCGAAGGACGCGTGGTCCATGGCCGCGAACTTCAGTTCAGCTGGTCCCTGCTGGGAACGGGCAGCCGGGCGACGGGAATGCCCTCTTCCACGAGCTCGTCGTGCTCTTCCTGGGTCGCCTGGCCGCGGATGGGGCGGCCTTCGGCCTGCTTGTAGAAGATTTTCCGGGCTTCTTCCGGAAACCTGGTGCCGACGTCCTCGGACTTGAGGACTTCATCCAGCATGCGCGAATAGAGCATCTGGGCGACGGCGAAGGCGTCCTTGCCGTCCATGTCGGACGTTTTCTGGGCTGGAACCTGCGCCGGCGCCGCCGCGGGCGCCTGGATCGGCTGCTTCGGCTCCTGCGCGCCCATGTTCAGGCGCGGGGCCGAAAGGCCGCGGTCGACGCTGCTCGAGCCGCAGCTCGGGCAGCTGAGCAGGCCGCGCTTCCGCTGCGCGGCGAAATCCTTCGCCGAGGCGAACCAGCCCTCGAAGCGGTGGCCGTCCTGGCAGTGGAGGTTGAACACGATCATGGAAGCTTGATTCTACACGGTAAACTTCGCCCTCCTCCGGAGCCCGCCACCATGCTCACCGACCGCATCGAGGCCAAGTGGATCGACCTGTTCGCCGAGGTGTTCGCGCGCTGCAAGGTGGGCGCGGGCGACGCCTGCGCGGTGCTCTCGGAATCGCAGTCGCGCGCGCTCAATGTGCAGCTTGCCGAGCTCGCGCTCGCGCGCCTGGGCGCGCGGCCGTTCCACGTCATCGTGCCCACGCCGCGCCAGAGCGCGCCGGTGCCGATCCGCTCGACCGGCGCCTCGGTCGCGCTGCAGAACCTCGCGCCCGCGATCAACGCCCTGGCGGGCAGCACGTTCGTCGCGGATTGCACGGTGGAGGGACTCATGCACGCGGCTGAGCTGCCCGCGATCCTCAAGGGCGGCGCGCGCGTGCTCTACATCTCCAACGAGCACCCGGACGTGCTCGAGCGCCTCGCCCCCTCCCCCGCCGACGAGCAGCAGGTGAGGGCGGGCATGCGCCAGCTGCGGGAAGCGAAGGGCATGCGGGTCACCTCCCCGGCCGGCACGAACCTGGAGATCCGCATTGAGGGCGCGCGCGTGGGCGGCGTCTGGGGCTACACGGAGAAGCCGGGCACGCTCTCGCACTGGCCCGGAGGTCTTTGCCTCTGCTTTCCGAAGTCGAAGAGCGTCAACGGCAGGCTGGTCATGGCGCCCGGCGATCTGAACCTGACGTTCAAGAAATATCTTGAAAATAAAATAGTTCTGGAAATAGCAGATGATTACGTAACCAGGATCGAAGGCGATTCGCTGGATGCGGAGCTGATGCGCGAGTATTTCGCCGCCTGGGGCGACCGAGAGGCCTACGCCGTCTCGCACGTGGGCTGGGGCATGAACACACGCGCGCGCTGGGACGCCATCGCGCTGTACGACAAGCACGACATCAACGGCACCGAGCAGCGCGCCTTCGCGGGCAACTTCCTCTACTCGACCGGCGCCAACGAGGTCGCGGGCCGGCACACGCTCGGCCACTTCGACCTGCCGCTGCGCCGCTGCACCGTGGAGCTGGACGGCAAAGCGGTGGTGAAGGACGGCAGACTCGTCGCGTGAAAGAATGACGCCCCTCCTCTTCCTGCACGGCCTGGGCGGCGGGCACCACGCCTGGGAGCGGCAGCTGCCTTTTTTCGCCAGCCAGGGCTACGCCGCTCACGCCTGGGACCAGCCCGGCTACGGCCACAGCCCGATCGTCGAGCCCTACGACCTGGAGCAGATCTGCGCCGCGCTCGCGCGCCTGATCGAGAAGCTGGGCGAAGGCCCCGTGGTCCTGGTCGGGCACAGCATGGGCGGCTTCGTCGCGCAGGAAGCCTACGTGCGCACCCCGCAGCTGATCCGCGGGCTCGCGCTCTGCTTCACCAGCCCCGCGTTCGCCGGCGGCACGAGCGAGTTCGCGAAACAGTTCATCGCCGCGCGCGTCGGGCCGCTCGACGAGGGCAGGACGATGGCGGAAATCGCCGCGCAGCTGATTCCCACGATGGGAAGCAATTCAAAGCTTGCGGAGCAAATCATGGCGAATGTGCCGCCGGATACCTATCGCAAGGCCGTGCGTCTGCTGACGACCTTCGACCGGAAAAAGGAGCTGGCAGACATCAAGGTGCCGACCCTCGTCCTCTCCGGGTCGGACGACAAGACCGCGCCCGCCGGGATGATGGAGCGCATGGCGCAGAAGATCCCCGGCGCCGACTACGTCTGCCTTCCGGGCTGCGGCCACCTTGGCCCCATGGACCAGCCCGAGGCGTTCAACACCGCCCTGCTCTCGTTCCTCCAGAAGCACAAGCTATGAGCGACGCGCGGTATTCCGTAGCAGGGTCCGGATATTCGCTGAGTGAAAAGCAAAAGGCGGTGATCGCCCTCGCCGAGTCCCTCGGCCCCGCATTCGCGGCCCGCGCGGCGAAATACGACCGCGAGGCGAGCTTCCCCACCGAGAACTATGAAGACCTGAGGAAGGCGGGCCTGCTCGGCCTGTGCGTGCCGGAAAAGTTCGGCGGCAGGGGCGCGGACCTCGCCACCTACGCGCTCGTCTCGGCGACGATCGGCAAGTACTGCGGCGCCACCGCCCTCACCTTCAACATGCACGCCTGCTCCACCCTCTGGCCGGGCATCCTCGCCGACGACCTCGACATGAGCGCCGCGCAGAAGGAGGAGCACGAGCGCTACCGCCGCGTGCACTTCGACCGCGTGGTGAAGGAAGGCGCGATCTACGCCCAGCCCTTTTCCGAGGGCAGCGCGGCTGCCGCCGGCAAGGCGCCCTTCGGCACGCTCGCCACCAAGGTCGAGGGCGGCTGGCGCGTGAACGGCAGGAAGATCTTCGCCTCGCTCTCGGGCTCGGCGCATTACTACGGCGTCCTCTGCACCGAGGACAAGCCGGGCTATTCGATGAAGGACACGCTGTACATCGCGGTGCCCGCGGACGCGACGGGTTTCTCCATCGTCGGCGACTGGGACCCGCTGGGCATGCGCGGCACGGTGTCGCGCACGCTGGTCTTCAAGGACGTGTTCGTGCCCGACGACGCGCAGATGATGCCGCGCGGCCTCTACTTCCAGGCCGCGAGCCGCTGGCCGCACATGTTCACCACGCTCTCGCCCACCTACATGGGCATCGCCATCGCGGCGGTGGAGTTCACCGTCAAGTACCTGCGCGGCGAGGTGGAAGGCATGCCGCCGGTCAAGCGGCGCATGTACCCGACCAAGCAGATCGCCGTGGCAGAGATGTGGGTCAAGCTCGAGCAGACGCGCGCCCTCTTCCTGCGCATGCTCGAGGACGCGCGCGTCGACCCGCCCAAGGACGCGCGCCTGCGCGCCTACGCCACGCAGTACACCATCATGGAGAACGCGAACGCCCTGTGCGCGCTCGCCATCCGCACCTGCGGCGGCCAGTCGATGCTGAAGAGCCTCCCGCTGGAGCGCCTGTACCGCGATTCGCGCTGCGGCGCGCTGATGCTGCCCTGGACGGCGGAGCTGTGCCTCGACCGGATCGGGCGCGAAGCGCTCTACGAACCGGGCGAGGCGGACGATTAACCTCTCGCGCATCATCGAGCGCTGGGCGGAGCAGCATCCCCGGAAAACCGCCCTCCACTTCGAAGGCGCCGACCTTTCCTACCGGGACTTCTGGTTCCGGATCGACCAGACCGCGCGCTCGCTGGACGTGCGCAAGGGCGACCGCGTCGCCTGGCTGGGCTACAACTGCCCGGAGATGCTGGTGCTGCTGTTCGCGCTGGCGCGCCTGGGCGCGATCCTTGTTCCGCTCAACTGGCGGCTCACTGCCGCCGAGCACCGCGCGATCCTCGAAGACTGCAGCCCGAAATGGATTGCCTTCGATGGCGAATTTGAGCGACACACAAAGCAGTTGGGCATTCCTCGACTTGAAATCAAATTCAACCCGAACCCCGGGCTTGTCGGCTCCGATTCCGACGACCTGCTGATCGTCTACACGTCGGGGACGACCGGCAAGCCCAAGGGCGCGGTGCTCACGCAGTCGGCGCTCCTCTGGAACGGCTACAACTCCATCCACGCGCACGACCTCCGTCAGTCCGACCACGTGCTTACCGTGCTGCCAATGTTCCACGTGGGCGGCCTCAACAACCAGACGCTCCCTGCGCTGCTTGCCGGCGCGACCGTCACGCTGCACAAGCGCTTCGACCCGGCAGCATGGCTCGCGGATGTTGCCTCACGCAAACCAACGATCTCCCTGCTCGTGCCGGCAGCGATGCAGGCGGTCATCGGGCACACGGCCTGGGCGAAGACGGACCTCTCATCGCTGCGCATGCTGAACGCGGGCTCGATGGTGATTCCCGACACGCTGCTGCGCGCGTTCCACGACCGCGGCGTCCCGGTCGGGCAGATCTACGGCTGCACCGAGACCGCGCCGATCGCGACCGTCCTGCTGCGCGAGGACGCCATGCGCAAGATGGGCAGCGCCGGAAAGCCGGCGCCGCATTGCGAGGTGAAGCTGGTCGAAAGCGAAGTCTGGGTGCGCGGCCCCAACGTCATGCGCGGCTACTGGAACGACGCAAAGGCCACGGCCGCAGCCCTGACCGAGGACGGCTGGTTCAAGACCGGCGACCTCGCACGCGTGGACGACGAAGGCTTCTACTGGATCGTCGGCCGCTCGAAGGACGTGATCATCTCCGGCGGCGAGAACATCCACCCCGCCGAACTCGAGAACGTGCTCGCCGACTGCCCGGCGATCGCGGAGGCCGCCGTGGTCGGCGTGGAGGACCCGAAATGGGGCGAAGCCGCCTGCGCCTGCGTCGTGCGCCGCTCGGACATCGACGAGCAAGGCATCCTCGCCCTCTTCCACGAGCGGCTCGCGAAATTCAAACACCCACGGCGCGTAGTGTTTCTCGACAGTTTGCCGCGCAATGCGATGGGCAAGGTGCAAAAGCAGGAACTGCGGAGGCAGATCACGGGAAAATAGCCAGGTCCCTTCAAGGAGCCTGGCCATGAGCAAACCCTACGTCCGCCTCGACAAGACCCAAGCCGCTGTCCTTCTGGTCGACCACCAGGCGGGACTCCTATCGCTGGTGCGCGACATCGAGCCGGACAAGTTCAAGAACAACGTGCTGGCGGTGGCGGACCTCGCCAAGTACTTCAAGCTGCCGACCATCCTCACCACCAGCTTCGAGAACGGCCCCAACGGCCCGCTGATGCCGGAGCTGAAGGCGGCGTTCCCGAACGCGCCCTACATCGCGCGGCCCGGCAACATCAACGCCTGGGACAACGAGGACTTCGTCAAGGCGGTCAAGGCGACGGGCCGGAAGCAGCTGCTGATCGCGGGCGTCGTCACGGAAGTCTGCGTAGCGTTTCCTGCCCTCTCGGCAATCGAGGAGGGCTTCGACGTCTTCGTCGTCACCGACGCCTCGGGCACCTTCGACGAGATCGCGCGCCACTCGGCCTGGGCCCGCATGTCGCAGGCCGGCGCGCAGCTCATCAACTGGTTCGGCGTCGCCTGCGAGCTGCACCGCGACTGGCGCAACGACATCCCGGGCCTCGCCGCACTCTTCGCGGCGCACATCCCGGACTACAAGAACCTGATTACCAGCTACGAAGCGCTGTCCGCGAAGAAGTAGCGGACCTGCTTACTCGATCACGCACATCGGCGTTTGCTTACCCTCCGGCGGCAAGGGCGGCGAGCCGCTTGCGGGTCGCCTGCACGTCGCGGTGGCTCTCGCCGAGCGCGCGCACGCGGATGTCGAGGGCCCGCTTGAGCAGCGCTTCCGCGGCGGCCGTCTCGCCCTGCGCGGCATACATGTCCGCGAGCGACTGCAGCACTGACGCCATGCGCGGGTGGTCGCGGTCGAGGGAATCCTCGAGGATGGCAATGGCGCGCTTGTACAGCGCTACCGCGGCCTCCGCGTCGCCCTCGCGCGCACGCAGCTGGGCGAGGCCTTGCAGGGATCGCGACATCACGGGGTGGTCGCGGTCGCGCGCGTCCTCGATGATGACAATCGCTCGCTTGTAGAGCGCCTCGGCCTCCTTCCGCCTGCCGTTGGCCTCCTCGATCGCCGCCAGCCCATTCAGCGCCTGCGCGACCTGGTTGGTCGTGGTCGCCGGCACCGGGGGTTGCGTCAGGAGTTTTTCCCAGATTGCGAGCGAGCGCCGGTAGAGCACCTCGGCCTCCTTCAGCCTGCCCTGCTCCCGGTACAGGCTGGCGAGCCCGTTCAGCGAGGTGCCCACGTCCTGGTGAACCTCGCCGCGCGCCTTTTCACGGATGGCGAGGGCCCTCTTGAAGAGCGGCTCGGCCGCCTCTGGCCTGCCCTGCAGCGCGTAGAGCAGCGCGAGGTTATTCAGCGTCTGCGCCACCTCCGGACTGTCGCCGCCGCGGGCGCGCTCGCGGATTTCCAGCGACCGCTTGTAGAGCGGCTCGGCGTCCGCGTACTGTCCCCCCATCCGGTACATGTCCGCGAGCCGGTGCAGCGAAGCCGCGGTGGATGGATGCGACGGCCCGCGCTCCTGCTCGGCGAGCGCGAGCGCCTTCTTCGCGACGACTGCGCCCTCGGCATACTTGCCATGGAAGAAGAGCTGGCTGGCCTCCTGCATGAGGCGCCGCCATTCCTCGCTCTGCCCGAACCCGGACGGGCAGGAAAGCAGCGCCCAGGCGACAAGGATCGCCCGCGCGCCGCGCTGAAACAGGGTCGATCGCCTCATCGCACCGCGAGCCGGGTTTACTCCACCCGCAGTTCCACGGCTCCCAGCGCGCCCGCCTCGAAGCGCACCAGGTCGCCGGGACTGGGGAACTTCGAGGCGACGATGCTGCCGGTGATGACGACGTCGCCGCGCCACAGGCCCAGGCCGCGCGAGGCGAGGTTGTTGGCGAGCCAGGCTAGAGCATCTAATGGATGGCCCATGACGTCGCGGCCGTGCCCCGTTCCCACGTTCGCGCCGTTGATGGTCGCGACGCCCTGCACTGCCGCGAGGTCGATGTCCTTCCAGTTGCGCGCCGGCGCGCCGAGCACGGCGCCCTCGTTCCAGGCGTTGTCGGCGATGAGCATCAGCGGGTTGGCCGGCAGCAGCGCGTAGTCGGCGTTGCGGTCGTCGGCCAATTCGAGTGCCGGCATGACCGCGCCGACCGCCGCGGCGACTTTCTTGCGATCGTAAGGAGCGCCCACGGCCGGCAGGTCCTCGGCCATCTCCATGCCGA
>JAYRND010000161.1:0-9958 GCA_041904885.1 Burkholderiales bacterium
GACACCGTCGATGCCGTGAAGCTCGAACTCGCCGCGCGCGTCACCGAACTTGAACGCGCCGGGCGCCTGCTCGAAGCCCAGCGCATCGAGCAGCGCACGCGCTTCGACCTGGAAATGCTCGTCGAGCTGGGCTTCTGCAAGGGCATCGAGAACTACTCGCGGCACCTGTCGGGGCGCCGGGCGGGCGAGCCGCCGCCTACGCTGATCGACTACCTGCCGCAGGACGCGCTGATGATCATCGACGAGAGCCACGTCACCATCGGCCAGCTGGGCGGCATGTACAAGGGCGACCATTCGCGCAAGGCGAACCTGGTCGAGTACGGCTTCCGGCTGCCCTCGGCGCTCGACAACCGGCCGCTCAAGTTCGCGGAGTTCGAGGCGGTGGTGCGCCAGACGATCTTCGTCTCGGCGACGCCGGCCGAGTACGAGGCGGGCAAGTCGGCGCAGGTGGTCGAGCAGGTGGTGCGGCCGACCGGCCTCATCGATCCCGGGGTCGAAGTCCGTCCCGCCTCCACGCAGGTGGACGACCTGCTCTCGGAAATAAGCGCAAGGACGAAAAAGAACGAGCGCGTACTCGTTACCACGCTCACCAAGCGCATGGCCGAGGAGCTGACGGACTACCTGGCCGAGCACGGCGTCAAGGTCCGCTATCTCCACTCCGAGGTCGAGACGGTGGAGCGGGTGGAAATCATCCGCGACCTGCGCCTCGGCGAGTTCGACGTGCTGGTCGGCATCAACCTGCTGCGCGAAGGGCTGGATCTGCCCGAAGTCTCCCTGGTGGCGATCCTGGACGCGGACAAGGAAGGGTTCCTGCGCTCGGAGCGCTCGCTGATCCAGACCATGGGCCGCGCCGCGCGCCACATCAACGGCGCGGCGATCCTCTACGCCGACCGCGTGACCGACTCCATGCAGCGCGCGCTCGCCGAGACCGACCGCAGGCGCGCCAAGCAGATCGCCTACAACCGCCAGCACCGGATCACGCCGACCGGCGTCGCCAAGCGGGTCAAGGACCTGATCGACGGGGTCTACGATGCCGACGACTCGGTGCGGCTGCTGAAGGCGGCCGAGGAGGGCGCGCGCTACGAGGCGATGAGCGAGAAGCAGCTCGCGCGCGAGATCCGGGCGCTGGAAAAGCAGATGCTCGAGTGCGCGCGCAACCTGGAGTTCGAGAAGGCGGCGAAGGCGCGCGACCAGCTGGGCGAGCTGCGCAAGCGCGCTTTCGGCGTGGAGGCCCACGCCGATTGAGCGCCGCGCGCGGCGGCTACTTGTCGCGCGTCTCGACCTGAACCAGCGCTTCGTCCTGCTGCGCCTGCACCGGGCGCTCGCGGCGCGGCCGTCCGAGCTTCACCGGCTCGGGCTCGGGTTCCACCGGACGGGACTTGCTGGAGTCGGTTTCCACCATCTGCAGCCCGGCGCTGGCGAGCACCTCGCGCGCATCGATCCGGGGAGCGGCGGCGGGGCGGGGTGCTTCCACCCGCGCGGCCTCTACGCGAGGTTCGGAGCGTGGAGCTTCCGCGACGGGCGCCGGCGCCTCTTCGCGGTGCTGCGCGGGCGCCTGCTCGGCGCGCTGGCGCGCCTCCTCCTCGGCTTCGCGCTGCTGCTGGACGCGGTGCTCCAGCAATTGCTGTTCGTGGACCGACAGCTGCCCGCCGTTGCCGCCGTGCTGCGGCGCGCCGGAGCCCTCGGGAGGGGGTTCGCGGCGGGCGCGGTCGCGGGCGCGTCCGCGACCGCCGCGCCGGCGGCGGCGATGCTCCTCGCCCTCCGGCCGTGGTTGCTGCGGCTGCTGGCCGGCCTGGGCCTGAGGCGCCTGCTGTTGTGCTTCACGCGGCTGCCGCGGCTCGCGCTGTTCGCGCTGCTCGCCCTGCGGGCGCTCGCCGCGGCCGTGCTGCTGCTGGCGGCCTTGCTGCTGGTCGCGCCGGCCTTCGCCGCGCTGCTGCTCGCCGCGGCCGTGATCGCGATGGCCGTCCCTGCGCCCGTCGCGCTGCTGGTCGCGCCTCCCGCCGTCGCGCTGATGATGGTCGCGCCTGCCGTCGCCGCGGCCGTCACGCCTGCCGCCGCGATCGCGGTCGCCGTAGCGCTGCTCGCCGCGGCCCCGGTGCTGCTCCTGCTGGCGCTCCGGACGCTGGGGCCGCTCCGCACCGACGCGGGGCTCGATCGCCGCGGGCGGCGCCTCGGCGGGCTTCTCCGGCTTCAGCCAGCCGAACGGGCGGCCGAGGAAACCCGAGCGCGCCGCTTCCTGCACCGCCGGGGGCGGCGGCGCTGGCTGCTGCGCGCGGGCCGGCTCCACCTTCGGCTGGGGCTCGGGGACGATCGGCGCGGGCTGGTCCGGCACGATGCCCTGCACCGCGGCCTGCTGCCGCTCCTTCTTCGCTTCGGCCTCCTGGCCCGGCGCCGCCGGCTCTTCGGGCTTCTCGACCAGTTCGTAGCTCGAGGGCACGTGCTCCATCTGGTTCAGCTCGTCGTGCTTGAGGCGCTGGACCTTGTAGTGCGGCGTCTCCAGGTGCGAATTCGGCACCAGGATGATGTTCACCTTCAAGCGCGCCTCCAGCTTCTGGATCTCGGCGCGCTTCTCGTTGAGGAGGAACGAGGCGACATCGACGGGCACCTGCGCGTGCACCGCGCCGGTGTTCTCCTTCATCGCCTCTTCCTGGATGATGCGCAGGACGTGCAGCGCGGTCGATTCGGTGCCGCGGATGAAGCCCGTGCCGCCGCAGCGCGGGCAGCTGATGTGCGCCGTCTCCTCCAGCGAGGGCTGCAGCCGCTGGCGCGAGAGCTCCATGAGCCCGAAGCGCGAGATCTTGCCGATCTGCACCCGTGCGCGGTCGTGGCGCAGGGCGTCGCGGAACCGGTTCTCCACTTCGCGCTGGTTCTTCTGCGACTCCATGTCGATGAAGTCGACGACGATCAGCCCGCCCAGGTCGCGCAGGCGCAGCTGGCGGGCGACTTCCTCGGCCGCCTCCAGGTTGGTGCGGAACGCGGTTTCCTCGATGTCGTGGCCCTTGGTGGCGCGCGCCGAGTTCACGTCGATCGCGGTCAGCGCCTCGGTGTGGTCGATGACGACCGCGCCGCCGGAGGGCAGGTTGACGTGGCGCCCGTAAGCGCTCTCGATCTGGTGCTCGATCTGGAAGCGCGAGAACAGCGGCACGTCGTCGCGGTACAGCTTCACCTTGCCGACGTTGGCCGGCATCACCGTCTGCATGAACGCGACGGCCTGGTCGTAGATCTCCTGCGTGTCGATGAGGATCTCGCCGATGTCGGGCTGGAAGTAGTCGCGGATGGCCCGGATCACCAGGCTCGACTCGAGGTAGATGAGGAAGGGCTTTTTCTCGGTGTCCTTGGCGGCGCCGTCGATCGCCCCCCAGAGCTGCAGGAGGTAGTTGAGGTCCCACTGCAGCTCCTCGACCGAGCGGCCGATCGCCGCGGTGCGTGCGATCACGCTCATGCCGTCGGGCACCTGCAGCTGCTCGATGGTGTCGCGCAGCTCGTTGCGGTCCTCGCCCTCGACGCGGCGCGAAACCCCGCCGCCGCGCGGATTGTTTGGCATGAGAACCAAATATCTTCCTGCCAGAGAAATAAACGTCGTAAGCGCAGCACCTTTGTTGCCGCGCTCGTCCTTCTCGACCTGGACGATCAGGTCCTGGCCTTCGCGGAGGGCGTCCTGGATGCGGGCCCGGCCCGCGTCCACGCCGTCGCGGAAATAGCTGCGGCCGACTTCCTTGAACGGCAGGAAGCCGTGGCGCTCCTCGCCGTAATCGATGAACGCCGCCTCGAGGCTGGGCTCGATGCGGGTGATGATTCCCTTGTAGATGTTGCTCTTGCGCTGCTCCCTCGAGGCCGACTCGATGTCGAGGTCGACCAGCTTCTGTCCTTCCACGATCGCGACCCGCAGCTCCTCCTGCTGGGTCGCGTTGAATAGCATGCGTTTCACTTATTGTTCTCCTGCGCGCGCAGGAGCGCCGTCTTCCGGTCGGTCCGTGTTCTCCTAATGAAAGGTTCGGGACAAGAAAAACCCGCCTGCGCGCATTGCCACTGCGGTCGCTGCTTGCGGTGAGCGAGAAAACCCCTGGTCGGGTCCGGCACGCGGCCGGACAGGAGGCGGGTTGCAGGTTCCGGCGCGCGGCTCCTTGCCTGCGCGTCTTGCGGTTCCTGTGCCTCGCAACTCGAGGCCAGACCGAGGATAATAATAAAAATGAAGGACTTAAGCAAGCCTCGCGCGACCTGGCTTGAAGTGGGGGAGGAAAGCGAGGCGCAGCGGATCGACAACTTCCTGGTCCGCCAGCTGAAAGGCGTGCCCAAGAGCCACGTGTACCGGGTGCTGCGCAGCGGCGAGGTCCGCGTCAACAGCGGCCGGGTGAAGCCCGACTACCGCCTCAGGCCGGGCGACCGGGTCCGGGTCCCCCCGATCCGGGTTTCGCCTGCAAAGGCGCCTTTCCGGGGAAAGCCCCTGGCGTTCCCGGTCGTCCACGAAGACTCGTCCCTCGTCGTCGTCGACAAGCCCTCCGGCGTGGCGGTGCACGGCGGCAGCGGCGTAAGCTTCGGAGTCATCGAACAGCTGCGCGCGGCGCGTCCCGAGGCGAAGATGCTCGAGCTGGTGCACCGGCTGGACCGGGACACTTCGGGCCTGCTCATTATCGCCAAGAAGCGCGCCGCCCTGGTCGGGCTGCACCGCATGCTGCGTGACGGCGAGGTGGAAAAGATCTACGTGGCGGTCGTGAAAGGCGTTCCCGCGAACAAGCGGTTCGAGATCAGCGAGCCGCTCCACAAATACGTCAACGCAAAGGGCGAGCGGCGGGTCGCAGTGAAGGAAGGGGGCATGTCGGCCGTCACCAGGATCAACGTGCTGGAGAAAAGCAGGGACTTCAGCCTGCTCGAACTGCGCCTCATGACCGGCCGCACCCACCAGATCCGCGTCCATCTGGCGCATGCGGGCCACCCGGTGCTCGGCGACGATAAATACGGCGACTTCGAATTCAACCGCGCGCTCGCGAGGCAGGGCGTAAAGCGCTTGTTCCTGCACGCGCAGCGACTCGCGTTCCGGCACCCGGTCGATGCACACCGTGTTTCGCTCGCCGCACCGATGCCGCCGGACATGGCGGCGTTCTGCAAGGCCAACTTCAGTGTCGAACTCTAGCCGCAGGTACTCGCTGATCGTCTTCGACTGGGACGGCACGCTGTTCGACTCGACGGCGGTGATCGCGGAGGGAATTCGCGAGGCCGCGCGCGAGATGGCGCTGCCCGTGCCGGATTTCCGGACCGCGAGCCATGTCATCGGCCTCGGCCTCGGCGATTCGCTGCGCCACGCCATGCCGGCGCTGCCGCCGGAGCGCTACCAGGAGTTCCTGGCGATCTACCGCAAGTATTTTTTAGAGCACGAGGACACGTTGAGCCTGTTTCCGGGCGCGGTGGACCTGCTGCGCGAGCTGCGGGCGCGCGGCCACCGGCTCGCGGTCGCCACCGGCAAGCCGCGCCGCGGCCTCGACCGGGCGCTGGAGGCGAGCGGCATCGGCGAGCTGTTCGACGCCACGCGCTGCGGCGACGAGACGCAACCGAAGCCGCACCCGGCGATGCTGCTCGAGCTGATGGATGAGCTGCGCCTGGGCGCGGCGCACATGCTGATGGTCGGCGACACCTCGCACGACCTCGGCATGGCGCGCAGCGCCGGGGTGGACGCGGTCGCGGTCGGCTACGGCGCGCACCCGCTGGAGTCGCTTCGCGCCTGGGAGCCGCGCGCCTGCGTCGCCAGCATCGAGGAGCTGCAGCTGTGGCTGACGTCGAACGCCTGATCTGCGACTCGGCGGCATTGCTCGATTCGGGCAAGGCCGTGCGCTTCGAGGTCGACTATTTTGGCGAGAAGGCGCCGGCATTCGTGGTGCGATTCGATGGCCGCGTTTACGGCTACCTCAACCGTTGCGGCCACATGCCGATGGAGCTCGACTGGCGAGAGGGCGAAGTCTTCGACTCCGAAGGGCTCGCTTTGATATGCTCGACGCACGGCGCCACGTACGAGGCCGACAGCGGCAAATGCCTCGGCGGGCCCTGCGGCAGCACGCCGCTGGTGGCGCTGCGGGTGGAGGAGAGGGACGGCAGGGTGTACTGCAAAGGAATCGACGATGGCTGACAACGACGGGCAGTGGGAACGGGGACTGATCGAGAAGCTCGCCACCGAGGCGCTCCGGGAGCAGCGGCGCGCGCGCCGCTGGGGCATCTTCTGGAAGCTGTTGGCGTTCGTCTACGTGACGGTGGTGCTGGTGATGGCGGTGGACTGGAAGGAGATGGCAGACGCGAAGGGCACGAAGCACACCGCGCTCATCGACGTGCGCGGCGTGATCGGGCCGGGCACGGACTCGAGCGCGGACAAGGTGATGCTCGCGCTGCAGGCCGCGTTCAAGGACAAGAACACGCAGGGCGTGGTGATGCGCATCAACTCGCCGGGCGGCAGCCCGGTGCAGGCGCAGAGCATTTTCGACGAGATGAAGCGCCTGCGGCAGAAGCATCCCGAGATCCCGCTCTACGTGGTGGTCGAGGACCTGTGCGCCTCCGGCGGCTATTACGTCGCCGCCGCCGCCGACAAGATCTACGTCGCCAAGGGCAGCATCGTCGGCTCGATCGGCGTGCGCATGGACAGCTTCGGCGTGGTCGGGCTGATGGAGAAGCTGGGCGTGGAAAGCCGGCTGGTCACCGCCGGCAAGAACAAGGCCCTGCTCGACCCGTTCCGCCCGCAGGACGAGGCGCACCGGCAGATCGTGACCGAGCTGGTGGACGAGATCCACAACCAGTTCATCAAGGCGGTGAAGGACGGCCGCGGCAAGCGGCTGAAGGAGACGCCGGACATGTTCTCGGGCCTCATCTGGACCGGGGCGAAGAGCGTCGAGCTGGGGCTCGCCGACGCCTTCGGCGGCCTCGACTACGTCGCGCGCGAGGTCGTCAAGGCCGAGGACATCGTCGACTACACACAGAAGGAGAACCTGGCGGAGAAATTCGCGCGCCGCTTCGGCGCCGGCGCCATGGGCTCACTGCTGGATTTCTCCGCGCGCAGCGGCCTGGTCATCCGCTGAGGAGCAGGAAAACGGTGGGGCGCTTGCCGATCGCGTGGCGGGCGTCGCGCCAGCCGGATATCGGCCGCGTCCGGATCTCCTCGGAGGGCAGGGTCAGGTCGCTCGCGACGCATAACGACGTACCCGGCGAGCAGGCTTCCAGCAGGGCGCCGAGCATCGCGTCGTTCCGGTAGGGCGTCTCGATGAAGATCTGCGTTTCGCGCTCGCGCCGCGAGCGCGCCTCCAGCTCGCGGATCCTGCGCCTGCGGGCTTCGGCTTCGCGCGGCAGGTAGCCGCAGAAGGCGAAGCGCTGGCCTTCGAGCCCGGAGGCCATCAGCGCCAGCACGATCGAGGACGGGCCGACCAGCGGCACGACGCGGATGCCCGCCGCGTGCGCTGCCTCCACCAGGCGCGCGCCCGGGTCGGCGATGGCCGGGCAGCCGGCTTCCGAGAGCAATCCGATGGAGACGTTCTCTTGAAGTTTTCTTATATGTCCTGACGTACTTGATTCCAGGACGGAAAGATCAAGTTCCTGAATGGCGCATGGCATTGCAATTTCCTTCAGGAACGCGCGTGCCGTCTTCGCGTTCTCCACGACGAAATGCCGCAGCGTCCTGACCGTACCGAGAGCGGAGGCCGGCAGGGCAGCTGCGGCGGCGCCGCCGAGCGGCGTGGGGATCGCGTAAAGGGTTCCGGGCATCAGCCCAGCACGTCGCAGCCGAAGTCGCGCAGCAGCTCGCTCAGCGCGATCAGCGGCAGGCCGATGAGCGAGGTCGGGTCCTCCGTCTCGATGCGCTCGATGAGGGCGATGCCGAGCCCCTCGGCCTTGGCGCTGCCCGCGCAATCGTAGGGCTGCTCGCGGCGCAGGTAGCGCTCGATCCGCTCCGCGCTCAGGGTGCGGAAGTGGACGCGGCAGATCACCACCCGCGACAGCAGCTCGTTGGATTGCGCGTCGAGCAGCGCCACCGCGGTGTCGAAGACCGCGGTCCTGCCGCTGACCAGCGCCAGCTGGCGCGCGGCGTTCTCGTGGCTGCCGGGCTTGTCCAGGGTCTTGCCCTCGCAGGAGGCGACCTGGTCGGCGCCGATGATCAACGCGTCGGGAAACTGGCCGGCGACCGCGCGCGCCTTGGCCTCGGCCAGGCGCTGCGCGGTGGCGGCAGCGCTCTCGCCCTGCCGCGGCGCCTCGTCGACCTGCGGGTCGGCGCATTCGAACTCCACGCCCAGGCGCTCGAGCAGCCCGCGGCGATAGCGCGAAGTGGATGCGAGCACGAGCCGCCGCGGCGATGGCATGGCTTTGTTTTGACAGAGATTTTTCAGGATGATACCATCCGCTCCCGTATGTCGCACCAGCCCGTCATCGACGGCCTCGATTTTGCGAAGGCCGCCTCGAAGCTGCAGGGCGCGTGGCCGGTTGCGGAAATGGCACGATTGCTGGATGCATTGCGCGCGGAGGAAGGAACTCTCCGTTACGAATTGCAGGGGGTGCCTGAAGCGCACGGGCGGCCCGCGCTTCGCCTGACAGTGGACGGAGTGCTGCCGCTGGTGTGCCAGCGTTGTCTCGGGGCCCTCGAGTTCCCGTTGCACGTCGAAACACTGCTTCTGCTTGCGG
Organism: Burkholderiales bacterium; assembly: GCA_041904885.1. GTDB lineage: Bacteria > Pseudomonadota > Gammaproteobacteria > Burkholderiales > SG8-39 > RBG-16-66-20. The sequence goes on from JAYRND010000161.1 coordinate 8,644, forward strand.
CGACGCAGGCGGAGGTGGACGCGGAGCCGCTGGAAGCCGAAGGTCCCGAGAGCATCGTCGCGGGCCGGGAAATGCCGGTGCGGGCGCTGGTCGAGGACGAGGTGCTGCTGGCGATCCCGATCGCGCCGCGCCACGCAGAATGCGCCAGCGCGGCGAAGTCGGCGGCGGGATCGAAGGCGACTCCGTTCGCGGGCCTGCGCGGAATGATGGGCGGGTTGAAGCACTGAACGATTCAGATTGAGGAGCAGACCATGGCTGTACAGCAGAACAAGAAGTCGCCGTCCAAGCGCGGCATGCACCGTTCGCACGATTTCCTGACCCCGCCGGCGCTCGCCGTGGAGCCGACCACCGGCGAGGCGCACCTGCGCCACCACGTCAGTCCCAGCGGCTACTACCGCGGAAAAAAAGTCGCCAAAGGTAAGGGCGACTGACCATCACCGTCGCGATTGATTGCATGGGGGGCGATCACGGGCCCCATGTGACGGTGCCGGCCGCCCTCGATTTCCGGCGCGAGCACGCCGAGGTGCAGGTCATCCTCGTCGGCCGCCGCGAGGAGATCGAGGCGGAGCTGCGCAGGCACGGCGCGGAGCAGGGCGACGGGATGCGCGTGCAGCACGCCGCCGAGGTGGTGGCCATGGACGAGCCTCCCGCCCAGGCGATGCGCTACAAGAAGGACTCGTCGATGCGCGTCGCGGTCAACCTCGTCAAGGCGGGCGAGGCGCACGCCTGCGTGAGCGCGGGCAACACGGGCGCGCTGATGGCGATCTCGCGCTTCGTGCTGAAGACGCTGCCGGCGATCGACCGGCCGGCCATCGCCAGCGGCGTCCCCAACGCGGCGGGCGGCTACACCTACGTGCTCGACCTCGGCGCGAACGTCGAGTGCACCCCCGAGCAGCTGATGCAGTTCGGCGTCATGGGGGCGATGCTGGTCACGGCGGTCGAGCACAAGGAGCGCCCGCGCGTAGGCCTGCTGAACATCGGCGTCGAGGACATCAAGGGCAACGACACCGTCAAGCAGGCCGCGGAGCTGCTGCGCTCGAGCGGCCTCAATTACGTCGGCAACGTCGAGGCCGACGACATCTACAAGGGCAGCGTCGACGTGGTGGTCTGCGACGGCTTCGTCGGCAACTCCGTGCTCAAGGCTTCCGAGGGCGTCGCGCACATGATCGTGGGATTCCTGCGCCAGGAGTTCTCGCGCAACCCGCTGCGCAAGCTCTCGGCGCTGATCGCGCTGCCGGTGCTGCGCGCGCTGCGCGCGCGCATGGACCCGCGCAACTACAACGGCGCGGGCCTGCTCGGGCTGAAGGGCATCGTC
>JAYRND010000162.1:0-19118 GCA_041904885.1 Burkholderiales bacterium
CTGTCGGGGCACCACGAGAACATCCGGCGCTGGCGGCTCCAGCAGGCGCTGGGGCGGACGTGGCTGCGCCGGCCCGAACTGATCGCCGCGCGGCGGCTGAACGCGGAAGAGCAGGAATTGCTGGAGGAATTCCAGCGGGAGTGCAAGGAGAACGGAACATGAACCTGATTCAGAAGCTCGAGCAGGAAGAAATGCAGCGCATGAAGAAGTCGGTCCCCGATTTTTCGCCGGGCGACACGGTGATCGTGCGAGTGAACGTGGTCGAGGGCGACAAGAAGCGCGAGCAGGCGTTCGAGGGCGTGGTGATCGCCAAGCGCAACCGCGGCCTGCGCTCGGCGTTCACGGTGCGCAAGATCTCCTCCGGCGAGGGCGTGGAGCGCAGCTTCCAGACCTATTCGCCGCTGATCGCCGGCATCGAGGTGAAAAGGAAGGGCGAAGTGCGCCGCTCCAAGCTGTACTACCTGCGCGAGCGCTCGGGCAAGGGCGCGCGCATCCGCGAGCGCCTGGGCGCAGGCGAAGGCGCGGAGGGCGAAGCGCAGGAGTAGCGCTCGCTCGCTGCGGCATTCGAAAGGGGCCTGCGGGCCCCTTTTCTTTCTATAATTCCGCCATGCGCCGCGAAATCACCGCCATCAGCCCGATCGAGGAAATCGTCGCCGAGCTGCGCGCGGGCAGCATCGTGGTGCTGGTGGACGACGAGGACAGGGAGAATGAGGGCGACCTTGTTTTTGCTGCGGACTTTGTCACCGCCGAAAAGGTCAATTTCCTCGCGCGGCACGGCCGCGGCCTGATCTGCATGCCGGTCACCGAAGCGCACGCGGCGCGCCTCGGCCTCAGGCCCATGGTGAGCGAGAACCGCTCGCGCCACGGCACCAATTTCACCGTGTCGATCGAGGCGGCCGAGGGCATCGCCACCGGCATCTCGGCCCATGATCGGGCCCTGACGATCAAGGTCGCCAGTTCACAGAACGCAACAGCAAGCGACATCGTCCAGCCCGGGCACGTGTTCCCGCTGATCGCGCAGGACGGCGGCGTGCTCGTGCGCGCCGGGCACACCGAGGCCTGCTGCGACCTCGCGCGGCTCGCCGGGCTCACGCCGGCCGCGGTGCTGTGCGAGATCATGCGCGAGGACGGCAGCATGGCGCGCCTGCCCGACCTGCTCGAGTTCGCCGCCGCGCACAAGCTCAAGATCGGCACCATCGCCGACCTGATCGAATACCGCAGCCGCAACGAGTCGCTGGTGCAGCGCGGGCTGGAACGCGAGATCGAGACGCCGTGGGGGCGTTTCCGCCTGATCGCCTACCGCGACCTGCCGAGCGGCGCGACGCACCTTGCCCTGACGCTGGGAACCATCCGCGTGGAGGCGGAGACGCTGGTGCGCGTGCACGAGCCGCTCTCGGTGCTCGACCTGCTCGACGCGGGCAAGGGCGGGCACGCATGGAGCGTGGGCGAAGCGCTCACCGGGATCCGCAGCGCCGGCTGCGGCGTGCTGGTGCTGCTCAAGTGCTCGCTGGGGGATGAGGCGCTGCGCGCGCAGCTCGACTCGCACTTCACCGGGCAGCCGCCCGCGCGTCCCGGCCGCAGCATGGACCTGCGCACCTACGGCATCGGCGCGCAGATCCTGCGCGACCTGGGCGTCGGACGGATGCGGCTGATGGCCGTGCCGCGCAAGATGCCGAGCATGGCCGGCTTCGGGCTGGAGGTCACGGGCTACGCCGCCGCGCCGGCCGGCACCGAGCGCAAATGACCGTGCCCCGGATCGGGGTCGTCCACTCCCGGTTCAACGAGGATATCTGCAACGCGCTGCTCGCGTCGGCGCGAGCCGAGATCGAGAAGGCGGGCGCCGCGGCGGAATTCGTCGCCGTCGCGGGCGCGCTGGAAATCCCGCTCGCTCTGCAGTGGCTCGCGCAATCGGGCCGCTTTGACGGGCTGGTCGCCCTGGGCGCGGTGATCCGCGGCGATACCTATCACTTCGAGGTGGTCGCCAACGAATCGGCGCGCGGCCTGATGGAGGGGGCGCTGGAGACCGGCCTGCCGGTCGCCTACGGAATCCTCACCACCGACACCGAGGAGCAGGCGCTCGCGCGCAAGGACAAGGGCGCCGAAGCGGTTCGCGTCGCCCTCGAGATGGCGCGGCTGCGCCGGGACCTCGCGCAGCGATGGAAATGACATGCCGCCTGCGCTAAAGAAAAGTTCCCGCGGAACGGCGCGCCGGCGCGCCCGCGAAATCGCGCTGCAGGCGCTCTATGCCTGGAAGCTCGCCGGCGGCGTCGATGCCGATGCGGCGCTCGCGCAGGCGCGCGCGCTGGAGGGCTGGGACCGCTGCGAGCAGGATTTCGCATCGAGCCTGATCGGTGAAGTGATCAGGGAAAATGAATTGCTGGAAAGCAGGATTGCACCCCACCTGGACCGCAGCCTCGCCTCCCTCTCGCCGGTCGAGCGCGTAATCCTGCTGATCGGCGCCCACGAGCTCTCGGCGCATCCGGAGACGCCGTTCAAGGTGGTGCTGAACGAGGCGATCGAGCTTGGCAAGAGCTTCGGCGGCACCGACGGCCACAAATTCGTCAATGGCGTGCTGGAAAGGCTCGCGCTGGACCTGCGCGCCGAGGAAATCGCCAGGGTCCGGCAGGCGGTCTGACTGCTCTCGGAATTCGAACTGATCCGGAAGTATTTCGACCGTGGCGCGCCGAGCGCCCGCCTGGGAATCGGCGACGATGCGGCGCTGCTCAGGGCCGCCGCCGGCATGGAGCTGGCGGTGTCCACCGACCTGCTCGTCGAAGGGCGCCACTTCCGCGCCGGGGCGGACGCGCGCAGGCTCGGCCACAAGGCGCTGGCGGTCAACCTTTCGGACATGGCCGCGATGGGCGCCCGGCCGCGCTGGGCGACGCTCGCCATTGCCCTGCCTGCCGCGAACGAGCGCTGGCTCGCCGGCTTCTCGAAAGGGTTTTTCACTCTGGCGCGGCGCTTCGGCGTGGATCTGGTCGGCGGCGACACCACGCGGGGCCCGCTCTCCATCTGCGTGACGATCCTCGGCGAGGTTCCGAAGGGAAAAGCCCTCCGGCGCGACGGCGCGCGTCCGGGCGACGGCATCTGGGTCTCGGGAGAGCTGGGCGCCGCCGCCTACGCGCTCGCGCGCCCGCGCGACGCGGCAGCGAGCCGACGCCTGCACGCGCCTCAGCCGCGCGTGGCGCTCGGGCTGCGGCTGCGCGGCATCGCTACCTCGGCGATCGACGTCTCCGACGGATTCGCACAGGACCTCGGGCACATCCTCGAGCGCTCGGGCGTGGGCGCGACCGTGCACTATGAAATGCTGCCGAAGTACAGGATCGCGGACCCGAAGCTGGAGCGCCGGTGCGTGCTCGCGGGCGGCGACGACTATGAGCTCGTATTCACCGCACGCCCCGGAGCGAAAATCGCCGCAATCGCGAAGGCTCTCAACCTCAAGCTGACGCGAGTGGGCGCGATTGGCAGGCAGCAGGGCCTGCGGATCCTCGATTCGCGCGGCGGGCCGATCCGGGCCGGGCGCGGCTACGACCACTTCGCCGGATGACCGGCGTGCGCCCGAGCGCGCATTTCGCGTTCAGCCATCCTGCGCATTTCATCGCGCTGGGCTTCGGCGCCGGGCTCGCGCCGCGGATGCCGGGCACGGCAGGCACGCTGCTCGCACTCCCGTTATGGTGGATATTTGGCGACGGCAAGGACCCGGCGCTGCTGCTCGCGGTGCTCCTGTTCCTGTTCGGCCTCGGCGTCTGGGCCTGCGGGGTGACCGGTCGCGACCTCGGCGTCCCGGACCATGGCGCGATGTGCTGGGACGAGGTCGTCGCTTTCCTGCTGGTGCTCGCCCTCGTCCCGGACGACCCGTGGTGGCTCGTGGCAGCGTTCGGCCTGTTCCGCGCGCTCGACATCTTCAAGCCGCCGCCGATCCCGCAGGCCGAGCGGCGCTTTCGCGGCGGTTTTGGCGTGATGTTCGACGACCTGATCGCCGCCGGGTATACGCTGCTGGTTTTGGCGATCGCGAAGCGGTTCTTCCCATGAACCTGGCATTTCTTTCCCGGAAAACAGGAAAGGCGCTGAAGAACAAGGGCCAGATCCTCGTCACCGCGGAGTCGTGCACGGGAGGCTGGGTGGCGCAGGCGCTGACCTCGGTGGCCGGATCCTCGGACTGGTTCGAGCGCGGCTACGTCACGTATTCCAACGAGGCCAAGAGGGAGCTTCTGGGGGTTGCATCGAAGACCTTGAAGCAGTTTGGCGCAGTCAGTGTGCAAACCGCGCGCGCCATGGCGAAAGGCGCCCTGTCGCGCGGCCGCGGCACGATCTCCGTCGCGATCACGGGCATCGCCGGCCCGGGTGGCGGCGCGCCCGGCAAGCCGGTGGGCACCGTCTGCTTCGCCTGGGCCCGCGGGCGTAGAATCCGCAGTGAAACCAGACGCTTCAGGGGTGGCCGGACGAGCGTGCGCCGCCAGTCCGTGGCCCACGCCCTGCGCGGGGTGCTGAAATGGCTTTGAACGCGATCACCGTCCGTCCGGCCGCGGTTGCCGGGATGTTCTACCCGGGCAATGCGCCCCAGCTTGACGCCGAAGTGTCGGAGCTGCTGGGCGGCGTCGAGAATTTCGAGCCCAGGCTCGCGTATCCCAAGGCGCTCATCGTTCCGCACGCCGGCTACATGTACTCCGGCCCGATCGCGGCGCGCGCCTACGACGAACTCGCCGCGGCGCGAGGGATCGTCAAGCGCGTGGTGCTGATCGGGCCTGCGCATTACGTCGCGGGGCGGGGCCTGGCGTTGCCCGAATGCGATGCGTTCGAGACGCCGCTGGGCCGCATCCGGCTGGACGCGGAGGCCATTGCCTCGCTTGCCGACCTGAAACAGGTGGTGCGAAGCTCGGCGGCGCACGCCCAGGAGCATTCGCTCGAGGTGCAGCTGCCCTTTCTGCAGAAGGTGCTCGGAGACTTCCGCCTCGTGCCGATTGCCGCCGGCTCGGCCCTCACCGAGGAAGTGATGCAGGTCATCCAGCGGCTCTGGGGCGGGCCGGAGACGGTGTTCGTCATCAGCACCGACCTGTCGCACTATCATTCCTACGACGATGCCAGGCGCATCGACGGCGCGACGCTCGATCGCATCGAGGCGCTGGCCGTCGACCTGAACTACGAAGAAGCCTGCGGCGCGACGGGGCTGAACGGCCTGCTCGCGGTCGCCCGCAGCAAGGGACTTTCGATCCGGCGGCTCGCCGCCTGCAATTCGGGCGACACCGCGGGCGGCAAGGCGCGCGTGGTTGGATATTCGGCATTCGCCGTCTACGAGGCCGAGCCTCCCAGGATGGAGGACGCCGGGCGTGTGCTCGTCGAAATCGCGCGCGGCTCCATCGCCAACGGCCTTGGCCTGTCCTCGGTCCCGGTCCGGCGCAACCATCTGGCCTGGCTGCAGCAGCCGGGCGCGACTTTCGTCACCCTGCGCAAGGACGGCCAGCTTCGCGGCTGCATCGGCAGTCTGGCTGCGACGCGTCCGCTCGGTCAGGACGTGGCCTCGAATGCGCGGGCTGCCGCGTTCGAGGATCCGCGCTTTCCCAAGCTGAGCCGCGAGGAGTGGCCGCGCTGCGAAGTCGAGGTGTCGTTGCTCTCGGCCGCGAGGCCGCTCCACTTCGCCGACGAAGCGGACCTGCACGCGCAGCTCCGCCCCGGCGAGGACGGCCTGATCCTCGAATGCGACGGCAAGCAGGCCACCTTCCTGCCGCAGGTCTGGGAGGGGATCCCGGACAAGCGCGCGTTCCTGCAGGAGTTGGCGAAGAAGGCGGGCTTGCCCGAAGGCACACGCATCGCGCGCTGCCGGCTGCAGCGCTACCGAGTACGCAAATTCCCGTGACCCGCGCCGCGCCCGAGAGCGAGTACCCCGGCCGCTGGTGGCATGCGCTGCCCGACGGGCGCATCCAGTGCGACCTGTGCCCGCGCGACTGCCGGCTGCACGAGGGCCAGCGCGGCATGTGCTTCGTGCGCAGGATGCAGGGCGGCCGCATGCTGCTGACCACCTACGGCCGGTCCTCGGGATTCTGCATCGACCCGATCGAGAAGAAGCCGCTCAACCAGTTCTACCCGGGCACGAGCGTGCTGTCCTTCGGCACCGCCGGCTGCAACCTCGCCTGCAAGTTCTGCCAGAACTGGGACATTTCCAAGTCGAAGGAGATGGACCGGCTGATGGACGCGGCGACGCCGGACATGATCGCCGCCGCGGCGGTGAAGCTCGGCTGCAAGTCGGTCGCCTTTACCTACAACGACCCGGTGATCTTCGCCGAGTACGCCATGGACATCGCCGACGCCTGCCATGCGCGCGGGGTGCAGACGGTCGCGGTGACCGCGGGCTATATCCATGCCGAGCCGAGGCGCGAGTTCTACGCGAAGATGGACGCGGCCAACGTGGACCTGAAGGCGTTCACCGAGGATTTCTACTTCAAGCTGACGGGCGCGCACCTCGCGCCGGTACTGGAGACGCTGGAGTACCTCGTCAAGGAGACGCGGGTCTGGACCGAGATCACCACGCTGCTCATCCCCGGGAAGAACGATTCCGAGGAGGAGCTGCGCGCCGAGTGCAAGTGGATCCTGCAGCACCTCGGCCCGGACGTGCCGCTGCACTTCACCGCCTTCCATCCCGACTGGAAGATGCTCGACATTCCGGCAACTCCGCCCGAGACGCTGACGCGGGCGCGGGAAATCGCGCGGCTCGCCGGCCTGCGCTACGTGTACACCGGCAACGTGCACGACGAGGAGGGCGAATCGACCTACTGCCCGTCGTGCGAACGCGCCGTGATCGTTCGCGACTGGTACGAAATCGGCGGCTACCACCTCAGCGAGGCCGGCGCTTGCAGCTACTGCGGCGCGCAGCTCGCCGGGCGCTACCAGAAGTTCGGCAAGCCCTTCGGTTCGCGGCGCATCCCGGTCCGCCTTTCCCCCGGCCCGAGCGCCGCGGCGTGAACCTCGCGCCCGGCGTCGCGCCGGGATCCGGCGCCTGGCTCGCGGGCATCTGCGCCAGCCGCGCGCTCGCGGCCAGCTGGTTCGTCGCCTATTCCGCAGTGCTGCCGCTGACGCAGGCCGCGTGGGGATTGTCCGGGAAGGAGGCCGGGATGGTGCAGGCGGCGTTCCACCTCGGCTACCTCGTGTCGCTTTTCATCGTCGGATTCCTCGCCGACCACTTTGGCGCGAAGCGCACGCACCTCGCCACCGCGGTACTCGCGTGGATCAGCCCGTTCCTGTTCGTCCTGTTCGCCGAGGGATTCTGGTCGGCGCTCTGGCTGCACGCGTTGACGGGGTTGTGCCAGGGTGGCGCCTACACGCCGGTGGTGGCGCTGATCAACGACAACGTCGGGCGCGAGCGCCGGGGCCGAGCGATCGGCTATTTCATCGCGGCGAGTTCCGCCGGTTACGCGCTGTGCCTCGGGTTGGCGGGCCTAGCGCTGCGCTTTGTCGAGTGGCGAGGGGCGCTCACGGTGGTGGCGGTGCTGCCCCTGGCCGCGTGGCTGCTTGCGCTCGCATGGCTGCGGGACACTGCGAACCATATTCATCCGCGGCCTGCCGGCGAGTCCGCGTTGGCCGCGCTGCCCGCGGTATGGCGGAACCGGCGCGGCATGCTGTCCATCTGGGGCTACACCTTCCACAACTGGGAGCTGCTCGGGCTGTGGGCCTGGCTCCCCGCGTTTCTCACCGCCGTGCTGGTCCTGAACGGAATTCCTGCCGAGAACGCGCTCCTGTTCGCCGCGTTGACCTACGTCGCCAATATCGCGGGATCGATCGTGGGCGGCACCATGGCCGACCGCTGGGGGCGAACGCAGACCATTCTGCTCTGGTCAACAGTGAGCCTCGCGCTCTCGTTCGCGATCGGCTGGCTGATGGCGCTGCCGGTCGCCCTGCTCGTTGCGCTCGCCTGCCTGTACAACTTCGCCGGCATCGCCGATTCGTCCACGCACTCGACAGTGCTCGCCGAGTCGGTGCCGGCGCACTACCTCGGCGTCGCCTACGCAGTACGCTCGGTGATTGGTTTTGGCGCCGGCGTCATCAGCCCGGTGGTGTTCGGCTGGGCGCTCGACTTTGCCGGCGGCGGCCGGACCTCGGGCGATCCTTTCGCCTGGGGCATTGCCTGGACTACGCTCGGCCTCGGCGGCCTGCTCGGGCCGCTCGCGACCTGGCGCCTGCACCGCGATCTGCCGCGGCGCTAACGCGCGGCGCCTAGCAGTCAGACCGCCAGATAGCGCTGCAGCAGTTCGGGCTGCGCGCGGATCTCCTGCGCCGGGCCCTCGTGCGCGATGTGGCCGTTGCTGATGATGTAGACGCGCTGCGCTAGCGCGAGCGTCGCCGCGAGGTTCTGCTCGACCAGCACGATGGTCTGGCCGGCGCGGGCCAGCTCGCCGCACACGCGCACGAGCTCCCTCACGATGAGCGGTGCGAGGCCCTCGAAAGGCTCATCGAGCAGAATGATCTTGGGGTCGCGTACCAGCGCCCGCGCGATCGCGAGCATTTGCTGCTCGCCGCCGGAGAGGTCAGTGCCGCGGCTCCTGCGCCGCTCCCTGAGGCGCGGGAACATCTCGTAGACGCGTCCGAGCGGCCAGCGCCGCTCCCTGGGCGCGGTGAGGCCGGCGAGGACGATGTTCTCCTCCACGTCCAGGCTGCCGAAGATGCGCCGCTCCTCGTGCACGAGCTGCATGCCGGCGTGCGCGATGGCGTGGCTCCTTTGGCCCGCGAGCTCCTTCCCATCGAGGCGCACCGAACCGGCGCGCGGGGTGACTACGCCCATCAGGCTCTTCAGCATCGTGCTCTTGCCCGCGCCGTTGCGGCCAAGGAGCGCGACCACCTCGCTCTTCTCCACCCGCAGGGACGCGTCGAAGAGGATGTGCGAGTCACCGTAGTAGCTGTTGAGGTCCTTCACCTCGAGCAGGCTCATGCCGCGGCCTCCTCGTGGATGCCGCCGAGATAGGCGTCCTGAACGCGCTGGTCGGCCTTGATCTCCTCGGGCGTGCCCTCGGCGAGCACCCGGCCTTCCTGGAGGACCGTGACGCGCTCGGCGAGCTCGAAGAGCGAGTCCATGTCGTGATCGATGATCACCATGGTGCGACCCTTGGCGATCGAGCGCAGGAGCTTCACCGTCTCGCCGCGCTCCTGCGGGCTCATGCCGGCGAGCGGCTCGTCGAGCAACAGCAGGCTGGGCGAGGCCGCGAGGGCGAGCGCCACCTCGAGCCGGCGTTTCTCGCCGTAGGCGAGCTGCGAGACCGGCGTGTCCCTGCGGCCGGTCAGGCCGACGAGCTCGAGAGTGCGCTCGACCTGCTCGCGCAGGCCGGCGATGCGCTCCAGACGCCGGAATATGTCGAGCCGGAACTTGCCGCGCAGCTCGGCGAGCGCCGCGATGGTGACGTTCTCCCGCACCGTCAGCCTGTTGAACAGCTGGTTCACCTGGTAGCTCTTGGTAAGGCCGAGCTGGCAGACGTCGGTGACGCTCATCCCGGTGATGTCGCGCCCCTCGAACACGATGCGCCCGGAGGTCGGCGGCACTTCGCAGGTCAGCATCTTGAAGAACGTCGACTTGCCGGCGCCGTTCGGGCCGATGATGCCGCGCACCTCGCCGTGGTTGACCGTGAAGTCGATGTCGGCGTTGGCGACCAGGCCGCCATAGTGCTTGCTGAGCGCCTTGGCCTCCAGGATCGGGCCCGCCGAGGGTCCCGGCCGGCGCGCGGCCGGCGGCGGCGCCGCGTGCGCGGCCGGCGCGGGCGCGCGAGCTGCGTCGGCAGCGCGCGCCTTGCCGTTGCGGCGCACGAAGTGGAGCAGATCGCGCAGGCCGCCGATGATGCCCTGGCGCAGGAAGCAGACGAGGAGCACGAACACCAGCCCAAGCGCGAGCTTCCAGGTCGCGCCCAGGTTGAGCGTGCCCTGGAGAAAATCCTGGAGGAAGAGCCAGACCGACGCGCCGAGAAGCGGCCCGAACAGCGTGCCGCGGCCGCCGATCGCCGTCTGCATGACGAGCTGACCGGAGGTCTCGAAAGTGAACGCATCCGGCGGCATGAACGCCTGCAGCACGCCGAGCAGCCCGCCGGCGAAGCCGGCATACGCGGCGGCGATGACGAAGGCGGCGAGCTTGTAGCCGTGGATGTTGTGGCCGACGGCTGCTGCGCGCAGGGGATTCTCGCGGATGGCGCGGAAAACCGCGCCCACGGGCGAGCGCACGATGCGCAGCGCGATCACGACGCCGGCGAAGTACCAGAACGCGAGGTAGGGGTAGAGCGACCACCCCGTCGAGAAGTGCGCCTGCGTGAAGCCGAGGTCGAACTGCGGCGTCGGAACGCCCGGGAGGCCGTTCTCGCCACCGGTCCATTCCGCGAGCGGGTTGAACTCGGCGAAATAGAACACCTCGGCGATCGCCACCGTGATCATGGCGAAGTAGATGCCGGTGCGGCGCAGGGCGACCAGGCCGACGAGGTAGCCGACCACCGAAGCGGCGAACATGCCGATGACGATGGCGAGGGTCACGTGCGGAAAGCCTGCCCGCGTCAGCAGGTAGGCGGCGACCATGCCGCCGGTGCCGTAGAGCGCCGACTGGCCGAACGAGAGAAGCCCGGTGTAGCCGAACAGGATGTCAAAGCCGATGCCGAACAGCCCCCAGACCAGGATCCGGTTGACGGTGTTCGGCGCTGCGTCGAGGAAGTCGAGCACGAAGGGCGCGGCGATGAGCGCGGCCGCCAGGACGAGCTCGACGACGAACGCGCGCTGAGCGCCGTAGAGACGGTCGGAGTTCATCGCCGCGTGCTCAGGGAGCTCATTCGCGGCCCTTGGCGCCCAGCAGGCCGCGCGGGCGCACCATGAGGACGAGCGTCATGGCGGCGAAGAGCATCACGTACGCGTAGCCGGGATTCACCATCGAAGTGAGGCTGACGATCTCGCCCGAGATCAGTCCGCCGAGCACCGCGCCGGGGAAGGAGCCCACGCCGCCGATCACCACGACCACGAAGGTCTGCACGAGGATCTGCTCGCCGACCTCAGGCGTGAGCGAGACGATCGGCGTGTTGATGATGCCGGCGAAGCCCGCCGCCATGGCGCCGATGCCGAACACCACCATGAAGACGCGATCGACGTTGATGCCGAGCGAGTCGACCATTACCGCGTCCTCGATGCCGGCGCGCACGATCATGCCGAGGCGCGTCCGGTACAGCAGGAGAAACAGGGCCAGCAGCGCCACGGCGCAGATGCCGACGACCGCGAGCCGGTAGGTGGGATAGAACATGAAGCCGAGGTTCGTGATGCCGGAGAAGACCGACGGCGCCTGCAGGGCCTTCGATTCGCTGGAGAAGAACCAGCGCACCGCCTCGACGAAGACGATGGCGAGGCCGAAGGTAACGAGCAGCTGGTCCTCATGCGGCCGGGTGTAGAAGTAGCGGACGACGGCCCGCTCCATTACCAGGCCGAGCACGCCGAGCGAGAGCGTGCCGGTGATCACCGCCAGCAGGAACGAGCCGCTCGCCTGATAGGCGGCGTAGCCCGCGTAGCCGCCCAGCATGAACATCGCACCGTGCGCGAGGTTGAGCACGCCCAGCGTGCCGTAGATGATGGTGAGACCCGAGGCGATGAGTGCGAGCAGCGCCCCCAACGCAAGTCCGTTGAAGAGCTGCGAGCCGAAGTTAGCCCAGGTGATCATGCAGGCAACGTCGTCCCCGCGGCCGCAGGGACGACGTCAAACGCCAGAGTACTGCTCAGGTGTAGTCGCCGAGATTGCAGCCGAACGCATCCGGCTTTTGCATCAGCGGTGCGCCCGGGACGACCTCGGTCACCTCCCAGAAATCCTCCTTGTGGCGCATCGCCTTCGGTGCCTTGCCGCGCACGATGATGACAGGGCGCACGAGCTGGTGGTCTTCCTTGCGGACGTAGACCTCGCCCACCATCGACTGCAGCCTACGGCCGGCCTCGTAGGACTTGATGACGTCCGGGGGATAGAACGTGCCGGCGTGCTCCACCGCGTCCGCCCACATGGCGAACGACATGTAGGCGTTTTCGGCGCCCCATTCCGGGAAGTAGCCGTACTTCTTGCGGAACTCCTCGACGAACATCTTCGCGAGCGGGAACTTGTCATCCAGCGTCCACCAAAAATCGGTCGCGGCGTAGACGCCCTCGGCGAGCTCTGCGCCGATGTTCTTGGCGAGGAACGGGATCTGGTAGGGGATGACGAGCTTCATCGCCGGGATGATGTTGAACTGCTTGGCCTGCTGCGTGGACAGCACGGCGTCGCGTCCCCAGTTGACGTTCAGCAGCACCTCGGCGCCGGAATTGGCGATGTTGGTGAGGTAGGAGCTGAAGTCCGTGGCGCCGAGCGGAGAAACCTGGTTTGTGACCATGGTCCAGCCGCCGTGCTCCTTGAGGTACTCGCTCATCGACTTGGTGACGGTGTGGCCGTAGGTGTAGTCCGGCGTCATGAACGCCATCTTCTTGTTCTTGCCGTAGGCCTTGAGCAGCACCGGGCCGATTGCGTTGGCCGCGGTCTCGCCGTAGAAGCACTGGCGGAAGCCGTAGCGCACGCAGTCCTTGCCGGTGGTGTCGTTCGAGCCCGAGATGCCCGCGGTATAGAGCACCTTCTCGCGCTGCGCGAGCTTGTTGAGCGCCACCGCGACCGCGCTCGAGGTCGAGCCGGTCATGAGCACGATCTTGTTCTCGGTGATGAAGCGCTGCTCGGCCTGCACCGCATCGTTCGGCTTCGCGCCAGAGTCGGCAACGACGAGCTTCACCTCCTTGCCCTGCACGCCCTTGGTGGTCTTGGTCGAGATGCGCTTCATCAGCGGGTGGCCGGAATTGAGATGCTCGACCGCCAGTTGCCAGCCCTTGAGCTCGTCCTCGCCCTGCTCCGCGTAGGTGCCGGTGCGCGGCACGGCGCAGCCGATGAACACCTCCTTGCCCTGCACGCCCGCCGGCCAGGTGCCGATCGGCGGGCGGTCCGCGGCCCAGGCGCCGCGTGCAAGCAGTCCGGGCGCCATGCCGGCGGCGGCGAGCGACATGCCGGCCTTCAGCGCGCTGCGCCGGCTGATATTGCGTATGCGATGTGCCATGGCTTCTCTCTCCTCTGTGGAAGGTGGAGCAAGTCGCGCGCGAGGCGCGCGGCGGGTCCGTCCCTCAACGGATCCGTTCTCGAGTTTCCGCGGCCCGCCTTACACAAGGCTTACAATACATCGTAGAACGATATAGTTTTCAAATATCGCGCCACGATACAAAATGCGGCATGTACCGCAGCTGTGCTAGAAATGTCGAGCCGGATCAACCGTGTATAGCCAACCATGACGAGAAAGCGGACTTTGCCCCGCGCCGCAACGCTGACGACAGCCGACTACGAGCGCCTTGCCTCGTTCCGCTACGCGCTACGCCGCTTCCTGCATTTCAGCGAGATCGAGACCGGGCGCCTGGGCCTCACGGGGCAGCAGTACCAGGCGATGCTGGTGGTGCGGAGCCGGCCGGAGCGGGCGCCTGTGACGATTGCCGACCTCGCGCGAGAGATGCTTACCCGGCACAACAGCGCAGTCGGCCTGGTCGACCGGCTCGTCGCGCACGGGTTGATCGCGCGCGCGCGCATTTCGGATGACCGGCGCAAGGTGCGCCTGCGGCTAACGTCCGCAGGCGAGCGCGTGCTCGCGCGCCTGGCTACGGTTCACCGCCAGAAGCTGCGGCGCATTGGCCCGGATATCTACCGCATCCTGGGCGAGCTGACCGGCGCCTGGCGCAGCGAGCGTTAGCGCCTACTTCAGCAGGTCCATCAGCGCAGTGTTGTCCCAGCGGCCGTGGCCGGCGGCGGCGATGCGGCCGTAGTACTGCTCGATCAGCGCGGTGCCGGGCATGTGGGCGCCGTTCTTCTTCGCTTCCGCGAGCGCGATGTTGAGGTCCTTGCGCATCCAGTCGGAGGCGAAGCCGAAGCCCTCGAACTTGCCCTCGTTCATGGTCTTCCAGCGGTTGTCCATCTGCCAGGACTGCGCGGCGCCCTTGGAGATCACCGAGATCACCTTCTCCATGTCGAGGCCGGCGCGCTTGCCGAAGTTGAGCGCTTCCGAAAGTCCCTGCAGGATGCCGACGATCGCCACCTGGTTGACCATCTTGGTGAGCTGGCCCGCGCCCGGCGCGCCGATCAGCGCGCACATCTTGGCGTAGACGTTGAGCACGGGCAGCGCCCTGTCGAAATCTGCCTGCTCGCCGCCGCACATGATGCCGAGCTGACCGTTGACGGCGCCCGCCTGGCCGCCCGAAACCGGGGCGTCGACGAAGCCGACGCCGATTTTCTTCGTATTCTCGAATAATTCCCTCGCAACGACGGCGGAAGCAGTCGTGTGATCCACCAGGACCGCTCCCTTCTTCATGCCGGCAATGGCGCCGCTGTCGCCGAAGGCGACCGAGCGCACGTCGTCGTCGTTGCCGACGCACATCATCACGAAATCGGCGCCCTCGGCGGCGGCCTTGGGTGCGGCGGCGGACTTGCCGCCGTACTCCTTGACCCACTGTGCGGCCTTGGCCGGGCTGCGGTTGTATACGGTGACATCGTGGCCGCCCTTTTTCAGCAGGTGGCCCGCCATCGGGTAGCCCATCACCCCGAGTCCGAGGAACGCTACTTTCGCCATCTTGTTGTCTCCTAACGATTTATCTGGAATTTGACAGCCGTCCGTCAACGACCCACAATACCTGGACGTTTATACAGTATCCGGTGTTGGCCCAGCGCAAGCTGCCGCAGATGCCAACCTGAAAAGAGGTACAGGGGTAATCCAATATGGACGACAACAAGTCTAAGGCATTGCAGGCGGCGCTGGCGCAGATCGAGAAGCAGTACGGCAAGGGCTCCATCATGAAGATGGACGCCGAAGCGGTGAAGGACATCGAGGTGGTTTCCACCGGGTCGCTGGGCCTGGACCTCGCACTGGGCGTGGGCGGCCTGCCGCGCGGCCGGGTGGTCGAGATCTACGGCCCGGAGTCCTCCGGCAAGACGACGCTCACGCTGCAGGTCATCGCCGAAGTCCAGAAGACGGGCGGCACCGCCGCTTTCATCGACGCGGAGAACGCGCTCGACATCACCTACGCGGCGAAGCTGGGCGTGAAGACCGAGGACCTCCTCATTTCGCAGCCGGACACCGGCGAGCAGGCGCTCGAGATCGCCGACATGCTGGTGCGCTCGGGCGCGGTGGACGTGATCGTGGTCGACTCGGTCGCCGCGCTCACCCCCAAGGCCGAGATCGAGGGCGAGATGGGCGAGCCGCAGATGGGCCTGCAGGCGCGCCTCATGAGCCAGGCGCTCCGGAAGCTCACCGCCAACATCAAGCGCACCAACACGCTGGTCATCTTCATCAACCAGATCCGCATGAAGATCGGCGTCATGTTCGGCAACCCCGAGACCACCACCGGCGGCAACGCGCTCAAGTTCTACGCTTCCGTGCGCATGGACATCCGCCGCATCGGCTCGATCAAGAAGGGCGACGAGGTGATCGGCTCGGAGACGCGCGTCAAGGTCGTGAAGAACAAGGTCTCTCCGCCGTTCCGCAACGCCGAATTCGACATCCTCTACGGCGAGGGGATCTCCTGGGAAGGCGAGGTCCTGGAGCTGGGCGTCCTCCACGGCGTGCTGGAGAAATCCGGCGCCTGGTACATCTACAACGGCGATCGCCTGGGCCAGGGCAAGGACAACGCGCGCGACTTCCTCAAGGAAAACCACGCGCTCGCGCTGGAGATCGAGCAGAAGATCCGCGAGAAGGCGGGGATCGTGAAGCCCGCCGCGCAGGCCGAATCGCCGGTCGAGGACAAGAAGGTCGAGCACCTGCCCGCGCGCAAGCGTGGCTGAGCACGATACGGAGACGGAGCTCCGGGCGCGGGCGTTACGGCTGCTCGCGCGCCGGGAGCACTCCCGGCGGGAACTGGAGCGCAAGCTTGCACCGAGATCCGAATCTTCCGCTGCTCTTCAGGAACTGCTTTCAAGGCTCGAGACCAAAAAGCAGCTTTCGGAAGAACGTTTCGCGGAAGAGCGCGCGCGCTGGCTGTCGCGCAAGTACGGCGCGGCCAAGATCCGGCAGGACCTGAAGGCGAAGGGCGTGCCGGAGGAACTGATCGCGCGCTTTTCCTCTCCGCAGGACGAAATGCAAAAAGCGCGGGAGATCCTCGAGCGCAAATACCGCGCGCCCGCGACGACGCGCGAGGAAAAAGCGAAGCGCATGCGCTTCCTGCAGTCGCGCGGATTTTCTTCCGCCGTCATCCGCTCGCTGGTCTGAGCGTTCATCCTCTTGCCGCCTGAGCGGCGGGGAGGAGGTGAAAGGAATGAACCAAGCAGAAGCATTGAGCGTCGTGCGCTCGCTCGCCAACGGCGTCGACCCCGAGACGGGCGAAGTATTTCCCGCCGACAGCGTCTACCAGCGCGCGCAGACGGTGCGCGCACTGTACGCGGCGGCCGAGGCGCTGGAGAAGTCCGAGCGCTTCGAGCGGCGCAAGCAGCAGCTGCCGGCGAAGACGGGCGAGCCCTGGTCCGAGGACGAGGACCGCAGGCTGCTCGCCGCGTTCGACGCCGGGCGCGGGCTGCCCGAGCTGGCGTCGGCGCACGAGCGCACGCAGACAGGCGTGCGCGCGCGGCTGGTGAAGTACGGCAGGCTCGCCGCATAGATCGACGGAAACTGCCCGGCGCCCGGGCGCCGCGCAGGCTTCCATTAAAATAGGCGGAAGATGAAATCCGCCGAGATCCGCTCGAGCTTCCTCGAGTATTTCAAGTCCAAGGGCCACAGCATCGTGGCCTCGAGTTCGCTCGTGCCGGCGAACGACCCGACGCTGCTGTTCGTCAACTCGGGCATGGTCCAGTTCAAGGACGTGTTCCTTGGCAAGGAAAAGCGCGCCTACACGCGCGCCACGACCTCGCAGCGCAGCGTGCGCGCGGGCGGCAAGCACAACGACCTGGAAAACGTCGGCTACACGGCGCGCCACCACACCTTCTTCGAGATGCTGGGCAACTTCAGCTTCGGCGACTACTTCAAGAAGGACGCCATCCACTACGCCTGGGAGCTGCTGACCAAGGTGTACGGGCTTGCGCCCGAGAGGCTCTGGACCACGGTCTACGAGACCGACGACGAGGCCTACGACCTCTGGACGAAGATGATCGGCGTGCCGAAGGAGCGCTGCGTGCGCATCGGGGACAAGCCCGGGGGCGCGAAGTACCAGTCGGACAATTTCTGGCAGATGGCCGACACCGGCCCCTGCGGGCCCTGCAGCGAGATCTTCTACGACCACGGCCCCGGCATTGCCGGCGGCCCGCCGGGCTCGGCCGAGGCCGACGGCGACCGCTATATCGAGATCTGGAACCTCGTGTTCATGCAGTACGACCGGGACGCGAGCGGAGTGATGACGCCGCTGCCCAAGCCCTGCGTCGACACCGGCATGGGTCTGGAGCGCATCGCGGCCGTGCTGCAGCACAAGCATTCGAACTACGAAATCGACCTGTTCCAGGACCTGATCCGCGCGGCCGCCAGGGAAACCAGGCAGTCCAATCTGAAGAATCCGTCGCTGAACGTCATCGCCGACCATATCCGCGCCTGCTCGTTCCTGATCGTGGACGGCGTGATCCCGGGCAACGAAGGCCGCGGCTACGTGCTGCGCCGGATCATCCGGCGCGCGATCCGTCACGGCTACAAGCTCGGCCAGAAGAAACCGTTCTTCCACAGGCTGGTGGCGGACCTCGACCGCGCGATGGGCGAGGCCTACCCGGAGCTGCGCGCGGGCGCCGCGCGCGTCGCCGACGTGCTGCTGCAGGAGGAAACGCGCTTCGCTGAGACGTTGGAGCACGGCATGGGTGTGCTCGAGGGCGCGCTAGCCTCGGGCGAGAAGCTGCTGGATGGCGAGACGGTGTTCAAGCTCTACGATACCTTCGGCTTCCCGGTCGACCTGACGGCGGACATCTGCCGCGAGCGCGGCGTGAGCCTCGACCTCGCCGGCTTCGAGGCGGCGATGGAGGCGCAGCGGGAGCGCGCGCGGGCGGCGAGCCGCTTCACCTCGGCGGCGGGGCTCGCCTATTCCGGCGGGCGAACCGATTTTCGCGGCTACGACACCCTCAGCCTGAGGGCGAGGGTGGTCGCGCTGTATCGCGAAGGCACGCAGGTCGAGCAGCTCGAAACCGGCGAGAACGGAGTGGTCGTGCTCGACCAGACACCCTTCTACGCAGAATCCGGCGGCCAGGTCGGCGACCGCGGCGAGCTGGCCGGCCCGGCGGGGACCTTCACCGTGGCCGACACGCAGAAGATCCAGGCCGAGGTGTTCGGCCACCACGGCGCGCAGAAGACCGGCGTGCTGCGCGTGGGCGACGAGGTCGGCGCGCAGGTGGACCTGCAGCTGCGCCGGCGCACCATGCACAACCACTCGGCTACGCACCTCATGCACGCGGCGCTGCGCAAGGTCCTCGGCACCCACGTGCAACAGAAGGGCTCCCTCGTCAACGAGCACCGCACCCGCTTCGACTTCTCGCACGACAAGCCGATGCATGCGGACGAGGTGCGCCGCATCGAGGCGCTGGTCAATGAGGCGATCCGCCGCAACGACGAAGTGAGCGCGCGCATCATGAAGTACGACGACGCGATCAAGGCGGGCGCCCTCGCGTTCTTCGGCGACAAGTACGGCGACGAAGTGCGCGTGCTGAAGATGGGCGAGTTCTCGACCGAGCTGTGCGGTGGCACCCACGTCGCGCGCACCGGGGACATCGGCTTCTTCAAGGTCGCCGCGCAGTCCGGCGTCGCCGCGGGCGTGCGCCGCATTGAGGCGGTAACCGGCGAGGGCGCGCTCGCATGGGTGCAGCAACTGGAAGGCGACGTCGACGAGCTGGCGGGACGGCTGGGATACCAGAAGGCCGACGTGACGGAGATGAAGAGGCGCGTGGATTCGGTGCTCGAGGCCAACAAGTCGCTCGAGAAGGAGCTGGCGAAGCTGCGCTCGAAGCTCGCGATGGGGCAGGGCGGCGACGTCGCCGCGCAGGCCGGGGAGGTGAAGGGCAGCAAGGTGCTGGCGGCGGTCATCGACGGCGCCGACGCGAAGACGCTGCGCGAAGCGATGGACAAGCTGAAGGACCGGCTGAAGAGCGCGGCAATCGTGCTCGGCTCGGTGAGCGACGGCAAGGTGGC
>JAYRND010000163.1:0-5613 GCA_041904885.1 Burkholderiales bacterium
AGCGGATCGGCGACGGATGGCAACTCGGCCATCTCGCGGTGCACCTCGCGCATGAAGTGGTGGAAGTGCACGCGGCGCTTGCGCTCCAGCGGCACGCACAGGTAGAAGGCGTCCATCAGGAAGCTCTTGCCGCGCCCCACCGCGCCCCAAAGGTAAACCCCCTTGGGCAGCGGCGGCTTGACCAGCGCGCGCTTGAGCGCGTTGCTGCGCCTCGCCTTGTAGGCGGTCCAGTCCTCGTACAGCCGCTGCAGGCGCTCGACCGCGCGCCGCTGCGATTCGTCGGCGACGAAGCCGCGCCGGTCCAGGCTGGTCTGGTACAGCTCGCGCACGCCGCTCATGGGCGCAAAGGGGCCAGGCCCCTTCCGGCAATTTCCTTCGGAGCCTTCCCGGCCCCTTTGCGAACATCCTTCACGTGCCGCGCGCCTCGCGCCGCGCGATCCAGAGCGTGCTGGCGAGGATCACCATGCCGCCGACCACGGTCCAGCCCGCGGGCGAGGTGCCGAACAGCAGGTAGCCGAGCAGGGACGCCCAGACCAGGTCGAGGAACTTGACCGACTGGGTGGCCGAGATGTCGGCGACGCGGAACGAGTGCGTGGCGCAATAGTGCCCGGCCGCGCCGATGAAGCCGCACAGCACCAGCAGCGCCCACTGCCCGCCGGTGGGCGCGGTCCATCCGGCGAGGGCGAAGGGCAGGAACAACGCCGCCACCCAGAGGTGCTGCCAGAGGACGATCACGTCGGAGTGCTCGTGGCGCGTGAGCACCTTGGCGACCAGGAACCCCGCCGAGAACAGCGGCACCGAAAGCAGCATGAACATCACGCCCACGGAAAGGCCGCTGAATCCGCCGGAGTCCCACGGGTGCACCACGACCAGCACGCCGCCGAAGCCGACGCAGACGGCCATCCAGCGCGCCGCGCTCATCCGCTCGCGCAGGAAAAGCACCGCGCCGACGCAGATCCAGATCGGCCCGCTGAAGCCGATCGCGGTGAGCTCGGGGAGCGTGATATGCGGCAGCGCCGTGAACCAGCACAGCAGCCCCGCGGTGTGGAGCAGCCCGCGCAGGAACTGCGTGCCGAGGCGCTTGGGCAGCAGCCGCGCGGCGCCGTGGCGCAGCACGGGCGCCAGCATCACCAGCGCACCGAGGAGGTAGCGCAGCCAGCCGACCAGCCAGGGATCGAGCTCGTGCGAAAGCTTCTTCAGGATCGCGTTCAGCACCGTGAACAGCGCGCCTGCGGCGCCCATCCACAGCATGCCGCGAACCGCGGGGCTGAACGAGGCGGCGGTCAGATGTTGAGAGCGCGCTTGTCTACTGCCAGGGCCGCGTCCTTCATCGCCTCCGAAAGCGACGGGTGCGCGTGGCAGATCATGCCGATGTCCTCGGCGGCGCCGCGGAAGGCCATCGCCACCGCCGCCTCGGCGATCAGCTCGCCGGCGAAGGGGCCGATGATGTGCACGCCGAGGATCTCGTCGTTGTCCTTCCTCGCCACGAACTTCACGAAGCCACTGGTGTCGCCGAGCGCCCTCGCCCGCGCGTTGGCGGCGAACGGAAAGCTGCCCGCGCGGTACTCGATGCCTTCGGCTTTCAGCTGCTGCTCGGTCCTGCCCACCCAGGCGATCTCGGGCGCGGTGTAGATCACCCAGGGCACGAGGTTGAAGTCCACGTGCGGCTTCTGCCCGGCGATGCGCTCGGCCACCGCTACACCCTCCTCCTCGGCCTTGTGGGCGAGCATCGGGCCGCGGACCACGTCGCCGATCGCCCAGACGCCGGGCAGGCTGGTGCGGCAATCCCCGTCCACCGCGATGAATCCCCGGTCCAGCTTCAGGCCTACGCCCTCGGCATTCAGTCCCTCCGTATTGGGGATCCGCCCGATCGAAACGATGAGCTTGTCGCATTCCAAGGTCTTGGACGAGCTATCAGCTCCAGTGTATTGAATTTGCACTGAATTCTTTGAAAGAGAAACCTTCGAGATCGCCACCCCGAATGCCATCTTCAGGCCCTGCTTCTCGAACACGCGGGCGGCCTCCTTGGCCACCTGCTCATCGGCCGCGCCGAGGAAGGTCGGCAGCGCCTCCAGGATGGTGACCTCGGACCCCAGGCGCCGCCAGACGCTGCCCATCTCCAGGCCGATCACCCCGGCTCCGATCACGCCCAGTCGCCTGGGTACTTCCGGGATGGCGAGCGCGCCGGTGTTGCTGAGGATCAGCTTCTCGTCGAACTCCGCTCCCGGCAAGGGTCGTGGGTTCGATCCTGTTGCGATGATCACGTGCTTCGCCGTGATCTTCTCTTTTCCGTTCACCAGAATTTCAGAACCGGAAGAGCCGAAAGACCCTCTGCCGTGAAAAAAGGTGATCTTGTTCTTCTTGAACAGGTAGAGGACTCCGTCGTTGCTGCCCTTCACCACCTTGTCCTTGCGCCTGAGCATCGCCGCGAGGTCGAGCTCGAGGCCCTTCACCTTGATGCCGTGCTCTGCGAAGTGGTGGCCCGCCTGCTCGTAGTTCTCGGAGGACTGCAGCAGCGCCTTGGAGGGAATGCAGCCTACGTTGGTGCAGGTGCCCCCCAGCGCCGGCTTGCCGTCGGCGCCCTTCGCCTCGTCGATGCAGGCGGTAGACAGGCCGAGTTGCGCGGCGCGGATCGCGGCGATGTAGCCGCCCGGCCCGCCGCCGATCACCACGACATCGAATGCGCTCATATCTCGAGGGCCAGGCGCGCCGGGTCCTCGAGAGCCTCTTTCATGGCGACGAGACTCAGGACGGCTTCCCGCCCATCGATGATCCTGTGGTCATACGAAAGGGCCAGGTAATTCATCGGCCGTACGACCACCTGCCCGTTCTCCACCACCGCGCGGTCCTTGGTCGCGTGCACGCCCAGGATCGCCGACTGCGGCGGGTTGATGATGGGCGTCGACAGCATCGAGCCGAACACGCCGCCGTTGGAGATCGAGAAGGTGCCGCCGGTGAGGTCCTCCAGCGACAGCTTGCCGTCCTGCGCCTTCTTGCCGAATTCGGCGATCTTCTTCTCGATTCCCGCGAAGGACAGCTGGTCGGCATCGCGCAGGATCGGCACCACCAGGCCCCTGGGGCTGCCGACCGCGACGCCGATGTCGAAGTAGCCGTGGTAGACGATGTCGTTGCCGTCCACGGAGGCGTTCACCACCGGGTACTTCTTCAGCGCGTGCACGGCGGCCTTCACGAAGAAGGACATGAAGCCGAGCTTGACGCCGTGCTCCTTCTCGAAGCGCTCCTGGTACTTCTTCCTCAGCTCCATCACCGGCGCCATGTTCACTTCGTTGAACGTGGTGAGGATCGCCGCCGTGGATTGCGACTGCACGAGGCGCTCTGCGACGCGCGCGCGCAGGCGCGACATCGGCACGCGCTGCTCCGGCCGTCCGGCAAGAAGCTTGTCGGTGTTGACCGGGGCAGGCGGCTGCTGCAGGGCCGGCTTCGGCTTTGCCTCCGGGGCAAGGACATCCCCCTTGGTCACGCGCCCGTCGCGCCCGGTTCCCTGGACCTTCGACGTGTCGATGCCCTTCTCGGCCGCGATTTTCTGCGCCGAGGGGGCGACAGCAGGTGCCGCAGGAGCCTTGGGTTTTTCCTGAACCGGTTTGTCCTGTGCGGGAGCGGAAACGGCGCTCGCCTTCCCGTCCGTGTCGATCCTGGCGATCACCTCGCCGGCGACCACCGTGCCCTTGTCGCCCTTGAGGATGCTCACCAGCACCCCGTCCGCCGGCGCGGGCAGCTCCAGCACCACCTTGTCGGTCTCGATGTCGATCAGGTTCTCGTCGCGCTTGACCGCCTCGCCCTGCTTCTTGTGCCAGGCGAGCAGCGTCGCCTCGGAGACCGACTCCGAGAGCTGGGGGACCTTGACCTCTACGATCACTATTTCTTCCTTCTCTTGCGGCCCAGGCCCTGCACCGGCAGGACCAGGTTGTCGGTGAGCGGCGCGAACGCGGCGGCGACCAGCGCATTCTGCTGCTCGTTGTGCAGCTGCAGGTAGCCCGCCGCGGGCGATGCGGAGGACGCGCGCATGGCGTAGCCCAGCACCTGGTCCGGACGCATGTGGCGCAGGATGTAGTGCTGGATGCGATGCCAGGCGCCCTGGTTGCCGGGCTCCTCCTGGCACCAGAGCACCTCGTCCGCGCCGGCGTAGCGGTCGATCGTCGCCTGGAATTCGTCGTGCGGGAACGGATACAGCTGGGCCACGCGGATGATGGCGACGTCGTCGCGCGCAAGCTCGCGGCGCTTGTTGATCAGGTCGAAGAACACCTTGCCGCTGCAGAAGATCACGCGCTTCGCCTTCTCCGGCTTGATCTCCTCGTTCCACTCCCAGTTGACCGGATTGAACTTGCTGCCGGCGAACTCGCTGAGCGGCGACACCGACTCCTTGTGCCGCAGCAGGCTCTTGGGCGTGAAGATCACCAGCGGCTTGCGCCACGGGCGGATCATCTGCCGGCGCAGCAGGAAGAACATCTGCACCGGCGTCGCCGGCATGCAGACCTGGATGTTGTAGTCGGCGCACAGCTGCAGGAAGCGCTCGGGCCGGCCCGAGGAATGCTCCGGGCCCTGGCCCTCGTAGCCGTGCGGCAGCATCAGCACCATGCCGCAGATGCGGCCCCACTTCACCTCGCCCGCGGCGATGAACTGGTCGATCACCACCTGCGCGCCGTTGACGAAGTCGCCGAATTGCGCCTCCCAGACCACCAGCTCGTTTGGCTCTGAGGTCGAGTAGCCGTACTCGAAGCCCAGTACTGCCTCCTCCGAAAGCACGGAATCGATGACGACAAAATCGCCCTGGTTGGGCGCGATGTGCGCGAGCGGCACGTAGGCGCCGGAGTCCCATTTCTCCCGGTTCTGGTCGTGCAGCACGGCGTGGCGGTGGAAGAAGGTGCCGCGGCCGCAGTCCTGGCCCGAGATGCGCACGGCGTAGCCGTCCTTCAGGAGCGAGGCGTAGGCGAGGTTCTCCGCCATGCCCCAGTCCACCGGCAGCTTGCCCTGCCCCATGAGCCGGCGGTCGGCGATGATCTTCTCCACCCGCGGGTGCAGCTTGAAATCCGGCGGGATCGCGGTCAGGCGCTCGGCGAGCTGCTGCAGCTCGGCGAGCGGGATCTGCGTGTCGTCGTTCTCGTTCCACTTCGTGCCGCGGTACTTCGACCAGTCGACGGCGAAGGGCGGCTTGAAGTTGGACAGGATCGTCTTGTTGGTGTGGTAGCCGCCGTCCATCGCCTGCCTGTAGGTGGCGACCATCTTTTCGGCTTCGTCGGCGCCGATCACGCCCTGCGCGGCGAGCCGGTCGGCGTAGAGCTTGCGCGTGCCCGGGTGGCGGGCGATGTTCTTGTACATCAGCGGCTGCGTGACCATCGGCTCGTCCTGCTCGTTGTGGCCGAGCTTGCGGAAGCAGACGATGTCCACCACCACGTCCTTCTTGAACTGCTGGCGGTAGTCCATGGCGATCTCGATCGCCATGCAGCAGGACTCGGGGTCGTCGCCGTTCACGTGGAAGATCGGCGCCTCGATCATCTTCATGACGTCGGTGCAGTAGAGCGTCGATCGGCTGTCGCGCGGGTCCGAGGTCGTGAAGCCGATCTGGTTGTTGACGACGATGTGCACCGTGCCGCC
>JAYRND010000164.1:0-11116 GCA_041904885.1 Burkholderiales bacterium
CGCACCAGCCGCGGCGGCAGGAAAAGCACCGTCGGCACGCTCACCGAGGTGCATCACTTCCTGCGCCTGGCCTTCGTCAAGCTCGGCACGCAGTTCTGCCCCGACTGCGAGGTGCCGATCCAGCCGCAGAGCGAGGAGCTGATCTTTTCCAGGATCCTGAAGGAATTCAGGAATCAGAACATCACCTTGCTCGCGCCGCTCGTCGTCAACCGCAAGGGCGTCTACACCGACCTCGCCAAGTGGGCGCGCGCGAAGGGCTACGCGCACCTGCGCGTAGACGGCAAGCTGCTGCCCGTGCAGCGCTTTCCGCGGATCGACCGGTTCAAGGAGCACAGCATCGAGCTTCCTGTTTTGAATCTGAAAATAGAGGCAAAAAGAGAAAGCGATCTACGCAAAGCCCTTGCGATCGCGCTCGAACTGGGGAAAGGCACGGTCCAGGTGCTCGGCAAGAAGCTCCAGTCCTTCTCGACCAGGCGCTCCTGCCCGTCCTGCGGGCGCGGCTTCGCGGAGCTCGACCCGCGCCTCTTTTCCTACAACTCGCGGCACGGCTGGTGCCCGGCCTGCGTGGGCACGGGCCTGGAGCTGAAGGACGTCGGCTGGGACGCCGAGCGCTCGCGCACCGGCGCCGAGGACCATGTGCTCGACTCCTGGATCGAGTGGCTGGAAGTGGACCAGCCCTGCCCCGCATGCCATGGCCAGCGCCTGAACCCCGAGGCGCTCGCGGTGAAGTGGGACGGCAGAAGCATTTCCGAATTCGGCGCCATGCCCATTGCGGTTCTTTTCGCACTTCTTTCGAGAATGCTTTTGAAAGGAAGAGAAGCGGAAATAGCCAGGGATCTGCTTGCAGAACTGAACAGTCGGCTCAACTTCCTGCAGCAGGTCGGCCTGGGCTACCTGACGCTCGACCGCTCGGCGCCCACGCTCTCGGGCGGCGAGGCCCAGCGCATCCGGCTCGCCGCGCAGCTGGGCTCCAACCTGCGCGGCGTCTGCTACATCCTCGACGAACCCACCATCGGCCTGCACCACCGCGACAACCAGATCCTGCTCGGCGTGCTCGAGCAGCTGGAGGCCAAGGGCAACACGCTGGTGGTGGTCGAGCACGACGAGGACACCATCCGGCGCGCGCACCACGTCATCGACCTCGGCCCGGGCGCGGGCAAGCTGGGCGGCCGCGTGATCGGCGCAGGCGCTGCGGCGGACCTGATGAAGCTGCCGGACTCCCTGACCGGGAAGTTCCTGAGGGAGCCGTTGAAGCATCCGCTTCAGCCGCGACGCGGGGTTTCGAGGAATGTTGCTTTTCTCGAGGTAAAAAACGCGACCCTTCACAACCTGCAGAAAGCAAACGCCAAATTCCCCCTCGACCGCCTCACCGTCGTGACCGGCGTGTCCGGCTCGGGCAAATCAACGCTTGCACGAGATGTTCTGTTTTCTTCTTTACAGGAAAAAAAGTCCATAGGATGCAAGAGCATCGCCGGCGCGAAGCAGCTCGACCGGGTGCTGGAAGTGGACCAGACGCCGATCGGCAAGACGCCACGCTCCTGCCCCGCCACCTACGTCGGCTTCTGGGACGCGATCCGGCGCAGCTTCGCCGACACCGCCGAAGCGCGGATGCGCGGCTGGTCGGCGAGCCGCTTCTCCTTCAACACGAAGGGCGGGCGCTGCGAGAGCTGCGAGGGCCAGGGCATCCAGAAGATCGAGATGTCCTTCCTGCCCGACGTCAAGGTGGCCTGCGAGGCCTGCCGCGGCGAGCGCTTCAACCCGGAGACGCTGGCGGTGCGCTGGCGCGAGAAAACCATCGGCGAAGTGCTGGCGATGAGCGTGGACGAGGCGGTGGACTTCTTCGCCGCGCACCCCTCCACCCACCGCGCGCTGCGCCTGATGCAGGACGTCGGGCTAGGCTATCTGACCCTTGGCCAGCAGAGCCCCACGCTCTCGGGCGGCGAGGCTCAGCGCCTCAAGCTCGTCACCGAGCTCGCCAAGACCAGCGAGAAGAAGACCCTTTACGTGCTGGACGAACCCACCGTAGGCCTGCACATGGCCGACGTGGAGAAGCTCATCCGCGTCCTGCACCGCCTCGTGGAAGCCGGCAACACCGTGGTGGTGATCGAGCACAACCTCGATGTCATCGCGGAGGCCGACTGGATCGTCGACCTGGGGCCGGAAGGCGGCGCGCAGGGCGGCCGCGTGGTGTTCCAGGGCCCGCCCGAGGCCGCGCAACGTGTGCGCGGCCACACTGCCGAAGCGCTGACCAGCTTCCTCGCCGAGCGGTCTCGCTAGGCTGCGAACGCGGGCCTACTTCTCGAACCAGTACTCGCCTTCGGATTCGGTTCCGCTCGTCCCGGTACGCAGATCGGTAAGCCCCGTCGTCCGCAAGGTGCCGCGGATGCCCTTGAAGCGCCCCGTTCCGCCGACGAGCGTTGCCACGCTGCTGAACCTGGTCCCCTTCGCGCCGTCGGCGCCCGTCGACGAGTGAGTCAGGATGTCGGTTCGCAGAAACACCTTGTCGCCGGTTTCTAGGTTCTGCACCGTATAGCTGAAGGCGCGCCCTGACCCGTCCGAGTAGTCGGACACCAGCACGGTCCTGACCGAAACGACCCTCACGCCGTCATACGTGGGACCATTGCCCGAGTAGCTCGACAGGATTTCCGTCATGCGGAGCTGGTGTCCTGGCACGTCGCCGACGTCCATCATGTGCGTCTGCGCATACTTGGTAGTTCCGGGCGGCGGCTTGTACGAATACTTCTGCTTGTCCTGGGCTGCTGCGTCGTGCAAAGCCGCGAACGAGCAGGTGAGTGCAAACAGGACTGCGAAGCCCAGCGATTGTGATCGAGACATGCAGCCTCCCGGTGCTTTCACGCCGACGCTACTTGACGCGCTTCCAGGTGAGCGTCGACCTGCCGCCTCTCGACGAGGCGAGCGAATACGACATGTCGTCGCCCGCAAGCGTGAGGTCGCGCCTTTGCTCGGTACCGTTCCAGTGCGGCCAGGTCCCGCCCTCGATCTTCAGCACGAGTACCTTGCCGTCGGCACTCACGGAATAGGTACCGAAGGTGGAGTTGCTTCCGTGCACGACAGCCCGATATTCCTCCGGCGTTCCCTGCATCCGGTTGCCGGATGCGAATTTCGGCAGGTCCGGATGGGTGTTTACGGTGGCGTAATGGCCGCTGGCCGTAAAAATGATCCTGCCGCTCGGGTTCGGCCCGAAGGAGCCGACCTTGGGAATGCCGTCGGTTCCCGTATTGACGGCAGACACCAATCGCCAGACCCCGACGATCTGCTTCTGCGCCGCGCCCGCCTCCTGCTGGGCCCAGGCGCTCGTGGCGAGCAGGAACACGAGCGTTCCGGCAACGATGTGCTTAATCATGGCTCTATTCCTCCACCCTCGTTCATCAGGCCGCATTCACTGCTGCGCTACGGCATCGAGGGCCGCGACACAAGCTCGATGTCGTTGGTGCCCGGCCCCGCAGGATGCTTGGCGGTGCGACGGCCGTTGACCTTGACATTGATGCCGAGCTCCGGGCCGTACCAGGTGGTGTTCTCGTTCCCGGTCGTGTCGGAGTACACGACCTTGAAGGCCCTGAACGTGCCAGCCCGTACGGTCACGTCCTCATAGGACTCGACCTTCCAGGTGCCGACGAATTCGCCGCTTTGCTTCGTCGCGTGGTTGGTGAACTTGTGCTTGCGGGTCCACGTTTCTCCGACCGCCAGGGGCCAGTTCCAGCCGAGGGGCGGATCGAAGCTGACGATCGGCGCATCCCCTTTCGCCAATGCGATCCAGCGGCCATTCTCGGGATCTGAAATGATGTCTCCCGCGGGATTGCCAGGTCTTTCGTAGACAAAGGCGGGGCGGCCCAGCCATATCTTCTCGCCGGCGACCCTGGTGCGAGTCTCAATGTTCTGGTTCCCGAAACTCCCGGTATTGCGTACTGCGACCGTCCAGGTCGTCCCGGGAGCGGCGGTGTTCGGGCGGTTCTGCATGTCGGCGCAGCCGGCCAGGGCTGTTGCGGCAAGAACGATGGTACTGAAGAGCATTCGATTCATCGGACCCTCCCTATTTCAGTTTGTAGTCGCCCGTCTGATGGTTGCAGTTCTGGAACGTGCCCGGCTTGATCGCCGGGAACGGCCCGAGCAGCGCGACCTTGGTGTTGCTGACCACCATGCCGTCCCACTTGCCGGTTCCGGCAACCATGCTGCGCACAGGATTGCCGTCCGGACCCGGCGCGAAACTGGTCAGCCGCCTGTCGCCATCCCTGTCCACCGTGTCGCAAACCGAGTAGTTCCTGGTCGTGCCGGCGAACTCCATAGCCAGCACGACGCAGCGGAAGGTCTCGTTGTCATGGATGCCCCCCGGCGTATTGCTCCGGTTGGTGCCGGTGATCTCGCGGATGTGCGCGGTGTGCGTCTTGGAAAACGCAATCGTGGTGGACACGCCCGAGAAGCAGGACGTGTAGTCGTAGCGACCTTCCTTCGGGAACGTCTGCGCGCCGGCGGCACCCGCAACGCTGAGCGCCAATCCTAGTCCGGCATTTCCGACCCATCGTTTCAGGCGGTTCTTGTTTGCCATGAGCCCCCCTTTTATCGGCGGATCGTGTGCGACAGGAGCTCAACCTCCTGCGTTCCGGCGCCCGCCCAGTGTCCGTCTTTGCGGCGATGCTGCCACTTCACGCTGATGCCTAACTCCTGCGAAACCCAGTTGACTCTTTCGTTTCCGAAGGTGTCCACATTGCGGATCCTGAACACCATGAACCTGCCGGCTGGAACAACGACCTCTTCAAAAGCTTCCACGGTGATCTTCCCCTCAGCCGGGAAGGATTGATTCTGGGAAAAGCTGTAAATGCTGAACTTTTGGGTTGCAGTCTCACCAATGATGTATGGACGTTTGGCGCCGCACAGCGGTGGCTCACCAGCAAAGATGGGAGAATCGCCGCGAGAGTCACCGTGCCAACAACCCTGTTCATCGAGATGGTTGCGTGGCAGGACCTTGTCATCTACCAGCAGCAGCTTCTTACCTTGCCAATCGCCGGTCGTCATAGTTCGCGTCGTCTGCTGATTGCCGGAACCAAAGCTGCCGGAGTTCGCGATGCGATAGGTCCAGGTCGAACCCTGGGGCGGGGGTACGTACCGGCTCGTATCCGGCGCGGCCGCGCTTTCCATCACGAGCAGCAGTGCACCTAACCCGAACCCCAGTGCGGCATGGCCGATGAGCCGTTTCAGCCTGATGTTGGATGTCATGAGCCCCCCTTTGCAGCGAGGAGGCTAGGCACAAAGCTGGTAAACAGGAATCCCCGGAATTAGGCGCGGGGTACCCGGAGACCTACCCCTTAGTGGGTAGCTCTGCCTGCCCGAGAGGCAGGGTCAGAGTAACCCGCGTGCCACCGCCCGGAACGGTGGAGATGGAAAGAGTTCCGCCCGCTTCCGCCGCTCGCGCGGAAAGGTTGCCGATGCCGTGCCCGCCGCTGCATTGCCCGGCCACGAAGCCACGGCCGTCGTCCTCGATGACGATTTGCGCCAGGCCGTCGATCGTCGAAGTGCTCACACGTACGGTTTTCGCCGCGGAATGCTTGAGCACGTTGGTGAACACCTCCAGCAACAGGCGCTGGATCGCGAGTACCCGCGCCGGGGTGAGCGCCTCCATGGCCGGAAGGGCGCCAACCTGCCAGTCGAGCGCCACGCCGGCCGCGCCGAACACCGAGCGCATGCGGTGGCGCACGTTACCCAGCACCACGCCCAGGTCGCCCTCCACCGGCTGCACCGAGTCGATGGTCATGCGCAGCTCGTCGAGCGATGCGGCCAGCTCCTGCTCCAGCTGCTCGCGCTGCGCCTTTCCCGACTGCACCAGGCTGAGCAGTCCGACCAGGCGCGAGCCGAGCACGTCGTGCATGTCGGCCATGATCCGGCGCCGCTCGCCCGCGAGCGCGCGCTCGCGCTCCACGGCCGCGCTCTGCTCGTGCGCCTGCACGATCTCGCGGCTCTTCGCGGCCACGCGCGCTTCCAGCTCCACGTTCGCGTCGCGCAGCCGGCGCACGCCCGCGATGAGCCGCTCGAAGATCGCGGCGCCAGCGGTGATCATGAACACGGGGACCAGGTAGTAGTACAGCCAGGGCCGGTCGAAGTCGATATAGCCGGTGCGCACAAGCAGGTCGTGCACGCCGATGAACGTGGCTGCGACGCCAGCCAGCACCAGCAGATCGCGCGTGAGCGCCGGTACCGGGACCCGGGGCCGCAGCAGCGCGAGGCTGGATACGAACAGAAGCACCGGCAACGCCAGCATAGATATGATCCAGACTAGGGACTGCCAGGGATTGCGAACAGCCATGAACGCGCAGGCGGCGGCGAGCATCAGCCACAGGGCCGCTTCCAGCCATGGCCAGCGCCGCCCGCTCAGGCGGAGCTGCAGGATCGCGATCGGCGTGATGAAACCGAAGAAGCGGCCATAGGTCAGAGGCCGGGTCACGGACACGTCGCCCGCCGGCAGCGTCACGTACCAGGCGAGCGTGACGAGTCCGAAAGCGGTGCCGATCGCCCCGTACCAGAGCATCGCCCGGTCCCGGTCGGCAAGCCACAGAAACAGCGACAGCAGGCCGATCATGCCGAAGCCCACCCCGAAAATCATGACGACCTCGACCTGGGCCAGACGCCAGAGATTCGCCTGCGCCCTAATCTCGCCGTAGGGACCCAGGTATACACGGGTCACGCCATGCAGCGCTTCCGGCGTTGCCACGACGCGCACATGAAGAACGTTCGCTCCAGGGTTCAGCCGCTCGGCGGGCACGCGCAGTTCCAGGGAGTGAATGGGCTGGCCCGGCGCAGCGAAGTCGCTGTGCGCCACAAACGGCCTGCCGTTGAGGTGGAAGTCCATGGTATGGACGATCACCCGGCGCAGGAACAGTCTCTGCGGGGCGCGCGGCCTCTCGGCAAGCTCGAACGGGATCCGGTACCAGACCGCACGTGTGCCCTGCGGGAAATGGCGAAACCACGCGTGTGGCAGCGTGACCGGTTCCCAAGCGGCCTCGCTCGAAGGCGGCTCCGTGGCGGTCGACTCGACCATGTCCGCCTTCTCCAGGATGAGTGTCCCGCCGGCGCCCTGGCCCAGCGCGGCGCCGGCTAGGCAGCACCAGAGAATCGCCGCCGCAAGCTTCAGAGCAACCCCCGCTTGTCCGCCTCGAACACCGCCTCGGTCTTGGAATGCACCGCGAGCTTGCGGTAGATGTGCTTCAGGTGCGTGTGCACGGTCTGCACCGAGATCGCCAGCAGCGTCGCGGTCTCGGCATAGGAAAAGCCGCGCGCGATGGCGTTAAGGATCTCGCTCTCGCGCGCCGTTAGCAGCGACTCGTCGTGATTCGGCGCCGCGGATTTCGCGGCGCGCGCGTGCAGGCGCTTGAGCACCTGCCTCGCGATCACCGGCGAGAGCGGCGAGCCGCCGTGCCTCAGCTCGCGGATGTCCTCGGCGATGTCGTGCGATGCCGCGCCCTTCAGCAGGTAGCCGCGCGCGCCCGCTTCCAGCGCGGCGAGCACCGTCTGCTCGTCGCCGAAGACGGTGACGACGAGGATGTCGCAGGCGGGGTGCCGCGCGGCCGTGGCGCGCACCACCTCCAAACCCGACATATCGGGCAGGCCGATGTCCACGAGGAGCACGTCGGGCGCTTCTTTCTCGAGGTGGGCGAGCGCTTCCGCGCCGGTGCGCCAGTCCCCGGCAAGGCGCATCGTGGGTTCGGCGCAGATGGAAGCGACCAGCCGCGCCCGCGCGCCATCGTCGTCCTCGACGAGCGCCACCGAGACTGGCCTGCCTTCGCTTTCCGCCACGGGGCCTCCGGCGTGGGGAACGGGGAAACAGCATAGTCCAACGAACGGCGCGCCGGATACCCGGAACTGGGGAGCCGTCGGTTAGTATGCCGACCATGAGAATCGCCGCCCTGCTGC
Organism: Burkholderiales bacterium; assembly: GCA_041904885.1. Lineage (GTDB taxonomy): Bacteria > Pseudomonadota > Gammaproteobacteria > Burkholderiales > SG8-39 > RBG-16-66-20. The sequence continues at coordinate 7,921 of JAYRND010000164.1, forward strand.
TGTCCCTCTGCCTGGCGCTCCCCGCCGTCGCACAGGAGCTCGCCCCGGACGCGCTGGTGCGCAAGGTCACCGAGGAAGTGCTGGCGGCCATCAAGTCCGACAAGGACCTGCAGGCGGGCGACCGCAAGAAGTCGCTGGCGCTCGCCGAGGAGAAGATCCTGCCGCACGTGGATTTCCGCGAGGCGACGCAGATCGCGATGGGCAAATCCTGGCGCCAGGCGACCCCGGAGCAGCAGAAGCGCCTGGTGGACGAATTCCGCGCGCTGCTCGTGCGGATCTACTCCGCCTCGCTCGACATTTACCGCGGCCAGACCATGAAAGTGCTCCCGCTGCGCGCCGGCCGCGACGACACCGACGTAAAGGTGCGCAACCAGTACATCCGCGAGGGCCGCCCGCCTGTGGCGGTGGACTACTCGATGATGAAGACGCCCACCGGCTGGAAGATCTACGACATCTCGGTCGAGGGCATCAGCCTCGTGCTCACCTACCGCAGCGAGTTCGAAGCCATCGTGCGCATCGACGGCATCGAGGGGCTGATCAAGAAGCTGCAGGAGAAGAACGCCTAGCCTGTCGCCGTGCGGTGACAACCGCGACGGAACGCCGTCGCACATCGGGTGTCGAACCGCGCATGAAACCGCTCCTGCTCGCGCTCGCACTGTTGGTCGCGGCCGACACTCGTGCGCAGTCATCGACGCCCGAAGAGCTCGTCCGCAAGGTCACCGCGGAGGTTCTCGAGGCGATCAAGGCCGATCCGCAGCTCCAGGGCGGCGACCGCAGGAAGGCGCTCGCGCTTGCCGAGCAGCGGGTCCTTCCCCACGTCGATTTCCGGGAGGCGGCGCAGCTCGCAGCGGGCCGGTCCTGGTCCGTCGCGACTCCCGAGCAGAAGGAGCGCCTGGTAACCGAGTTTCGCGCCATGCTGGTGCGCGTCTACTCGAAGGCCATCGGCGTCTACCGCGGCCAGACCATGAAGGTACTGCCGGTGCGCATCCCGCCGGGCGCGACCGAGGCCACGGTCCGCAACCAGTACCTGAGCGAAGGCAGGCAGCCGGTGGCCGTGGCCTACGCAATGCGGCAGACGCCGGACGGGTGGAAGATCTACGACATCAACATCGAGGGCGTCAGCCTGGTGCTCACCTACCGCAGCGAGTTCGAGGCCATCGTGCGCAGCGACGGTGTCGAAGGCCTGATCAGGAAGCTGCAGGAGAAGAACGCCTAGGCGGCGACCCTGCCGTCACGCCTGCCTCGCTGTCCATATCCTCGGGCGGACGAAAGTGGCCGCAAGGAACACGCCCAGAGCCGCCGCCGCACACGCGACGCTCATCCGGTAGCCAGCCAGGAAGGCATCTTGCGCACTCGCGCCCGCGGCTACGGCGTCCGACTCGACGGCGCGAAAGAGCGCCGAGAGCAGGCTGGCGGAAGCGAGAACGCCCAGCGTGCGCGTGAGGTTGGCGAGGCTCGCCGCCACGCCCCGCTCGGCAATCGGCAGCGCCGCGACCACATAGTCGGTGTATGCCACCTGGAACAGGCCGATACCCGCGCCCTGCGCGAACATGAGGAGCCCGATGCCGGCGATCGCGCTTTGCGAGTCCCACGCAGCCGCCGCGCCGACAGTGACCGCTACCAGTGCCGCCGCAGAGAGCGCAACCGGCCCCGTCCCGAAGCGCCGCACCATGCGCTCGGCAAGCGCCGAGCCGAGCGCCGCCCCGACCGGCCCGAAAGACAGGAGCACGCCGGCGGCGAGGGTCGACAGCCCCGCCACGCGGATAAAGAAATACGGCCCGAGCAGGAAGATCGCGAATCCCGCGAAATGGACGCCCATGCTCGTCACGTTGAACAGGGCGAAGCGCGCGTCGAGGAACAGCGAAGGCCGGACGATGGGCGCGGCGGTGCGCCCTTCGTGCAGGACGAACATCGCCAGCCCGGCAGCCGCAAGCAGCGCGAGCATCCAGCCCGTAGCGACCGGCATGGCGAGCGCGAGCACGAAAGCGGAGAGCCAGAACATGAGGAGCGCGGCACCGGCGCCGTCGAAACCCTGCGCGCGCGAATGCCGCGGCGCTTCCGGCACGCGCGCCAGGAGCGCGAGCGCCGCCAGCGAGACCGGCACGCGCAGCGCATACACCGACCGCCAGCCAAACGCCTCGACCAGCACGCCTCCCGCCGCCGGTCCGAGCACCAGCACCAGCGCCAGCACCGCGGAATAGCGTCCCAGGATCGCCGTCCGCCGCGATTCCGGATAGGCCGCGAGCGCCAGCGGCGGCGCGCCTCCCAGGACCAGCGCGATCCCCACGCCCTGCAGCACGCGCGCGGCGAGCAGCCAGCCGTAGCTCGGCGCCGCGGCGCAGGCTGCAAAGGCGCACGCGCAGACGCAGAGCCCCGCCAGGCAGGTCCGCCGGTAGCCATACAGATCGCCTATGCGACCGGTCACCAGCGCCAGGCTGCCGTAGGCGAGCAGGTAGGCGATCGGAATCCACTGGATCTGCGCCACTTCGAGCGCGAAGTCCGCGGTGATGGCGGGAAACGCCGTATTCACCATCGTGTCGAGCGGGCCCAGCGACGCGGCCAGGCAGGCGGCGGCGAACGCGAGCGCGGGCGGGCGTTGCGCCGTCAACGCGCCGGCCATTGCGCCGGGTGCGAGCCGAGCGGCGCCGGCGGACGTGCCCAGAACGGCGGCGTTTCGGAGAGCTCCAGCACCGGCCTGAGATGGGTAAAGGCCCCGGTTTGCATGAGGAGTTGCTGCAGTTCGGGCTGCGGAAGTTCAGCCGGAACAGAAGCAAACCCTTCGACGATCCCCCTGTCCACGATCCACTTGCCGGTGCGAGCGAGAGAAACCCGCACCAGCCAGCTGCCGCCCTCGGTTGCGCGCCGGGCGAGCGCTGCCATCACGCCGAACGCCATCAGGTAGCCGCCGACATAGTCGTTGGCCGAGACGGGCATCAGGCGCGGCTTGTTGGGCTCAGTGCCCTCGCTGCTCTGCCGGTACGCCTGACCGCTCACGGTCTGCACGATGCTGTCGAAGCCGCGGCGGTCCTTCCAGGGACCCGCGGTACCCCAGGCGCTCAGCGTCGCGTAGATGATGCCGGGGCGCAGCTTGACCACCTCCTCGGGCGAGAACCCACGCGCGGCAAGGGTGCCGGGGCGATACGACTGCGAAAATACGTCGGCGCTTCCCACCAGTTCCTTCAGGACCTGTATCCCG
>JAYRND010000024.1:0-7798 GCA_041904885.1 Burkholderiales bacterium
CTCGCCTACGCGGTGGGCCTGGTCCTCATCTACCTGCTGGTGGTGGCGCAGTTCCGCTCCGACCTCGTGCCGCTCATCATCATGGCGCCGAGCCCGCTGACGGTGAGCGGGGTCCTGCCGGGGCATGCGCTGCTCGGCGCCAACTTCACCGCCACCTCGATGATCGGCATGATCGCGCTCGCCGGCATCATCGTGCGCAACTCGATCCTGCTGGTCGACTTCGTCAACCTCAAGGTCGCCGAGGGCCTGCCGTTCCGCGACGCGATCCTGCGCTCGGCCGCGGCGCGCGCGCGGCCGATCGTGCTCACGGGCCTCGCGGCGATGATCGGCGCCACCTTCATCCTCGACGACCCGATCTTCAACGGGCTCGCCATCTCGCTTGTCTTCGGGATCCTGGTCTCGACCCTGCTCACGCTAGTCGTGATCCCGGTCCTCTACTACGTCGCTTACCGCAACCGGAAGGAGTTCGCATGAGTTCGTATGGATTTTCCACGCGCGTCGCGCTGCCGTTCGACCAGGCCGTCGCCCGCGTCACCGAGGCGCTCAAGGCCGAGGGCTTCGGCGTGCTCACCGAGATCGACGTGAAAGCGACCATGAAAGCCAAGCTCGGCGTCGACTACCGCCCCTATCGCATCCTCGGCGCCTGCAACCCGCCGCTCGCCCACGCCGCGATCACCGCGGAGCCGGACATCGGCCTGCTGCTGCCCTGCAACGTGGTGGTGCGCGAGGAGGCCGACGGCAGCGTCGACGTGTCCTTCATGGACCCGGCGATCATGGTCAAGCTCACCGACCGCCCCGAGCTGCGCGCCGTCGCCACGCAGGCGCGCGCGAAGCTGGTGCGCGCGCGCGACGCGCTTGCCGGATCCGCAAGGCCAGGCTGAAGACGGGACAGAGCCATGGCCGCAAGAGTCTCGCTCGAGCAGAAGGAGGACTTCCATTTCGCAGTGCGATTCGGCGACGGCGTGCCGCTGCTGCACACCGACGAGCATCCCCCGCTCGGCAAGGGCGCAGGGCCCTCGCCCGACCAGCTGCTCGCCGCAGCGGTGGGCAACTGCATGTCGACGAGCCTGCTGTTCGCGCTGCGCAAGTTCAAGCAGTCTCCGGAGCCAATCCGCACCGAAGTCGAGGCGGCGCCCGGCCGCAACGAGGCCAACCGGCTGCGCATCCAGAGCATCGCCGTGCGCATCACGCTCGGCGTCCCCGCAGCCTCTCTGCAGCACCTCGACCGCGCGCTATCGCAATTCGAGGCGTTCTGCACCGTCGGCGAGAGCGTGCGCCAGGGAATCCCGGTGGATGTAGAGGTGTACGACAGCGCGGGGGCCCGGCTGAAGTGACGGATCGCGGCAGTCCCGGGTCCGGATGGTCCGCCGAGCCGGTGATCGACTGGCTCCTCGGCGAAGGCCGGCTCAACGCCGATCCGGTCGTGCTGGTGGACGCGCTCGCCGCGCAGCTGCTGCAGGCCGGAGCGCCGCTGTGGCGCATGCGCCTGGGCTTCTTCACCATCCACCCCCAGCTCGCGGCCTGGGCCTATATCTGGACGCGCGGCCAGACGACCCGCGTCGAGCGCATTCCCTACGGCGTGCAGCGCACCGGCGCCTACCTTGGCAGCCCGGCGCAGAAGATGGTCGACAGCGGCGCCCCGGTACGCTACCGACTGGACAAGCTCGCGGCGGGCGACCACCCGGTGCTGCACGAGCTCGCCGCGGCGGGCGGCCGCGACTACCTGCTGCTGCCGCTGCAGTTCTCGGACGGCTCCCGCAACGTCATGGCGGTCGCGACCGACGCCGCGCACGGCTTCGGCGACGTCGACATCGAGGCCTTCCGCCGGCTCAGCCTCCCGCTCGCCGTGGTGCTCGAGGTGGCCGCGACGCACCGAGTCGCCGAAACGCTGCTCGATACCTACGTCGGCCACCGCACCGGCCGGCGCATCCTCGAAGGCAGGATCCATCGCGGCGACGTCGAGGAGATCGAAGCCGCGATCTGGTATGCCGACCTGCGCGGATTCACACCGCTTTCGGAGACGCTGCCCGCGGCCCGCCTGCTCGACCTGCTGAATTCGTACTTCGAGCTGGTGGCCGCTGCCGTGAATCCCCGCGGCGGCGAGATCCTGCGCTTCATGGGCGATGCCATGCTGATCGTGTTTCCCGCGGACCGGCAGGGCGGGCTAGGGGCGGCCTGCCGCGCCGCGCTCGAGGCCGCGCAGGATGCGTTCGCGCGCGTCGAAGAGGTGAACCGGCGCCGGCGGCAGGAAGGATGCCCCGAAATCCACTTCGGTGTCGGCCTCAACGCCGGCCGGGTCGCCTACGGCAACGTGGGCTCTCCCGAGCGGCTCGATTTCACCGTCATCGGGCCCGCGGTGAATCGCGCCGCGCGGCTGGAGTCGCTCACCAAGGACCTGGGCGTGCCCCTGCTGATGACGGGGACGTTCGCCGCCATGCTCGGCCGGCCGACCCGATCCCTGGGACCGCAGCGCATGCGCGGGCTCGCGGATCCGGTGGAGGTGTTCGCTCTGGGACTATAGTTCCAGTCCAATGGACGAGACGCTGCTCCTTGCGCGGGCGCAATTCGGCCTCAACATCGCGTTCCACATCCTGTTCCCCAGCCTGACCATTGCGCTGGGCTGGTTCCTGCTGTATTTCCGCATCCGCTACGAGCGCACGCGCGAGGTGGCATGGCTGGACACCTACCGCCTGTGGACCAAGGTGTTCGCCCTGTCCTTCGCCATGGGCGTGGTCTCGGGCATCGTCATGAGCTTCCAGTTCGGCACCAACTGGCCCGGCTTCATGAACAAGGTCGGCAACATCGCGGGGCCGCTGCTCGCCTACGAGGTGCTGACGGCGTTCTTCCTCGAGGCCACCTTCCTCGGCGTGATGCTGTTCGGCATGAACCGCGTGCCCGGCTGGCTGCACATCCTCTCGGCCGCGATGGTGGCGCTCGGCACCACGCTGTCGGCGTTCTGGATCCTCGCGCTGAACTCCTGGATGCAGACGCCGGCCGGCCACGTGATGGCGGACGGGCACCTCATCGCCGGCGACTGGCTGGCGGTGATCTTCAACCCGAGCTTCCCCTACCGCTTCACGCACATGATGCTCGCTTCGGGCCTCACCGCCGCGTTCGTCGTCGCGGGGCTTTCCGCCTGGCGCCTGCTCGCGGCGGCGCAGGACGCAGGCGCGCTGCGCACGCTTCGCGCGGGCACGCTGGTCGCGGCGGTGCTCGCGCCGCTGCAGGCCTGGGTCGGCGACCAGCACGGCCTCAACACGCTGGAGCACCAGCCGGCCAAGATCGCGGCGATCGAGGCAATCTGGCGCACCGAGCGCGGCGCGCCGCTGCTCCTGTTCGCGCTGCCGGACGAGGCCGAGCGCCGCAACGATTTCGCGGTCGGCATCCCCAAGGGCGCGGCGCTGATCCTGCGCCACGACCCCGAGGGCGAGCTGCGGGGACTGGACGATTTCGCGCCCGACCACCCGCCGGTGGCGCCGCTGTTCTTCGCCTTTCGCGCGATGGTCGGCATCGGTGTCGGCATGATCGCGCTCTCGTGGTTCGGCGCCTGGCGGCTGCGGCGCGGCGCGCTTCCGCCGCGCTGGCTGCTCTGGATCTATTCCGGCTTCACGTTCTCCGGCTGGCTTGCCGTGCTCTCGGGCTGGCTGGTGACCGAGATCGGCCGCCAGCCCTGGCTGGTCACCGGCATCCTGCGTACCGCGGACGCGGTGGGCCCGGTCTCGGGCGCCGAGCTCGGTGCGAGCCTCACCGGCTACGTGCTCACCTATTCGCTCATGCTGCTCGCCTACATGGTGACGATCACGCACCTCGCGCGCAAAGGGACCGGCCCATGACGCTCGATCTTCCCGTGGTGTTCGCGGCGCTGATGGGCGCCGCGGTGCTCGCCTACGTCGTGCTGGACGGCTACGACCTCGGCGTGGGCATGCTCATGCCGGCCGCCGACGCCCGGGAGCAGGACGTCATGGTGGCATCGATCGGCCCGTTCTGGGATGCGAACGAGACCTGGCTCGTCCTCGGCATCGGCCTGCTGCTGGTGGCCTTCCCGCGCGCGCACGGGGTGGTGCTGGGCGCGCTGTACCTGCCGGTGACGGCGATGCTGGTGGGGCTCATGCTGCGCGGCGTGGCGTTCGAGCTGCGCGCCAAGGCCGAGGGGTGGCACGCCGAGCTGTGGAACTGGCTGTTCTGGTTCGGCTCGTTCCTCGCGAGCCTCGCGCAGGGCTTCATGCTCGGGCGCTACATCACCGGCTTCGAGCCCGGCTTCGGCTACTTCCTCTTCGCGCTGGTGACCGGGGCGGCGCTGTGCGGCGGCTACGTGCTGCTCGGCGCCACCTGGCTCATCGGCCGGACCGAGGGCGAGCTGCAGCGCAAGGCGATCGGCTGGGCGCGCTGGGGACTGCTCTGGGTCGCGCTGGGCGTCGCGCTGGTGAGCGCCGCCACGCCGCTCGTGAGCGAGACCGTGCGCGAGCGCTGGTTCGATTTCCCGCGCACCCTGGCGCTGATGGTGCTGCCGCTCGGCTGCGCGCTCGCCTGGCTGCGCATCTGGCGCGCGACCGGCCGGCTGCGCCGGCGCGAAAGCGAGGGCGAATGGGCGCCGTTTGCAGGCGCGGTGGCGATTTTCGTGTTTTCGTTTGCGGGCCTGGCCTACAGCCTGTTCCCGTACGTGGTGATCGACCGCATCACCATCTGGGAGGCGGCGGCGCACCCCAGCGCGCTCGGCATCATGCTGGTGGGCGCGCTGATCGTGCTGCCCTTTCTCGCCGGCTACACGGTGTTCGCCTACCGCGTGTTCCGCGGCAAGGCGAAGGCCGGGCTATACGACCACTAAGCGGGCGTGAACATCGGCACCGGCGGGCCGCCGTCGGTGGGCTGGAAGACCACCTTCACCTTCATGCCGATCTTCACCTTGTCGAGGTCGCAGTCGACGATGTTGGTGAGCATCGACACGCCCTCGTCCAGCGTCACGTAGGCGATGCAGTAGGGCTCGGGCACGCCGCGCCGAAGCACGCTGCAGGTGTAGACCGTGCCCGTGCCCTTCGCGTCCTGCCACTCGGTCTGGTCCGAGAAGCAGTGCGGGCAGACGGCGCGCGGATAGTGGTGGAACTCGCCGCAGGATCTGCACTTCTTGACCAGGAGCTTTCCCTGCGAGGCGGCGTCGAAGAACGGCTTGTTCTCCGCGTTCACCGAGGGAGCCGGGATTTTCCTCATTCGCGCTCCATGATCAGCGTCGCCGAGCCGTGGCGCGTGCCCAGCTGCCCGCCGGTGCCCTGCGCGAGCGCGAGGCCGCAGTTTTTCACCTGCACCTTCGGATGCGCCTCGCCGCGCAGCTGGCGCACAGCCTCGATCACCTTGGTCATGCCGCCGCGGTTGGCCGGGTGGTTGTTGCACAGGCCGCCGCCGTCGGTATTGAACGGCAGCTTGCCGGTGCCGGAGATCAGGTTGCCGTCGGCGACGAGCTTGCCGCCCTCGCCCTTCTTGCAGAAGCCCAGGTCCTCCAGCTGCACCAGCACCGTGATGGTGAAGCTGTCGTAGATGGACACGTACTTGATATCCGCTGGCTTGACGCCGGCCTCGGCGAAGGCCGCCGCGCCCGACCAGGCCGCGCCCGAGGTGGTGAGCGTGAGCTTGCCGCCCGCCTGGCCCTTGGGCGACTCGCCCGCGCCGATCAGCTTCACCTTGGGGCGCTTCAGGGACTTCGCGATCTCGGGCCGCGCGAGGATCACCGCGCCACCGCCGTCCGACACGACGCAGCAATCCATGCGGTGCAGCGGATCGGCAATCACCGGCGAATCGAGCACTTCCTTCACCGTGACGACCTCCTTCAGCATCGCGTGCGGATTGTGCTGCGCGTGGTGCGAGGCCGCGACCTTGATCCAGGCGAGCTGCTCGCTCGTGGTGCCGAACTCGTGCATGTGGCGCGCCGCCACCATCGCGTAGCTGTTGGTGGTGACGATGCCGTAGGGCGCCTCGAAGGGCGCATCGGGCAGGTTGGCGCCCCAGCTGCGCGGCTGCGTGCCGCTCGAGCCCTCCGAGCGCGGCCGGCCGGCGAGCGTGACGAGGGCCACGTTGCACTTGCCCAGCGCGATCGCCTGCGCCGCGTGCGCGACGTGGATCAGGTAGGAGGACCCGCCGGTGTCGGTCGAATCCATGTGCCGGAGCTTGAGGCCCATGTAGTCCGCCATCGACAGCGGCCCGAGGCCCGGCGCATCGCCCGCGCAGAAGTAGCCGTCCACGTCCGCGCGCGTCAGCCCCGCGTCCTCCAGCGCCCCCTTCGCCACCTCGGCGTGCAGCTGCGCGACCGACTTGTCCTCGGCCTTGCGCGTGGGGTGCTCGTAGGCGCCGACGAGGTAGGCCTTGCCCTTGATGCTCATGGCATTGATTTTCGCGTAAAATCCGCCTCCCGCGCAGCGTGTTTCACGGCGGGCGGTTAGCTCAGCGGTAGAGCACTGCTCTCACACAGCAGGGGCCACTGGTTCGATCCCAGTACCGCCCACCAGATTCTCGGCATGGAACAGCTCAATCTTCCGTTGGTACGTTCGGCCCTGTTCGTGCCGCTGGCCGACGAGCGCTTCCTCGCCAGGGCGCACGAGCGCGGCGCCGACGCGCTGCTGCTCGACCTCGAGGATTCGGTGCCGCCCGCGCAGAAGGCCGCGGCGCGCGCGCGGCTGCCCGGGGCGGCACGGCGCCTCGCGGACCAGGGCGCCACCGTCATGGTGCGCGTGAATTCCGAAGCCGATTGGCTCGCCGAGGACCTCAAGGCGGCGGCGAAATCGCCCGTCGCCGCGGTCGTCCTGCCGAAAGTGGAAAGCGCCAAGCAGGTGATCGCGGCCGAGTCGCGGCTTGCCCGGTCCTCCGCGACGCTCGTGGCCATGCTGGAATCGCCGGCCGCGGTGCTGGATGCCGTGGCGATCTCGCGCGCGGGCACGCGCCTCGCGGGCCTTGCCTTCGGCGGCGAAGACTATTGCGGCGCGCTCGGCATCTCCTCGGCCGCAGCCGCCCTCGACTGGCCCGCGCAGCTGGTCGCGGTCGCCGCGCGCGCGCGCGGCCTCGCCGCCTTCGGCCTGCCGGGCCCGGTTTCGGAAATCGCCGACATGGCGGCCTACGAGCGTCTGCTGCAGCGCGCGAAGGCGCTGGGATTCACCGGCGCCTTCTGCATCCATCCGAAGCAGGCTGCCGCGGCCAACCACGCCTGGTCGCCCACCGAGAACGAGATCGCCCAGGCCCGGGAAATCATCGAAGCCTTCGACGCCGCCGTGCGCGACGGCCGCGGCGCCTTCGCGCTCCCCGGAACGAGGGTGGAGGCGCCGGTGGGGGACCACGCGCGCGCGCCGCGGGCGCGCCCCCGCCCCCGCCGCTGAGGTCCGCAACTAATCGCCCAGCGAAACGCAGCGCGAGTTCGGGTTTGCAGGACGAAATCTGGCGCCCATATCGGTGGGCGTGCCGGTTATCTCCTTGATCCGGCCCGGCCCGCATGAGCCGTCGTTCACATACGCGACCTCGCCCTGCCGCAAGTCGCCGCCGAATCCCACCGCTGGCTCCTGCCTGAACACCTTGACAGGCCCTTTGCGCTGAAGGAAGCGCTCGAGCTGTTCATTCCCATCGCCCGAAGTGGCGGGCGCGGCCGCCGCCGGCTTCGGCACGGCCGTTCCCGTACTCGGCCTCGCAGTCGCCGGCTTCACTGCGACCGGCTTGCCGTCGGCCAGCGCAACACAGCGGCTGGTCCGGTCGGAGTTTCTCACGGGATGCTCGATCGTGATCTCCTTGATCGCGCCGGAACCGCAGGAGCCGTCATTTACATAGA
>JAYRND010000165.1:0-5087 GCA_041904885.1 Burkholderiales bacterium
GATCGCGGTGCCGCTGGGCGGCGCGCTCGGGGTGCTGATCGCCGAGAACGACTATCTCGGCCAGGTTTTCAAGCCGGCGCTGTTCGTGGTGTTCGCGATCCCGAAATCGATCTTCCTGCCCCTCTTCATCCTCGTGCTGGGCGTGACCTTCCAGCAGAAGGTGGCCTACGCGGCGTTCACCACGACCTTCGTCGTGCTGATGAGCGCGGCAGCCGCGGTCGAATCGGTGAAGCAGGATTACCTGCTGGTCGCGCGCTCCTACGGCGCGACGCGGCTGCAGCTGGTCGCGCGCGTCTACGTGCCGAGCATGCTGCCGCTGTTGCTGGAAACGCTGCGCATCTCGATGATCTTCAACTTCACCGGAGTGATGATCGCCGAGATGTACGCCTCGCGCACCGGCATCGGCCACCTGATCGCGAGCTGGGGCGAGAACTTCCAGATGAAACAGCTCTTCGCCGGAGTGATCCTGCTCGCGGCGGCCGCCATCCTGTTCAACGAGGCGCTGCGCTGGATGGAAAGCCGGGTGAGCACGTGGAGAGCGTGAATTCGGCGATCGAAGTCGAGGCCCTGAGCCATGTGTATGGCGGAACCGTGCCGGCCCTGGCAGACATCTCCCTGCAGGTGCCGGCAGGCCGCTTCACCGTCATCGTGGGCCCCAGCGGCTGCGGCAAGACCTCGCTGCTCATGATGCTCGCCGGGCTGCGCGCGCAGACGCAGGGCACGATCCGCTGCCTCGGCAAGCCGATCCCCGAGCCCGACCCGCAGCGCGTCGGCGTGATCTTCCAGGAGGCGAGCCTCTACCCCTGGCTGACGGCGCTGGAGAACATCGAGTTTCCCCTTTCCCTGCGCGGCGCGAGCAAGGAGGACATGCGCAAGCGCGCCGAGGCCATGCTCGAGCTGGTCGGCCTGCATGGCTTCGGCACGCGCTTCCCGCACGAGCTCTCGGGCGGCATGAAGCAGCGCGTCTCCATCGCAAGGGGCCTCGTGCAGGACCCGCCGGTGCTGCTGATGGACGAGCCCTTCGCCGCGCTCGACGAGCAGACGCGCATGACCATGGGCCACGAGCTCCTGCGCATCTGGTCCACCACTTCGAAGACCGTGGTGTTCATCACGCACAGCCTCACCGAGGCCGTATATCTGGCGGACGAGGTGCTCGTGATGTCGGCAAGGCCGGGAAGGATCATCGACCGCATCCACATCGACCTGCCGCGGCCGCGCACCTACGAGATGATGGCCACCGACGTGTTCGGCAAGCTGCGCGACCGCATCTGGCGGCAGATCAGGAAGGCCGATTGATGAAACCGGCGACGGTGCGGCGCCTGCTCCTGGTTCTGCTCCTCGTCCTCTGGGAGCTCGTCCCGCGGATGGGCCTCCTGCCCGAGCTCTTCCTCCCGTCGATGTCGAAGACGCTGGCCGTGCTCTGGCAGGACGCGCGCATTTACGGCCACGCCCTCGTGGTGACGCTGACCGAGGTCGCGCTGGCGATGCTGATCTCCTGCGGCGGCGGCATCCTCGTGGGCGCGGCGGTGGGCGGCCTCGCGCGCCTGCGCGGGCTGCTGCTGCCCGTGTTCTCCAGCCTCTACGCCGTGCCTATCGTCATCCTCTACCCCGTATTCACCGCCTGGTTCGGCGTGGGCCCGGAGTCGAAAATCGCCTTCGCCGGCATCTACGCCTTCTTCCCGGTGCTGCTCTCCACCGCGGCGGGCATCCAGACCATCGATCCCCAGTTCCTGCTCGCCGCGCGCAGCATGGGCGCCACGCTGCGCCAGCAGATCTGGCGCGTGATCATCCCCGCATCCCTGCCCACGGTGTTCGCGGGCCTGCGCCTCGGCGGCGCGCTCGCCATCATCGGCGTGGTAGTGGCGGAAATGCTCACCGCGGCCGCCGGCATCGGCTACCTCGTCACGCTCAACCGCACGATCCTCGACAGCCCGCGCGTGTTCGCTTCGATCCTGATGATCCTGCTGCTCTCCATCGCCTACTATGTGGCTTCGCGCGCGATCGAGCGCCGCTTCGTGGTCTGGCAGTCGGCGGGCAAGCCGCTGCCGGTGCCGCAGGCCTCCGCGCAATCCACCGTCTAGGAGCCGCCATGCCCCTGCCCACGCACCTGCTGCCGACCACCGTCGTCGGCAGCTACCCGCAGCCCGAGTGGCTCGTGAACCGGCAAATGCTTTCCAAGGTCGTGCCGCGCACGCGCATGAAGGAGATCTGGCGCATCCCGGAGGAGTTCCTCGAGCAGGCGCAGGACGACGCCACGCTGCTCGCCATCCGCGAAATGGAGCACGCCGGCATCGACATCATTACCGATGGCGAGATGCGCCGCGAGAGCTACTCGAACCGCTTCGCCACGGCGCTGGAAGGGCTCGACCTCGCGCGTCCGGGCGAGGTGAAGACGCGCTCGGGCCAGATGACGCCCGTGCCGCGCGTGGTGGCCAAGATCCGGCGCAAGGCGCCGGTCGAGCTGCGCGACATGCAGTTCCTGCGCGCGAACACTGCGCTGCCCGCGAAAATCACGCTGCCCGGCCCCTTCACCATGGGCCAGCAGGCGAAGAACGAGCACTACAAGGACGACGAGGAAATGGCGATGGACTTTGCCGTCGCCGTCAACGAGGAGGCGCTGGAGCTGGAAAAGGCCGGCGCCGACGTCATCCAGCTCGATGAACCCTGGCTGCGCAACGACCCCGAGGCGGCGAAGCGCTACGCCGTGAAGGCGATCAACCGCGCGCTGCAAGGCATCAGGGTGCCCACGGTGGTGCATCTTTGCTTCGGCTACGCGGCGGTCGTGCCGGGCGCCTCCAAGCCTGCCGGCTACTCGTTCCTGCCCGGCCTCGCCGACAGCATCGCCGAGCAGATCTCCATCGAGGCGGCGCAGCCGCGTCTCGACCTGGGGGTGCTGAAGGATCTCGCCGGCAAGAAGGTGATGCTCGGCGTGCTCGACCTCGGCACCGACGCGATCGAGACGCCGGTACAGGTCGCGGACCGAATCCGCGCGGGCCTGAAGTACCTCAAGCCCGCGAACTTGATTCCCGCTCCCGACTGCGGGATGAAATACATGAAGCGCGAGGTCGCCTTCGGCAAGCTGAAGGCGCTCGCGGAGGGCGCCGCAATCGTGCGCCGGGAAGTTACCTAGGGAGGAATCATGGGCCAATTCAGCCGCAGCGAGCGCGACGGGCATCTTCTGGTCGTCACCATCAACCGGCCGGAGGTGTACAACGCCTGCCACCCGATGGCGAACGAGGAGCTGTCGGCGGAGTTCGACCGCTTCGCCGCCGACCCCGAGCTGTGGGTCGCGATCATCACGGGGGCCGGCGACAAGGCCTTCTGCACCGGCAACGACCTGAAGTACCACGCCGAGCTGCGCGCGCGCACGGGCGAGCGGCCGGTGCACCCGCCGAAAGGCTTCGCGGGACTCACCTCGCGCTACGACCTCGACAAGCCGGTGATCGCGGCGGTGAACGGCGTGGCGATGGGCGGCGGCTTCGAGATCGCCCTCGCCTGCGACCTGATCATCGCCTCCGACCAGGCAGTGTTCGCGCTGCCCGAGCCGCGCGTCGGCCTCGCCGCGGGCGCGGGCGGAATGCAGCGCCTGCCGCTCACCGTGCCGCTCAAGCAGGCGATGGGCATGATGCTCACCGGCCGGCGCGTGAGCGCCGAGGAAGGCCTGCGCCTCGGCTTCGTCACCGCGGTGGCGCCGCACGCGCAGCTGATGGCCGAGGCGCGCCGCTGGGCGGACCTGATCCTGGAAGGTTCGCCGATGAGCGTGCGCGCCACCAAGCAGGCTGTGCTTCGCTCGCTCGAGGCGCCGTCGCTGCAGGCAGCCATGGACAACATGGCCTATCCGGCCTACGCCGCGATGGCGCGCAGCGAGGACGCGATCGAGGGCCCCAAGGCCTTCGCGGAGAAGCGCAAGCCGCAGTGGAAGGGCCGCTAGGCGAGTGACGCGCGCCCGACTCGCCGCCGACATCGGCGGCACCTTCACCGACGTGGTGCTGGAGCATGCAGGGAAGCGCCACTCCGCCAAGGTGCTTAGCACGCCGCGCGCCCCCGAGGAAGGCATGCTGGAAGGGATTTCGCGCGTGCTGGAAAACGCAAAGCTTCGCCCCGGCGATGTTGGCGTGCTGATTCATGGAACCACGCTCGCCACCAACGCGCTGATCGAGAGGAAGGGCGCAAAGACCGCGCTCCTCACTACCGCGGGATTTCGCGACGTGCTCGAGATGGGGTACGAAAAGCGCTACGAGCACTACGACCTCGACCAGGAGCTGCCCACGCCCCTGGTGCCGCGCGAGCTGAGATTCCCTGTTGAGGAACGGATGACCGCGAAGGGCGAGATCAGGACGCCTTTGAACGAGGGTTTTCTTTCTGAAATCGTTCCTAGATTGAAGGCCGAGAAAGTGGAAGCGGCCGCGATCGGCTTCCTCCATTCCTACGTGAATGATTCGCATGAAAAGCAGGCGGGCAAAATGCTCGCGGCCGCCCTGCCCGGGCTTTCGATCACGCTTTCGTCGGCGGTCTGCCCGGAGATCCGCGAGTACGAGCGCTTCTCCACCGCCTGCGCCAACGCCTACGTGCAGCCGCTGATGGAGAGCTACCTGCGCCGGCTCGAGAAGGAGCTCGAGCGACGCGGTTTCCGCTGCCCGCTGTACCTGATGACCTCGGGCGGCGGCCTGACCACGCTGGACGCTGCGCGGCGATTCCCCGTGCGGCTGGTCGAGTCGGGACCCGCCGGCGGCGCGATCCTCTCGGCGGGCCTCGCGCGCGAGAACGCGCTCGAGGAGGTGCTCTCCTTCGACATGGGCGGCACCACCGCCAAGATCTGCTTCATCGGCCGCGGACGCCCCGAGCAGTCGCGCAAGTTCGAGGTGGCGCGCGTGTGGCGGAACCTCAAAGGCAGCGGCTTGCCGCTGCGCATCCCGGTCACCGAAATGGTGGAGATCGGCGCGGGCGGCGGCTCGATCGCGCGCCTGGACGAGCTGGCGCGCATCCAAGTGGGCCCGGCGAGCGCCGGCGCCGAGCCCGGCCCGGCCTGCTACGGCAGAGGCGGCAGCGAGCCCACCGTCACCGACGCGGATGTGGCGCTCGGGCGC
>JAYRND010000166.1:0-9651 GCA_041904885.1 Burkholderiales bacterium
ATTCACCCTCGACACCCCCGGTAGAGCCGCCATGCGATTGGAAGTGCACCTGCACGCCGACATCCCCATGCTCGAGGGGGTCTCCAGAAAGCAGATCGAGCAGGCGCTCGGGCCGCTGCTCGACTACCTGGATGCCGAGGGGCTCGCCGACGTCAAGAGCGTGGAGCCCGACGAGCCGGGCCTGCGCTACGACGAGAAGGAATTCATGTTCCTGATGTGCTGGACGGGCGAGGTCGGCCGCAGCTTCCATCCGGCGCTCGACGCCGCGCTCGAGAGCCTGGGCCCGCTGTGCTACGAGGCGGTCGAGGTCGAGCTCACGCTCTACCTGCAGAACGGCGAGCAGGAATCGCGGCTGCTGTTCGTCGGCCCGACCGCGCAGGCGATCCACGAGGCGCAGCGCCGGTGCATGGTGGAGGACGTGAGCGCGGTGCTCGCGCGCCAGTTCGGCAAGGAGCAGGTCGCGGAGGCCGTGGCGCTGGTGGACCGCTTTTTCGAGAACGACTGGAAGGCGCGCGCAATCGAGGAAAAGAAGCCCGAACGCGCATTCGAGACCGCCACGCGGCCTTCGAGAAAACACCTGCACTGAGTCTTGGCCGGCCCTAAGTACCCGGGTTTCGACACCCTCGCGTTGCATGCCGGCCAGTCGCCGGACCCGGCGACGGGCGCGCGCGCGGTCCCCATCTACCAGACCACTTCGTACGTATTCCGCGATGCGGCACACGCGGCATCGCTCTTCAACATGGAGCGCGCGGGCCACGTGTACTCGCGCATCTCCAACCCCACGGTGGCGGTGCTGGAAGAGCGCATGGCGGCGCTCGAGGGCGGCGTAGGCGCGATCGCCACCGCGAGCGGGCAGGCGGCGCTGCACCTGGCCGTCGCCACGCTGATGGATGCCGGCAGCCATGTCGTCGCCTCCGGCTCCCTCTACGGCGGGTCCCACAATCTCCTCGGCTACACGCTGAAGAGATTTGGCATCGACACGACGTTCGTTTCGCCCCGGGACCCGAAAAACTTCCAGAGTGCAATTCGGCCCAACACGCGCCTGCTGTTCGGCGAAACGCTGGGAAATCCGGGCCTGGACGTGCTCGACATCCCGTCGGTGTCGCGGATCGCGCACGAGGCCGGCCTGCCCCTGCTGGTGGATGCGACCTTCACGACGCCTTGGCTCATGAAGCCGTTCGAGCTCGGCGCCGACCTGCTCTACCACTCGGCGACCAAGTTCCTCGGCGGCCACGGAATCGCGATCGGCGGCGTGCTGGTGGACTCGGGACGCTTCGACTGGGAGAAGAGCGGCAAGTTCCCGCAGCTCACTGCGCCCTACGCGGGCTTCCACAACATGGACTTCGAGGAGGAATCGGGCACGCGCGCATTCCTCCTGCGCGCACGCCGCGAAGGCCTGCGCGATTTCGGCGCCTGCATGGCGCCGATGACCGCGTTTCAGATCCTGCAGGGCATCGAAACGCTGCACCTGCGCATTCCGCGGCACGTCGAGAGCACGAGAAAGGTCGTCGCCTTTCTGTCTTCGAGCCCTTCCGTTGAAAGGGTTCTTTATCCTGAAAATCCGGACCATCCCGATCATGCGCTCGCGAAGAAGCTGCTGCCGCGCGGCTGCGGCGCGGTGTTCTCGTTCGACATCAAGGGCGGACGCGAGGCGGGCCGCCGGTTCATCGAGTCGCTGCGCGTGTTTTCGCACCTCGCCAACGTGGGCGACGCCAAGTCGCTGGTGATCCATCCGGCGACGACCACGCACTACCGCATGTCGGACGAGGACCTGAGGAAGTCCGGCATCGGCCCGGGCACCATCCGCCTGTCGATCGGGCTGGAAGACGCCGAGGACCTGGTCCAGGACCTCGAGCGCGGATTCGCGGCCGCCGCGAAGGCGAAGTGATGCAGCTCCAGGTCAACGGCAGCGCGGCCTTCGCCTATACCGCGGCGCACGACCTGGATCCCGCGAGGCGGAGCATCGTCTTCGTCCACGGCGCGGGGCTCGATCATTCGTGGTGGGGCCTCCAGAGCCGCTATTTCGGCTACCACGGCTTCAACGTCCTCGCGGTGGACCTGCCCGCACACGGCCGCTCGGGCGGCGCGCCGCTACCGAGCATTGCCGCGATGGCGGACTGGCTGGCGGGCGTCCTCGATGCACAGAAGATCGACAAGGCAGTCGTGGTCGGCCACTCGATGGGCTCGCTGGTCGCGCTCGAATTCGCGGCGCGGCATCCGGAGCGCGCGGAAAAGATCGCGCTGATCGGCGTCGCCTACCCGATGAAGGTCTCGGCGGGCTTTCTCGACGCAGCGCTGCGCAACGACCAGGCGGCTTACGACATGGAGACCATCTGGGGCCACGCCGCGCAGGTGCCGCTCGCCGGCAATCCGAATCCGGGGATGTGGATGTACGGCGACTCGCTGGCGCGGCTCGGGCGCCTCGCGCCGGGCGTCCTGCACGCGGACCTGACGGCCTGCAATTCCTACGCGGACGGGATGGACGCGGCAGCGAAGGTCCGCTGCCCGGCGCTCTTCATCCTGGGAGCGCGCGACGTCATGACGCCGCCGCGTGCGGCGCAGGATCTCGCCAAGGCCATCCAGGGATCGAAAACCGTAACCATCGGCCCCTCGGGTCACTCGCTGATGGCGGAGGCGCCGGACGCCACGCTGGACGCGCTGATCGCGTTCGTCGGCTAGCGCCGCACGCAGTCCGTCAGCTTCGGCTCCAGTTGGCCTTGTAGACGGCGTAGCCGGTGAGGCCGCCGAGCAGGGTGAGTCCCAGCGCGACCACGCCGAACAGCGCCGCGAGCGGCCCGCCGGTCTGCATCACCAGCGCGCCGCCGGCCACCACGACCACCAGCCGCACCGTGCCGGCGAGCACGGGCTTGACCATCTGGCCGGCGCCCTGCGACGCGAAGTACAGCGCGAGGCCCGCGCCGAACACCGGATAGAGCGGCGCGACGATCCGCATGTACATGCTGCCGATCTCGAGCACGGCGTCGTCGTCGCTGAAGATGTGCACCCACAACGCAGGGTAGATCGCCACCGTGCCTCCGATCACCAGGCAGATGAGCGCGGATGCGGCGGTCCCCGTCCAGGCGATGCGCTTGGCGCGCGCGGCCTGTCCTGCGCCGATGTTGGTGCCCACCATGACCACTAGCGCCTGCGCGATGGCGAACACGATCGGCACCTGCAGCAGCTCCAGTCGCACGCCGACGCCGTAGCCCGCGAGCGCGGCGGTGCCGAAGCGCGCCACGAACCCGGTCAGGATCACCGCGGTCAGCACGGTCTGCAGCGCGGACAGCGAGGAGATCGCGCCCACGCGGAGGATCTCCCAGAACAGCCGCCCTTGCAGCTGCAGATGGAATCGCTGCGGGCGCAATGTGCTGCGCCAGACCAGCACAGCCATCGCAAGGCAGGCGAGCCCGAACGCGGCGACATAGGCGGTGGCGGCGCCCGCGATTCCCAGCCGCGGGAACGGTCCCCAGCCGAGCGTCAGCGCGCCCGATAGCGGGATTTGCACCAGCGCAGTTCCGGCATAGGCGAGTGCCGGCGCGAGCGTGTTGCCGCTGCCGCGCAACAGGCTCGCCAGCGTGTTGGCGATCCATACCAGCACTGCTCCTGCGAACAGCACGTCCGAATAAGCGAGCGCTTGCGCGAGCGCCGCGCCGCGTCCGCCGAGCAGGCCGTAGAGGCCCTTGCCGAGGCCGAGCAGGAGCGCGCTGAAGGCGAGGCCCGCTCCCACCGCGATGATCAATCCGTGCGCGACGAGCTTGCGCGCTGCGTCGCGGTTGCCCGCGCCCAGCGCGCGCGCCACCGCCGAGGACACGCCGCCGCCCATCGCGCCGGCGGAGGTCATCTGCAGCAGCATCACCATCGGGAACACCAGCGCCAGCCCGGCCAGCGCCTCGGTGCCCAGCTGCCCCACGAAATAGGTGTCGGCGACGGAAACCGCGGTCTGGAACAGCGCCAGCGCGATGCCCGGGGCCGCAAGCCTCGCTAGCGTCGGGACGATCGGCGCGGTGAGGAGCGGGCTGGGCCTGGCGGACACGCGCCGAGCCTAGCACGCCTCAGAAGAGCGAAATCTGTCCCGAGGGAGAAGGTGCGCGAAACAGCGAGCAGTCCAGCGCGCCGCGCGGTGCCATGTGGTCGTCTTCGCAGTTGAGGCCGAGTCGGCGGCAGGCGATCTCGAAGCGCTTCTCGATCAGCCCGGCGAAATTTCCGGTCCCGGTCATGCGCGAGCCGAAGTTCGGATCGTTCTCGCGCCCGCCGCGCGACTGGCGGATGATGCTGACGACGTGATCGGCCCTGTCCGGCTGATGCGCCGCCAGCCACTCCTTGAAGAGCGGCCGCACCTCGTTCGGCAGGCGCAGCAGGATCCAGCCGGCCATGGTCGCCCCGGCCGCGGCGCCGGCTTCGAGTACTTCCTCCAGCGACCGGTCGTTGAGCGCCGGGATCAGCGGCGCGACCATCACGCCGCAGGGAATGCCCGCGGCGGCGAGGGCGCGGAGCGTATCCACGCGCCGGCTCGGGCTGGCGGCGCGCGGTTCCAGCGTCCGCGCCAGCCGGTGGTCCAGCGTGGTGATCGAGACGAAGGCCTTGACCAGGTTCTTCTTCGCCATCGGCGCGAGCAGGTCGATGTCGCGCTCGATCAGCGCGGACTTCGTGACGATGGTCAGCGGGTGGTCGCATTCGGCGAGCACCTCGATGAGCGCGCGCATGATCCCGTAGCGGCGCTCGATCGGCTGATAGCAGTCGGTATTGGTGCCGAAGGCGATCGGCTTCGGCACGTAGCCCTTCTTCGCGAGCTCTTCTTTCAGCAGCGCGGCTGCGTTGGTCTTGGCGAACAGCTTCGTCTCGAAGTCCAGGCCCGGAGAGAGTTCCAGGTAGCCGTGGCTTGGCCGCGCATAGCAATAGATGCAGCCGTGCTCGCAGCCGCGGTAGGGATTGATCGACTGCTCGAACGGAACGTCCGGCGAATCGTTACGCGCGATGATCGAGCGCGCGCGCTCCTCGGCGACCATGGTCTTCGGCGGCAGCGGCTCGCCATCCTCCCGCGGCCAGCCGTCGTCGTATGGCGAACGCGCGTCGCTCTCGAACCTGCCCTGGATCTGCGAAAGTGCCCCGCGGAGCTTGGTCACAGCCGGTTCATTCGTTCTAGAATTGCGATCCTCCCCAGATACTGTATAGATGAACAGTACCGTAGGCAATACCCGCCGCAACGTCGGCCTGCTCGCGGCCTGCCAGGCGATGCTCTTCAGCAACAATTCGACGCTGATCGCGGTCAACGGCCTCGCCGGCCTCGCGCTCGCCCCCAGGGCGGCGCTGGCGACGCTGCCGGTCACCTGCTGGGTGATCGGCGGCGCGATCGCCACCATGCCCGCGTCCCAGTACATGCGCAGGGTGGGCCGCAAGACCGGTCTCATGCACGGCGCCTCGATCGGCGTGCTGGGCGCGCTGATCTGCGCCGCCGCAGTGTGGGAGGCAAGCTTCTGGCTGCTGTGCTTCGGGGCGCTCGTGTTCGGGACCTTCAACGCCTTCGGGCAGTACTACCGCTTCGTCGCGTCCGAGGTCGCCTCGCCAGACTTCCGGGCGACCGCGGTGTCCCTGGTGCTCGCCGGCGGCCTGGTCGGCGGCATCCTCGGCCCGACCGCGAGCCGCTACACCGTGGACCTGGTCGGGCCGCGCTTCACCGGCGCCTACCTCGCGCTGATCGGGTTCGTCCTGGTCACGATCGCGATCCTGTCGCGGATCCGCATCCCGGACCTGAGCGCCGCGCAGCAGGCGGCCAGCGGCCGGCCGATGTCGGTGATCGCGCGCCAGCCGAAGTACGTCGTGGCAGTCCTGGCCGGCGCCATCAGCTACGGCGTGATGAACTTCCTCATGACCTCGACGCCGATCGCGATGCGCGGCTGCGGGCATCCGTACGACGATGCGACCTTCGTGATCTCCTCGCACGTCGTCGCGATGTTCGCGCCGTCGTTCGTCACCGGGCCGCTCATCCGCCGCGCCGGCGTGATCCCGGTGATGCTCGCAGGCGCCGCGCTCAACATCGCCGCGATCGCGGTCGCGCTCTCGGGCGTGGCAGTGGCGAACTTCTGGTGGTCGCTGATCCTGCTCGGCGTCGGCTGGAATTTCCTCTACATCGGCGCGACGACGCTGCTCACCGAGACCTACCGGCCCGAGGAGCGGGCCAAGGCGCAGGGCGCCAACGAGACCGCGATTTTCACCATGATGGCGATCTCGTCGTTCAGCTCCGGGATGATCGTCACCGAAGCGGGCTGGGAGAAAGTCAACTATGCCGCCTCGCCGCTGATCGCCATCGTGGTTGTCGCGCTGGGCTATCTTGCGATGACGAGCGGGAAAGCAAAGGCTTGACCACGGTTGCGCCCGCTTCGGTCGGCATGCGCCTCGAGGAGGTGGATACCCCGGCGCTGATCCTCGACCTGGACGCGTTCGAGGTCAACCTGCGGCGCCTCACGGACGCGGTCGCCGGGCGAGTGCGGGTGCGGGCGCACGCCAAGACGCACAAATGCCCGGAAATCGGCAAGCGGCAGGTCGCGGCGGGGGCGGTTGGCGTGTGCTGCCAGAAAGTTTCGGAAGCCGAGGCGATGGTCGAGGGCGGCATCGCCGACGTACTGGTGTCCAACGAGATCGTCGGAGCGGCGAAGCTCGCGCGCCTTGCTGCCCTCGCCAAGCGCGCGCGCATCGGCGTCTGCGTGGACAACGCGGACAACGTGCGCGAGCTGCAGGCGGCGGCGCAGCGCGCCGGAGCGGCGATCGAGACCTACATTGAGCTGGAAGTCGGTATGCGCCGCTGCGGCGTGGCGCCGGGCGAGCCGGCGCTCGCTCTGGTGATGGCGATCGCCGCATGCCCGAACCTGCGCTTTGCCGGAATCCACGCGTATCACGGCCGCGCACAGCATATTCGAGCCAACCAGGAACGACGGTCGGTAATCGGTGCCGCCGCCGATGCGGTCCGCAAAACGAGAAATCTTCTGGAAAGGAACAACATCTCCTGCCCGATCGTCACGGGCGCGGGCAGCGGTACTTTCATGTTCGAGGTCGAGCTGGGCGCCTGGGATGAGATCCAACCCGGTTCCTACGTCTTCATGGACGCCGATTACGCGCGCAACGAATGGGCGCCGCCGATGCCGCGCTTCGAGCACTCGCTGTTCGTGCTCGCCACGGTCATGAGCCGGCCGGACGCGAAGCTGGTGGTCGTGGACGCCGGCCTGAAGGCTTCCAGCGTGGATTCCGGCATGCCTGCCGTATGGCAGCGGCCCGGCCTGTCGTATACGCATGCGTCGGACGAACATGGCTGGGTGGAGATCGGCGCCGGCGCGCGCGCGCCCGGACTGGGCGATAAATTGCTGCTGGTTCCCGGCCACTGCGACCCGACGGTGAACCTCTACGACTGGTATGTTTGCGTGCGAGGCGGTGTTGTCGAGGCGTTGTGGCCCATCACGGCGCGCGGTGCCGTCACCTGACCGGAGAGCAACCATGCGCAAGCAGTACCTGAATCCGAAGGAAATCTTCCATTCGCCGTTCTTCACCCACACCGTGGCGGTGTCCGGGCCGGCCAGGATCGTCTACGTCTCCGGCCAGGTCAGCTACGACCGCGACGGCTTCGTCATCGGCAAGGACGACATGCGCGCGCAGGCCGAGCAGGTATTCAAGTGCCTGACGCACAACCTGAAGGCCGCGGGCGCGACTTGGAGCGACGTCGTCAAGCTGAACGGCTACATGGTAAAGATGAACGCCGACGCCGTGAACCTGTACCGCGAAGTGCGCTCGCGCTATCTGGACCCGAAGCGCATGCCGGCGAGCACCCTCATCGGCGTCAAGCGCCTGGTGCACGACGACCTGCTGCTGGAGGTCGAGGTGATTGCTGCGGTGGCCGACAAGCCGGCGCCGGCCCGTGCCAGGAAGAAGAAAGCCTGAGCATCCCCGGTTGAAGCAGTCTTCCTACGGCTGGGTGGTGGTGGCGTGCGCCTTCACCCTGATGTTCGTCGGTTTCGGCACGGCCTATTCCTTCGCCGCTTTCTTCAAGGCCTTCCAGGCCGAGTTCGGCGCTTCGCGGGCGCATGTATCACTCGTCTTTTCGCTGTGCGCCCTGCTCTGGTTCTCTTTCGGCGTCCCCGGCGGCCTGCTCGCCGACCGCTTCGGGCCGCGCGGCGTCTGCCTCGCGGGCGTACTGTGCATCGCGGCCGGCCTGGCCGCCGCCGCGCACGCGGATTCCCTGGCGACGCTCTATGCCGGCTACAGCATCGGCATCGGCGTCGGCATCGGGCTTTCGTACGTTCCTTCGGTCGCCGCCGTCCAGCACTGGTTCGTGCAGCACCGCGTGCTCGCCGGCGGCATCGCCGTCTCCGGGATCGGCGCCGGCAATCTGCTGATGCCGCCGCTCGCGGCCTGGTGGATCGAGCTCTCGGGCTGGCGCGGCGCCTATCTCGGGCTGATGGCGCTCGCGCTCGCGCTGGCCGTGCCGGCGGCGCTGCTGCTGGGCGGGCGCGCCGCGCATCGGGCCAGCGCGGCCGGGACCGCGCTGCCTGGCGTGAGCCTGCGCGCAGCGCTGCGCAGCCGGCTCTTCTGGCTGATGTACGGGGTGGCGATGCTCATTTGTGTGGGCTTTTTTGTGCCGATGGTGCACCTCGCGCCCTACGCGCAGGACGTCGGCTTGAGCGAGGCGCAGGGCGTGAGCCTGGTGAGCCTGTTGGGGCTGGGCAGCCTGCTCGGGCGCTTCGCGATGGGCAGTGTCGCCGACCGGCTCGGACACGCGAACTCCCTGGTGGCGATCGGTGCCGGGCTCGGGCTCCTGTTCCTCCTGTGGTGGGGGGCGACGAGTTTCTGGGTGCTTGCCGTGTTCGCTGTCTGCTTCGGCACGCTCTATGGCGGCTACGTCGCGCTGGCGCCCGCCCTGTGCATGGACCTGTTCGGGCCGCGCAGCCTTTCGGCGATCCTCGGGTTTCTCTACACGGCGGCGGGCGTGGCGACGCTGATCGGACCGACCGTCGCCGGCGCGAGCTTCGACGCATTCGGCAGCTACGACGCGTCGATCCTCGGTTGCGCCGCGCTCTGCTTCGCGGGCGCCGGACTCGCCGCGGCGATGCGGCGCCTGTTCCATTCCCCGGCATGAGCCGCCGTCCCGCGCTCACCATCAGCGAGGAGCGCGGCGTGCGCCACCTGCACGTCGGCGGCGAGGCGATCCAGAGCGCGATGCGCATCGCCGAGCCCTTCGCGCTGGAGCTCGACTACACGCGCTGCATGATGGCGTTCCTCCTCTTTCATCCCGAGCCGAGGCGGGCGCTGATGATCGGCCTCGGGGGCGGATCGCTCGCCAAGTTCTTCCACAGGCGGTTTCCCCGCCTGCGCACGCACGTGGTCGAGACCGACGAGCGCGTGATCGCGACGGCGCGCTCGCTGTTCCATGTCCCCGCCGACGACGCGCGCCTCCTCATCGAGCACGGCGACGGCGTGCAGGCGCTCGCGCCCGAGTGTTGCGACCTGCTGGTGGTGGACGGATTCGAGGACGAGGCGACGCCCTCCGCGCTGGTGTCGCAGGAGTTCTTCGACGCGGCCTGGTGCGCGCTGGAGGAGCCTGGCGCGCTCGTCATGAACGTGATGAACGACGACCGGCTGCTCGACCGCCACCTGCAGCGCATCGAG
>JAYRND010000167.1:0-18842 GCA_041904885.1 Burkholderiales bacterium
GCGCCGGTGGCGGCGTTCGAGGAGCGCGGCGGCAAGTGCGAGCTGGTGCAGAAGTTCCTGGGCAAGCTGTGGGCGGCGGAGGCGCGGCACTCGCCGCTCGACGTGGTCGCGTGGCACGGCAACGGCGTGCCCTACAAGTACGACCTCGCGCGCTTCATGGCGGTGAACACGGTCACCTTCGACCATTCGGATCCTTCGATCTTCACCGTGCTCACGTCGCCCTCGGGCACGCCGGGCGTCGCCAACTGCGACTTCGTCATCTTCCCGCCGCGGTGGCTGGTGGCCGAGCACAGCTTCCGGCCGCCCTGGTTCCACCGCAACATGATGAGCGAGCTGATGGGCCTGGTCCGGGGGGAATACGACGGCAAGTCGGGCGGGTTCCTGCCCGGCGGCATCTCGCTGCACAACTGCATGCAGCCGCACGGTCCGGATGTCGCCGTATTCGACCGCGCGAGCAGCGTGGAGCTGAAGCCGCACAAGCTCGAGAACACGCTCGCCTTCATGTGGGAGTCGCGCTACGTCTTCCGGCCGACCAAGTTCGCCCTCGGCGTGCCGCAATTGCAGAAGGACTACGAGCGGGTCTGGGACGGGTTCAAGAAGAACTTCAAATGAGAAAAATGGGGTCTGTCCCCATTTGATTGCAAATGAAAAGCTGGGTTGAAAGCGCGAACGATCCTGCGTCGGATTTTCCGATCCAGAACCTGCCCTATGGCATATTCCGGAGGAAGGGCAGCCGGGAGCAGCCGCGCGGGGGTGTGGCGATTGGGGACCAGATCCTCGACCTGGCCGCACTCGGGCTGAAGACCGGCCCCACCCTGAACGGCATTGCTGCGGCGGGCGGACCGGTTTGGCGCGGGTTGCGAAAAGAGATTTCCGGATTTCTTTCCAGACCTCAAAACGAAAGAAAAGCCAGGAAATACCTAACCCCGCAAAGCAAAGCCGAACTCTTCCTGCCGGTACAGATCGGCGACTACAGCGATTTCTACGCAGGGATCCACCACGCGGTCGCGGTAGGAAGGATTTTCCGGCCGGACAACCCTCTGCTGCCCAACTATCAATGGGTGCCGATCGGCTATCACGGACGCGCCTCTTCGGTGGTGGTGAGCGGGACGCCGGTGGTGCGACCGAAGGGGCAGACCAAGGCTCCGGACGCGCCCGCGCCCTCGTTCGGTCCGAGCAAGCGGCTGGACTTCGAGCTGGAGCTGGGATTCGTGATCGGGCCGGGCAATGCGCTCGGCAAGCCGATCCCGATCGGCAAGGCGCTCGACCACGTGTTCGGCGTGGTGCTGCTGAACGACTGGTCGGCGCGGGACATCCAGGCCTGGGAGTACCAGCCGCTGGGGCCGTTCCTCGCCAAGAGCTTCGCGACCACGATCTCGCCCTGGATCGTGACGATGGAGGCGCTGGAGCCGTTCCGCTGCGCGGCGTTCCCGCGCTCCGCGGAGCAGCCGGCGCCGCTGCCCTACCTGCACGACAAATCCGACCAGGAGAACGGCGGCTACGACATCCAGATGGAGGTGCAGCTTCGCACCCGCAAGTTGCGCCAGCCGCACCGCCTCGCGCGCAGCAGCTTCCGGCACTCGTTCTGGACCGCGGCGCAGATGGTCGCGCACCAGGCCTCGAACGGCTGCAACCTGCGGCCCGGCGACCTGCTCGGCTCGGGCACCATTTCCGGCCCCACCCCGGATGCGCTGGGCTCGATGCTCGAGCTCACGCAGGGCGGCAGGGCGCCCATCGCGCTGCCTTCGGGAGAGTCCCGGTTGTTCCTCGAGGATGGGGACGAAGTGATCCTGCGCGGGCGCTGCGAGAAGGAAGGCTGCGTGCCGATCGGCTTCGGCGCGGCGGCGGGGATCATCAGGGCATGAGCGGCATCGCCGGCATCGTGCGCTTCGACGGCGCGCCCGTGGAGCCAGGGCTGGTCGAAGCCATGACCGGCGCCATGGCGCACCGTGGGCCCGACGGCATCCACCACTGGCGCCAGGGCTCGGTGGCGCTCGGCCAGTGCATGCTTTGCACGACTCCGGAATCGCTCGAGGAGACGCAGCCTCTCGCGAACGAGGACGGGACCCTTGTGCTGGTCATGGACGGGCGCGTCGACAACGCGCAGGAACTCCGAAGCGCGCTGCTCGCGCGCGGCGTCGTGCCGAGAGATTCCTCGGACGCCGAGCTGGTGCTGCGGAGCTATGAGGCGTGGGGGGAGGAATGCCCGCAGCGCATCATCGGTGAGTTCGTGTTCTTCCTCTGGGATGCGCGGCGCCGGCGCCTTTTCGCGGCCCGTGATGCCGCGGGCACCCGGCATTTCTATTTTCACGCGGCCGGGGAATGGTTCGCATTTGCTTCGGAGATCGCCGGGCTGCTCGCGCTCGACGGCATCGCGCCGCGCCTGAATGAATCGAGGCTGCTCGACTACCTGGTGGACGAGTTCGACCGCGACGACGAGGTCGGCACTTTCTACCAGGGCATCAGCAGGTTGCCGGCGGGCCACGCCATGCGCGTCACCGGGGGGGGCGCGCAGACCTGGCGCTACTGGGATCCCGCGGACCTGCCCGCGCTCGCCTATCGCTCGCTCGACGAATGCGCGGAGGCGTTTCTCGAGCAGTTGCGCATCGCCGTACGCTGCCGCCTGCGCAGCATCGGACCGGTGGGCGCGATGCTGAGCGGCGGGCTCGACTCCTCCGCGATCGTCGGCCTGATCAGCAAGGAGTTCCGGAGCGAACTGCGGCAGCCGCTGCAGACCTACTCGCTGGTTCTGGCGGACCGCGGGAAGTGCCTCGATTGGCCGGGGATCCGGGAAATGCTGAGGGATCGTTGGCTCGATCCGACCATTCTTCCTTCTGCCGTCGCGGTCGACGTCTGCCGCTCGCGCCTGGACGGGATTCCCGCGCTCAATGAGCCCTTCGCGCTTTCCCACGGCCTCCCGGATTCCCTGGTGTACGCCGCGGCGGGCGAGCGCGGCTGCCGCGTGGTCCTGGACGGCATGGCGAGCGACCTCTTCTATTTCGGGTCGGCGCGGAGCTTGGCCGAGATTCTGCGCCTGCGCATGTTCGGGCGAATCCCGGCCGTGTTCTCGGCCTGGCGCCGTCACGGCGGCGAAGGCGAGCTCCGGTCCTTGGCGTGGACGGCGCTGCGCTACCTGACGCCGGAGGCCTTGCGCGCCGTGTATCGAGCCTGGCGCGGGAAGCGGGAGGCCATGGGAAGCGACCTGCGGCTGCTGCGCCGGCAAACCGCCGCTGGGTACCTCGAGGCGAAGCGCGGCGAGCACAGGCGCGCGGGCCGGCATCTGGCGCCCGGCGGCGACCAGGGCGGACATGCGCGCAACTTCACGACGGGATTGCTCTCCTTCGCGCACGAGGTGCACGGGCAGCTGGCGCTCGCGCACGCGGTCGAGCCGCGCAGCCCGTTCTCCGATCGCAGGATGATCGAGTTCGCGGTGCGCATGCCTCTCGAGGGCAAGCTGTACCTCTCCTGGTACAAGCTCCTGCTGCGCAAGAGCATGGCGGGAATCCTTCCGGAAAGCGTGCGCTGGCGGCGCAGGATCGAGGGCCACCCGGGCTGGGACTGCTACGAGAGGTTCATCGCGGAAATGGCGCGCGGCGCGGGCGACCTCTGGAATCCGGGGCGGATCGACCGCGATCTCGCCCGCTGGACGGATTCCGCGAGGGTGGGCGAGGCCTGGCGCAAGTACGGGCGCAGCGCGGACTACCCCACCGGGTTCCAACTGTTTAGACTTGCGGTACTCGCCCGCTGGCTGGACGCCCGGCGCTTGACCGGGCTGCCGTCGGGGGCGTGACCGGTCGAATCTGACGCGCGATATTGGCCTGCCAAATGAATCCAGCCTCTCCGTCCTCCAAGAAGGCATACAAGCCGCCCCGACTCGTTCGCTACGGAGAAGTACGCGCCCTTACGCAGACGGGCTCCGGGGTAAACATGGAGACCGGAACCATGCAAGCGATGAAAATGCCGTCATCGCGGGCGATCAAGGAGAACATCGTCAGGATTGGCACCCACCCGCTCGGCATCGGGCTCTACTTGTTTGATTACGGCCCCGAATACCGCGACCGGTACGGCAGCGGCCGGCAATTCGGCGTGATGGCCGACGAGGCGGAGGCCGTCATGCCGGAAGCGGTATTCGCGCATCCCGGCGGCTACGAAGTGGTCGATTACGCGATGCTGGGCATCCGGTTATTCGACCGATGACGGTCGCGGCGTAGGGCCGCAGCCCATGCTGCAGGAACACCTGGTCTACCTGTCGGACGCGGCCCGGCTGGAGCAATTCAGGCGCGCGATTCGGGCCGTGGTCCGGCCCGGCGACCGCGTCGCCGACCTGGGCTGCGGCTCGGG
Organism: Burkholderiales bacterium; assembly: GCA_041904885.1. Lineage (GTDB taxonomy): Bacteria > Pseudomonadota > Gammaproteobacteria > Burkholderiales > SG8-39 > RBG-16-66-20. The sequence goes on from JAYRND010000167.1 coordinate 4,342, forward strand.
CGTGCTCGGCTTGCTCGCGCTGCAGGCCGGCGCGGGCCATGTCTACGCCGTGGACGATGGCGCGATGGTCCATGTCGCCCGGGATTCCCTCGCGCGCGCCGGGTACGGTGGTCGCGTGTCCTTCCTGCAGGGACGTTCGCAGCAGGTCGAGCTGCCGGAGCGCGTCGACGTGGTGGTCTGCGACCATGTCGGTCATTTCGGCTTCGACTACGGGATCGTCGACCTGCTGCGGGACGCGAGAACCCGCTTCCTCAAGCCCGGCGGCGCCCTGGTTCCCGCGCGCATCCGGCTGCAGCTGGCGGCGGTGGAATCCGCGCAGGCGTACCGGCCGGCGCAAGAGTGGCGCGCGGGCGTGGTCCCGGCCGAATATGGCTGGCTGCGCGACTATGCCGTCAATGCCACGCACGCCGTGAACCTCAGGCGCGAGGAGCTGTTGAGCGGTCCGGCGGAGATCGGCGCGATCGATCTTCGCGCGGCGGACGAGGAATTCTTTGCCTGGAAGGCCGGCCTGCGCATGGAGCGCGACGGCCTGGTGCATGGACTGGCGGGCTGGTTCGAATGCGAGCTGGCCGAACAGGTGCGGATGACCAATTCGCCGCTTGCCGCCGGCAAGATCGACAGGGCCCAGATTTTCCTGCCGATCGCGGAGCCGGTGACGGTGAAAGCCGGCGATCTGGTGCAGACGCGCCTGATGGCGCGCCCCGATGACAATCTGCTCGCGTGGACCGTGGAATTCCCGGCGGGCGGCCGGCGCTTCAGCCATTCGACCTGGCAGGGCATGCTGCTGTCCCCCGAAGACCTGCAGCGGAGCAACCCGGCTCGCGTTCCCCGGACAAGCCGAAGGGGAGTGGCGCGCGGGATCGTGCTTGGCTACTGCGACGGCAGCCGGACGGCGAGCGACATCGAGCAGGCGGTCCTGCGCGAGCATCCAGGACTGTTCCCCTCGCGCGGGGAGGTCTCGCGCTACGTAGCGCAGGTGCTGGGAAGGGACACCGAGTAATGGCGGCTTTCCGGATCGCTCAGGCAGGCGCGCAGGAAGAGCTTTCGGTCGCGCCCTACCAGGAGTGGGTCTTGCCGGGCGGGGAGCGCTGGCTGCGGTTTTTCCGCACCGAGACCGGCTACCTCCTGCGCTTCCCGGACCTGGCGGACTTCGAGTTGTCGGGAGCCGCGCCCGCTATCACCTGCCGCCCGGCGCCGGACACCACGCGGGACACTTGCGAGCACCTGTACCTCAACCAGGTGCTGCCGCTGATGCTGAGCAGGGCCGGCAAGCTCGTATTCCACGCCAGCGCCGTGGAGGTGTCCGGCGCGGCGGCCGCGTTCCTCGCCGAGAGCGGCCGCGGCAAATCGACGCTGGCGGCAAGCTTTGCCACCGGCGGGCATCGCTTCCTCGCCGACGACGGCCTGGTCGTCGAAGCGGCAGGCACAGGCTTCACCGCGCTGCCAAGCCATCCGTCCCTCCGCCTCTGGGAGGACAGCCGGCAGGCGCTGGTCGCCGGCGCTGCGGCGGCGCCGCCGGTGCAGTACACCGAAAAGGCGCGGCTTCTCTCCGGCGGGGAGCTGCGGCACTGCGCGCGCCCGCGGCCCCTGCGCCGCGCGTATTTCCTCGGGCACGGGCGGACGTCGGCGGTGCGCATCGAGCGCATGGGCGCGGCCGAGGCGATGATGGCCTGGGTGGGGAACTCGTTCCTTCTCGAGCCCAAAGAGCCGGCCGTGCTTGCGGCGCACTTCGGCAAGGTGGCCGAGCTGGCAAACACCGTCCCCTGCTATCGCCTGGACTACCCGCGGCGCTTCGCCGAGCTTGCGCGCGTGCGGCGGGCGGTCGAGCGGCACCTGCAGGAGGAAGGCGTGACGGCATGAAGCTCACGGACCGCGTGCGCATTCCGCCGGAGGTTCTCGCCCGCCAGGTGGGCGAGGAGACCGTGATTCTCGACCTCTCCCGTGGCACCTACTACGGCCTCGACCCGGTCGGCGCACGGATCTGGCAGCTGCTGGCGGAAGGCAGGACGCTGGCCGAGGCCGGCGATGCGGTCGCGGCCGAGTACGAAGCGCCCCGCGAAACCATCGAGCGCGACCTGCTCGCGCTGGTCGGCGACCTGCTGAAGCAGCGCCTGATCGCGCCAGTCTGACCGGGACTACCTGCCGGTCAGGAGCTTCCAGGCGCCGCAAGCGCCGCGGTGGATGTACAGCAGGGGCAGCCAGGCGGGAGCGCTGCGCTCGTACCGTTGCAGCATGTAAGCGCCGGAGGGGAACGCATGCTCTGCAAGCAGCCGCAGCCGGCTCGACCAGTCCGGCAGGGCTTTCAGGTCTGTCGCGAGCCAGCGCGCCCGCCCGCCCTGGAGGTAGGCCGAGGTCACCTCTCTCCCGCCGGTTTCAAGCCTGCGTGCCACCGGCGCAGGAACGTGCGTGCCGAGCAGCGCATGGGCGCGCCGCAGGCCATCCAGGCACACCGCGCGTTGTCCGCACGCGGCAGCGCGGTTGCAGAACTCCGTCCACCCCGCTTCGTCCAGCCCTTGGGCAAGCAGGTGCAGGTCGTAGAGCCAGATCAGCCGGTCGCCGCGATGCGCGCGCTCGCCGAACCAATAGTCGGCGTGCCGGTGCGCGACCCGGTGCATGCAGCCGATCAGCAACGCGTCGATCGGCGCGGGTCCGCACGCCCGCGGCGACAGCTCCGGCAACGGAATGGAGCGCCCGAGCAGCTCCTCGAAGCGCAACGCCCGGGCGAAGCCCTGGGCGTTGCTCAGCCGCCAGTGCACGTCGACCACGCGCGTCACTCCGTGCCGGTCGGTGCGGGTGCCGGAGAATTCGGCGCTCACGAGCCGCCCGCTGACGGCGTTCGGAAACGCATAGCCGAGCGCGGCGAGCGCATCGCGCGCCCCATCGCGCCGGTCTACGGGAACGAGAAGGTCGATGTCGGCCCGCGGCCGCAGATGCGGGTGCCGGTAGATGCTGTAGGCAAGCGCCGTACCCTTGAGGATCAGCGCCGGCACTCCGCGGGACGCCAGCTCGCCAAGCAGGCCGCCGATCCACTCGCCGGCAAGCATTTCCCGCGCCGCTTCGAAGTGCGCCCAGCGTATGAGCCACTCCCGCACCTCGCCGGGCAGCCCGCGTACCCGGACGCGCCCGTCGCGGAGCGCCTCGTGCAGGAGGCCCTGGACACCGTGCAGGCCGACTTCCTCGAGGAATGCCTGCGCCGGCAGTCCGGCCGGCCAGTCGACCTCCTCGCCCCTCAGGCAGGCCGCGAGAAATTCGATCACGCGGAAGCCTCGGCTATCATGCTCGCGGTCGAGTGAAGAAAGCGTCCAGCATACGCAAGGCGGCGCGTCCGCGCACCCGGGAATTGCGCGAGGCGATGCGTTTTTTCGACCTTGTGGCGCGCACGCCGGGCCTGCGGACGCGCATCCGCTATCTGCACACCGCCGGCGCGGCGCCCCGGCTGCGCGCTGTCGCCGCAGCCTGCGGTTGCCGCAGCGGAGAGGCCGCGCTGCAACAGGCGTTCCGCGTCGATTGGCAGATGCGGCAACGCCGCTTCTCCGCGGAGCGCGCGCCGCTCAGCCCCGGATCCCGGATGCAGCGAGACGGCCGAGAGCCTCGAGCACGGTCGCGGTCGTAAAGTACCCGCACTCGTCCCAGGCGAACCCCAGCAGCAGGCCCGAGGCTGCCGGGTCGGTATCTCCCGGCAGCGGCGCGTACATGCATGTCGAGCCCTGCCATCCCCCTTCCACGCGCTGCGCTGCGGCCAGCCATGCGCCCAGCCGGCCGGCAGCCGCCCGCGGGGATTCCGGGTCGCGCGCGGCGAGCAGGATCCGCAGGCAGCAGGCGGCGGCAAAGGCCGATCCGCCATCGACGCCCGGCGCGGCCACCGAGCCGTCGGCCGCGATGCGCGTCATCGCCCAGCGCGCGGCGCGCATCAGCGCACGGCGCGGCGCCGGCCCCCTCCGGCTCGCAAGATGCTCGGCGGCGAGCGCCGTGGCAAAGGCATCCTCGTCGTACCAGTAGGCATCCCATCGGCCGTCCGGCTGTTGCGAGCGCAGCAGCCATTGCGTCGAACTGCGGCCAAACCCCGGCAGCGCGCCGGCTGCCGCGGTCACCTCGGCGTGCGCGTGACACCATCCCGCCGTCGAGCGCGAATCGCCGAGGGTTGTCTCCAGGAAAGTCGCGACACCGCCATCGCGCGACCGATGCCGGCGCAACAGCCTGAGCGCGGACTGCGCCGCGGGGTCGTTCGTCCGGCGGACCGCCTGGGCAAGGCGCAGCGTCCACAACGTGCTGTCCGCATCCACCGGAATCTGCCTGTTGTAGCCCCAGCCCGGCCGCGCCCGGCTCCTGGCGAGAAGATTCCAGGTTTCGCGCGCGGCATGCCGCGCTTCCCCGGCGCCAGTCCGCGCAAGCGCGGCGGCCACATAAGCGCTCGTCCACTCGTCGCTTCCCTCGTTGACGTGGCGGAAGTCGCGCCAAAAGCCGTCCGACGACCGCTGCGCGAGCAAAAAAGCCGTGCCACGCGCCATGGCTGCGCGCAAGTCTTCCACGGACAGGGGCGCCGTCATGACGGGGGATGCGCCGCGCCACAAGCGCCCGAAGCCGAAATATGCCTTGGCCGCCGGCCGCCTCCGCGGGACGAAATCCACCTTGACATGGCTGAGCCGCCGTCCCAGGACGCTGAAGGCGCGCGGGCCGCGCAACACGGACTCGGCGACGAGCGACTCCGGCCACGGCATGCGGCAAGCCGGCGGCTCGTCCTGCCCCGGCCAATCCAGCAGCGCCGCCGCACGCCCGCCATCGCAGGCTTTGCGCGCGCCAAGCCAGGCGAACAGGCCGCGCCAGCGGGCGCTCGCGGCGGCGGATACCGGAGCTTCGGGATCGCCGCCCGGGATGAGCTCCAGGCCGGCTCGCGGCAGCAGCTTTCCATGCCAGTCGAGCGCGAGCTTGAAATGGCGCGCGCAGGGGACCGCCTCGCGCGCGAATTCGCCGATGCGCGCCCGCTCCCTGCGGTCCCAGCCGAGGGCCGCAAGCACGGCGGCAAGGTTCGCAGCCGGGAAACCGCCGACATTGACTCGCAGAACCGCCTGCCGGCGCGCCATCAATCCGATGTCGTAGATTCTCGCGCTGCCCGGCAGCCGACCGCCGATCTCCAGCGCCGCGTCCGCAAGCCGGCGCGCCTGGTCCGCCGGCGCAAGCAGGGCGATCGCCTGCCGCAGGACCGGCGCAAGATCCCCGCGACCGCCCCGCCGCTTGAACGACACGAATACGGAGGGCTGGACGCCCCGGCCGCCGGCCGTCTCGTATTCGAGCCAGATTTCACTCACTTGCCGCGCGAGCTCTCCCGTCGTCCAGGCCAGCATGAAGTTGCGGATGCGGCGCCAGGCCGGCCGGGCGTCGAGCCCTGTCGCGAGCAGATAGGCGGCAAGGCGCACCGGCTCGAAATCCCTCGGCGTAATGCGCTGCTGCAGGTCGACCCGGCCGGGTGCCCCCGTAAGGCGGCATTCGAATCCCGCGCAGTGCACCGGCGCCAGCCCCCTGGCCTGGCGCAGGAGCCGCTCGCGTTCGCCGGACGGCACCAGCCCCGGCGGCAGGCTCCGGACCGCGATCCTGAGGGAGTCAGCGAGAGACTCGGGCATGCTCCGCGGCTGCGCGCGCGCTTCTCCCGACGATCTGCCGGAGGTCCTCGCGCACCGCGTCGTGCAGCGCGCCCATGCCGTCGAATCTGCGGCGAGCCCGCACGCTTCGCAGCGGCACGCTCTCGGCCAGCGACGCGAGCACCTCGAACTCCTCGTCGCCCCGGCCTGGCACCGGCAGGCGGACCGGATAGCGGCTCGCCGCGAGGCGCAGGAACGCGTCACGCCCGGTGGCCGCCGACACGCGCGGTTTCGGCGCGTCGCCGGCACCGCGCGCGTAGATCGCAACCAGGCGCGCGGACGCGACGCCCGGGGCGAAGTCGCGGTACCGCTTGTCCCAATTCCGCTCGGAGGGCAGCACGCGGGGCAACACGGCTCGCGCGCCGTACAGGTGACGCACCGAGTCGGGCCACAGGCGCACCCGCGCCGGGCCCGCGAGCACGTAAAAGCCGCCACGGCCGCGGCGCAATGCGAGGACGTCATCCGTCAGTACGGCGGCGCCCCGCTGCGCGAAATACGCGCACATGCTGGATTTTCCCGCGCCGCTCGGCCCGAGAAACGCCACCGCGGCGCCATCGACCAGCACGGCGCTGGCATGCAGGCAGATGGTGCCGCGCAGGCGCACGACGTAGCCGAGCACCGGGCCAAGCAGGTACGAGGTGACGTCCGCAAAGGTGATGCTCGCCGGCCAGCTCGCCGCGATGCGCGCACCGCCGGCTGATACCTCGAAGCGCGCGCCGTTGTCGAAGCGGAAGATGAAGGCGCCGTCGCCGCGGCGCAGTACACGCAGGTATTGCACGTTCCCGTCATCGGGAACGGCAAGGGGCTCGAGCCCGGCATCCGGCGGGGTCCGGCCACGCCGTGCAGCGAAGAGGATGTGCAGGTCGGGCTTGCAATCCCTCTTCGATGCAGCAAGCCCTTCGATACGACGATTGGACGCGACGTTCAGCCCGTACAGGCGGAACCTGAACACAGCCCGGTCGCTCGCCTTCAGGTCCTGGTCATGCCACCGGCGTAGCCGCCATCGGCGGCCCCAGCGGCGTCGACCGCGTCGGTGAGACGCCGCACGCCGCCGTAGGCAACGAGCTTGGGGCTGCGGTAGGGCCTGCGCGCTCTGTCCGCGGAATTGCGTGCCTTGGCGGTCCTTCGCTTGGTGCTCATGCCATCAATTTGCCCGGTTAGTGCAGCTCATGCAGCGCCCGATTTGTGAAACCTCGAAAGCCAGGCCGCGAGCCCGAGCGGTCGCAGCACCAGCTCGATCTCACCGGGCCGCAATTTAGCATACTGGTCCGAGAGCCGGCGCGCACGTTCGACATCCACGAACTGCTCCAGCCCACGCACCGCGAACAACTGGTCCGCGCCCGGTATTCCGCGTCCGCGCAGCGCCTCGTACTCCGGAAAGCCAGGCAGCGGCGCCTTGGGCCGCGTGCGCACTTCCTCCGGAAGCATTCCGCGCAGGGCAAGGCGCAGCAGCATTTTGTCCACGCACCAGGGCAATTCCGGCAGGCGCAGCAGGAACCGGAGCAGGCGCAGGTCGAAATAGGGATGGCGCAGCTCGAACGGCAGCCCGGTGACGGCAGGGTCGGCCTGTTCGAACAGGACCGTCCACATCGGCATTCGCGCGCGCCAGTGGGCGCCGCTGCGCGCGGCGCCCCTGCGCGGCGGCCCGGCGTAAGCGGCTTCGAAGCGCGCATGCAAGGCGTGCCGCTCGACCAGCTCCTTTCGCAGCCAGGGCGGAAAAGGCGGCGCCTGCTCGCGCGCTTTGCCGAGCGCGCGCCGCAGGCGCGTGCGCAGATACAGCGGGGGGATGCGCCAGTGGAGCCCCAGGTACTGCGCCGCGCCCCGCGCAAGATCCAGCCAGCGCCCGCTGCGCAGATAGCCGGTCGCATAGTCCCACTCGTGGAAGAACCCCACGTCGCCGCCCTGCCCCGTGAGCACGGGCTGCGGCGACCAATTCCCTCGAGTCCCATAGCCGCCCAGCAGGTCGAATGCAGACGCATCGACGGGCTCGGGAGCTTCGCGTGCGTTGAGTGCATACGGCACTGCAGTCTGGCGATCGGCCTGCATCACGGTGAGGGGAAGCCCGAGGCGGTCCGCTGCGAGTCGCGCGTAGCGGTCCTCGTCGTCCGCGGCAAGCAGGCGCGTGGTCGCCACGGTGAATGCCTCGAGCCGGTGCGGGCGGCCGCGCGCGTCCAGCACTTCGCGCGCCGTAGCCGCCACCGAGGTCGAATCCAGGCCGCCGCTCATGCTGATGATGGCCCGCGAGCCGCGCAGACGGTCTGCGACGGCGAGCCGTAGCAGCCGGCGAAACTCCTCGAGACAGTCCTCGAGCGCGCGCCCGCGGAACGGCTCCTCCAGCGGCAGATCGAACCACCGCTCGATGCGCAGGCCGCGCCGCGCGTCCCAGGAAAGCGCATGGCCCGGCGCGAGGCGCGCAATGTCCCGGTACGCGGTCGCATCCGGACGCAGGCTGTGCCCGATCAGCAGGAAATCGGCAATCGCGAGCTCGTCCAGCGCGTCAGTCACGGACGGGTGGCCGCGCACGCATTCGAGCGCATTGGAGAAAATCAGCTTGTCGCAGCGGCAGGCGTAGTAGAACGGCTTCACGCCAAACGGGTCGCGGGCGCAAAACAGGCTTTCCTGCGCCGGATCCCACAACGCGAACGCGAAATCGCCGAGCAGCTCCTGCGCGCAGTGCGGTCCCCAGGCTCGCCACGCGGCCGCGATCAGCGCATCGTCGCCGGATTGTTCGTCGAACGCCGCGCTCCCGGCTGCGCGCAGCCGCGCGGCGAGCTGGCTGCGCGCGTCGATGCGCGCATCGCACAGGACGAACGGGGCCGCCTCGCCCGCGGCAGCGAGCCGCCGCGTGCCAAGACCGTCCACGTCGAGCGGCGCCAGCGCAAAGCCGGCGGATCCGAGCAACCGCAGCTCGGGTGCCGCGCCGCCGAACACGGCCAGCCGGCCCGCAAGCGCCTCCAGCTCGCCCCGCTCGACCGGCTCGCTGTCGAACCGGACGATGCCTGCGATGCCGCTCACCGCAGGCGCAATGCCCCGAAGGCGGGAAGATCGAAGGCTTCGAAGGCGCGAGCGACGTCGGCGTCTTCGCCGAGCGGCACGCCGCTGTGCTCGACCCAGGCGTGGGCCTCGAACCGACCGGTCAGGGTGCGCACGCCCAGGCGGAAATCGGCGGCAATCCCGCGCCGGCGCAGCAGCCAGACCAGAACCAGCGAACGCACAAGGCAATTCACCGGATACACCGAATACTCGCGTCCCGCGCGCTCCACCTCGCGCGCCGCCCGCTCCGCTGCCTCCGGATCGGACCTGCCGCCGCATCGCGGATCACCCGCATACAGCCGCAATGCGCGGCGCACGCCAAGCACGTGCAGAGTCAGCCCCGCAAGCGGCAGCATCAGGCTCGCCGCAAGGACCGCTCCACGGTCCCTGCCGGGCTCAGCCGCGGCGGATCGCGACGAGTCCATGCTGTTTCAGCTCGCCAACGAGGCGCTCGAGATCGCGGTCGAGCACCGCCGGATCGACGTCGAATTCCGCGATCAGCGCCTCACGCGCCTTCGGCAGCGTGCCGTGCTCCACCAGAGCAGCCCAGATCCGGGTGCCCACGTCGTCCAGGCCAAAATAGGATTCCGAGGCCAGGTCGAGCAGCACCATCTCGCCGTCGATCTCGCGCGCGAGAACGCTGTCCGGAATCTCGATGCGCGCCCCCTCAAGGTCCACTGCGCGCGGCTCTATGGCCATTTCTGAAATCTAGCATAGGGGCGCGGTTGAGGTAGAGAGAGACCCAGCCCAGCGCCAGCAGAACCGTAAACAGAAACGCGTTCGCGGGAATCTGCAGGTTGAAGTCCACGGTACTGTGGATGCCGATGGCGATCACGCCCATCGTCACGCCGAAGGCGACCCCGCGCGCGAGAGGCTCGCGCCGGCGCGCCTGGGCGAGGACCGCGCAGGCGAGCGCCGCAAGCACGAACAGGCCCATCAGGACGGCGCCGGCGGCGCCGGTCTCGACAAGGAACTGCACGTAGTCGTTGTGGACGTGGTCGTAGAAATCGGGGATGTCGTGGCCACGGTAGCGCGTGAACGCCGTGTAGAAGGTGCCCGCGCCAGTGCCGAACAGGGGGTAGTCCTCGAGGATCTTCACCGCGTAGACGCTCGGGTCGACGCGCTCTTCCACGCTCTGCGCGGTGGTTTCGGCGATGCGCTGGACAGTGCGCTCTACGCCGAACCAGGTGCCGATCAGCGCCACGTCGACGGCGATCAGGCTGCCGATGAGGAGCACGGTGCCGCGCGGCGCGCGGCGCGACAGCGCCAGGCCGATCGCGCCCGCGACCAGCAGGCTCGCGAAAAAGGCGGTGTTGCCCATGCGCGAGCGGGTCATGACGAGCGCCACCACCATGATCACCAGCACCAGGCGCAGCATCGCCTTGCCGCTCAGGAGCAGTTGCGCGGTGTCGTGAAGGAAATCGCGCCAGCTGCGTCGCGGCCGGTCCTCGAGCTGGCCGACCATGAGCCCGATGCCGATCGCGAGCGTCATCTCGAGCAGCCCCGCGAGGTGGTTGCGGTTGACGTAGCCGCCGCTCGCCTGGCTCGAGTGCGGGACCGGCATGCCGAGCACCTCCAGGTCCACTGCGGCGAGGTGCAGCAGCGAGCCGACAAAGGCCTGGATCAGCCCGCTCGCGACGATGGCGCCGCACAGCCAGGCCAGGCGCCGGCGCCCGCGCGCGAGCAGGAGGGTGAGCGCGAAGGCGACCGCGTAGGCGCAGCTCTTCAGCCAGGAAACGTAGGTCGCGTGCGGGTCAACCGATAGGGTGAGTTGCCGTCCGGCGCCCAGATAGTCCGCGCCCGCGTGCACATCCGCAGCCTTCGGCGACAGGGCGCTCACCCAGGCCGCGGGCATCGGCAACCACTGCAGGCAGAGGTAGGCGAGCCAGAGCGCCAGCAGCGCCAGTGCAGGCCAGGCGGCGCGCGCCGGGTGGGGAATCGAAGATTCGCGCCGCGCATAGCCCGCGAGCCAGAGCAGGCCCGCGGCAAAGATGCCAATTTCGAGGATCGACCAGGCCCAGGGCCGATTGCTGCCGAGGGGAACCGGCGCCCAGACGACGAGCGCCGCAAACAGCCAGAATGCCGTGCGGTCGAGGACCGGCCGCGTCAGTTGGGGCTCGCGGAGCCGCCGCCGCCACCGACCGCCCCGGTTGCCGCGGTGGCAGGCGGCGACAGCAGGACTTCGTCGCTGAAATCGCGGCCCGGCGGCGTGGAGAGGGTGATGACGATCGATCGGATCCCCGGCGCGAACGCCGTGCCTAGCATCTTGTCGAAGCGGCTGCGCATGATCCTGCCGTCTTCGCTCTGGCCCGCGGCCTCGCCAAGCTGGGCGGCGCTGCTGATCTGCACGAAGCCGTTCTGCTGCACGAGCGCGCTCTGGCCGCTCGCGAGCGAGTACGACCGGCCCGCGACGTTGAGCGAGATCCGTCCCTGCCCGACCTCCACCAGCGTGGCGATGTTGTGCACCGACAGGTTGATGTCCCCCGCGCGCGGCCGTTCGAGGGCCTGCGACAGGCCGCCCTCGCCCACCTGGAGCTGGATCAGGCCCGGGTCGCGCTGGCCGATCGCGCCGAGCGCAATGCGCACGCTGCCGTCGGTCAGGTTGATGACCACCCGGCTCTTGTCGATGTCGCCGGCAACGAAGCGGAAGTCGAGCACGCGCAGCCGGCTCTGTTCGCCCAGGGCAATCATCATGCCGTCGGGAAACGTGAGCACCGCGGTGGAATTGGCGCCGGTGACGATCCGCGCGCCGACGGGAATGACCTGCCCCTTGACCGCGGTCAGCAGGGCGCTGTCGCCGATCCGGTAGCGCAGCACGCCGCTCGCCTCGGTGACGACGATCCCGCCAGTGCTGCCCGACTGCGCGAGCGCGAGGCCGCCGAGCGCCAAGCCGAGCAGCAGCGCCAGCCACCGCAGATTCCCGATCACGCGTAAGCCGTTGATCCGCATGTCCAACATTCAACCACAAATTGGGTGATGACCCCTTCGCGCTGTCAGATTTTGACGCACAGGGCTGCCAGGCGCGGCGGCAGCGCCGCACTGGAGCAAACGAGGGCGATGTTGTCGTGCGAGGAAGCAATGCGCCGAATCTCGGGTTCCTGGCGCGCGAGCGCCCGCTCGAGCGTCTCGATGACCTGGGCTTGCAAGGCCGGTGTCAGCCGCCGCCACGCGGCGAGCCCCGCGTCGGCAAGGGCGGACTGCACCTGCGGCTCCCAGGGGCCGAGGCGCGCGGCGCGCCCGAACGCATCGGCAAATTCGGCGTCGAGCTCGCGCAGCCGCAGCTTGAGAAGGGCGATGCTCGCCCACACGTAAGGCGAGCCCGGCCGCATCCGGGCCGCCTCGCGAAACTCGTCGAGCGACCGCGCAAGCAGACGGCGCGCCTGCGGATCGCCGCGGTCGAGAAGGAGCGCCTGCCGCTCGTGCAGGAGCGCGGACTGTTCGACGAAGTGCGGATTGGATGGCTCGAAGCGCAGCGCTTCGTCGATCGACGCTCGAGCTGCCTCGAGCGCATCGGCCGAGGGCTTGCCCGCACCAGCCCCCAGCGCAAGCCGTGCGCGCGTGTAGCTCGCGTCGGCCAATCCGCGCATCGCCGCAGAGTAGATACCGGCGGCAAGCAGCGCGGCGGCAAGAACGAGGAAACCGGCGCGCGCCATCAGCCCTTTTGCCAGTCGGGGCGGCGTTTTTCGAGGAAGGAGCGGATTCCTTCACGCGCCTCCTCGCCCGCGCGCGCTTCGGCGAGCACCGCTGCGGTGGCTGCCGCGATGGCCGGAGAGATCGGCGCCTTGCCGACCTTCGCCAGCAGCTTTTTCGAGCGCGCGAGCGCCTGCGGGCCCGCCTGCGAGAGCTGAACGGCGAGCTTCTCGACGCGGGCGTCGAGCTCGGCGGCCGGGACGCACTCGTGCACGAAGCCGATGCGATGCGCCTCGCGCGCAGGCAGCCGCTCGCCGGTCAGCATGTAGCGCCGCGCCTGCTGCTCGCCCATGGCGCGCACGAGGTAGGGGCTGATCATCGCCGGCACGAGGCCGATGCGCACCTCGGGCAGGCAGAATTCGGCCTCTTCGGCGGCGACCACGAGGTCGCAGGCGGCGACGAGGCCCATGCCGCCGGCGAACGCCGGGCCGTGCACCCGCGCGATCAGCGGCTTGGGGTAGGCGTGCATGCGCAGGAGGAGCTTGGCGAAGCGGCTCGCCTCGGACCTGGAGCGCGCTTTGGTCATTTTCGCCGCCTGCTCCATGCGTGAAAGATCGCCCCCCGCGCAGAACGCGGCCCCGCGCCCGGCGAGCACCAGGACGCGAACGCCTTTGTCGCCTTCCAGCGCTTTAAAGGCCTTTAAAAGAAGATCCTGAATCTCCCGGTTGAGCGCATTGCGCAGCTCGGGCCGGTTGAGCCACAGCCACGCCGCCGCCCCGCGCCGCTCAATCTCGACCGGATCCATCAGTTCATCTGCAGGCGCTGGCGGGCAGCGCCGTATTCGGATTCGAGCTTGGCGACGACCGCGGCGACCGGAAGGACGGCGTCGATCTGGCCCACGCCCTGGCCCGCGCTCCAGATGTCGCGCCAGACTTTCTTCTCCACGCCGCTCTCGCTGCCGAAGTTCATCTTCTTCGGGTCGGACTTCGGCAGGTTGAGCGGGTCGAAGCCCGCCGCGACCACGCTGTGCCTCAGGTAATTGCCGCTCACGCCGGAGAAGAGGTCGGTGTAGACGATGTCGGCGGCGGATGAGCGCAGGATCTCTTCCTTGTAGCGCTCGGGCACGCTCGCTTCGGGCGTGGCGAGGAAACGCGTGCCGATGTAGGCAAGGTCCGCGCCGGCGGCCTGTGCGGCGAGAATGGCGTCGCCGCTGGTGATCGCGCCCGAAAGCACGATCGGGCCGTCGTAGAAGCGGCGCACCTCGCCCACCAGCGCGAAGGGCGAGAGCGTGCCGGCGTGGCCGCCCGCGCCTGCACACACGAGGATCAGCCCGTCCACGCCGTCCTCGAGCGCCTTCTCGGCATGGCGCACGCTGATCACGTCGTGCAGCACGATGCCGCCGTAGGCGTGGATCTTCGGGATCACGTCCGCCGGCGCGCGCAGGCTGGTGATCGTTATTGGCACCTGATGGCGGATGCAGACCTCGATGTCGTGTTCCAGCCGGTCGTTGGACTTGTGGCAGATCTGGTTCACCGCGTAGGGCGCGGCGCCGGGCGCTGCCGCCAGCGCGGCCTCGATCTCGGTCAGCCAGGCATCGAGCGCCTCCTTTGGCCTCGCGTTCAGCGCCGGGAAGGAGCCGACCACGCCCGCTTTGCACTGCTCGATCACCAGCTTCGGGTTGCCGGCGATAAACATGGGCGCGCAGACCACCGGGATGCGCAGGCGCTGCAGGACGGGGGGAAGCGGCATGCAGTAATGTTATCCCGCTTTGAAAAACCTACTGCTCTACCTCGCCTGCGTTTCGATCTGGGGCACCACTTGGCTTGCGATCACCTTCCAGCTCGGCCCGGTCGCCCCGGAAGTGAGCGTCAGCCACCGCTTCCTGCTTGCGGCGCTGATCGTCGCGGCCTGGTGCCGGCTGCGAGGCCATTCCCTGCGCTTTCGCCCGCGCGATCACGCCGCGCTCGCGCTGATGGGCTTTGCCATGTACGGCTTGAGCTACATCTTCGTGTACCACGCCGAGCTCCACCTCGCTTCGGGTCTGGTGGCGATCGGCTATTCGGCGAGCCCGCTCCTGTCGGCGCTGGGCACGCGTTTGTTCTTCGCGCAGCCGGTGAGCGGGCGGACGGCGCTCGGGGCCGCGTTCGGCCTGCTCGGCATCACGCTGGTCTACTGGCCGGAGTTCGCGGGACTGCGCCAGGA
>JAYRND010000168.1:0-39059 GCA_041904885.1 Burkholderiales bacterium
CATGCGCGGCCAGCTGAAGCAGCTGGTCTCGCGGATCTACTTCCCGGACGAGCCCGCCAACGCGCAGGACCCTGTGCTCGCGCTGGTGCCGGCGCAGCGGCGCGGCACGCTGATCGCGAGCAAACGTGGGCCGGCAGGGCAACTGGAATGGAACGTTATCCTCCAGGGTAAGAACGAAACCGTGTTTTTCGACTGCTAACCGGTGTCCAGGCAGCCCAGCGACGAGCGACTGCTGGTCTCGGAGATCTTCGAGGGCGAGCGCTCGCGCGGGAAGCGGCCGGAGCTGGGCACGCTGCGCGAGCCCGCGCGCGAGGTGCCCGTCTATCGGAGCTGCGACGTGCTGGTGGTCGGCGGCGGACCCTCGGGAACGGCGGCGGCGGTCGCCGCCGCGCGCCTGGGCGCGGACGTAGTGCTGCTCGAGCGTTATAACCACCTCGGAGGGCTTTCCACCGGCGGCCTGGTGATCTGGATCGACCGCATGTCCGACTGGACCGGGAAGCTGGTAATCCGCGGCTTCGCCGAGGAAATCATGGACCGGCTGCCGAAGGAGGCCATCGCGGGCCCGGCGCGCAAGGACTGGGGCTCGAAGGACGCCGCGTCGGCGGCGCACTGGGCGCAGCGCACCGCCGCGTTCCACGGCATCGTCACCTGGTCGCCGACCGTGGATCCGGAGCGGCTGAAGCTCGCCTCGCAGGAAATCGCACTCGAGCAGAAGGTGCACCTGGCGTTCCACGGCTGGGCGGCGCTGCCGCTGCTCGAGGAAGGCAAGGTGCGCGGCGCCTTCTTCGAGAGCAAGGCGGGACGCCAGGCTGTACGCGCGAAGGTGGTGGTCGATGCGACCGGCGACGGCGACCTCTTCGCCCGCGCAGGCGCGGCCTGCGAGACCGACATCGAGGCCGCCGACATCCACCATTGCATGAACACCGCCTGGCTGCTGGGCGGGGTCGACATGAACCGCTGGATCGAGTTCCGCACGCGCGAGCCCGAGCAGTTCGCGCGTTTCATGGCGCGCGGCCGCGAGGCCCTGCGCGCCTTCGAGCGGCCGTTCGTCTCCTGGCGCAACGACATCGCGCTCTTCATGGGCCCGCGCCAGTCGGGCTTCTCGGCCCTGGATGTCGACGACCAGAGCGAGGTGGAGATTCGCTCGCACCGGCTGATGGCGCAGCACCTGGATTTCTACCGGGCGCACGCGCCCGGCTTCGAGAACGCATTCCTGTTCCTGAGCGCACCGCAGCTGGGCGTGCGCCACTCGCGCCGGCTTACCGGCGTTGCCCGCATCACGCGCGCGCAATGGCCGGCCGGCCATGTTTGCGACGACGAGATCGGCGTGACGCCGAGCGTGTCGCCCAAGTTCCCGAACCTTTCCATCCCTTACGGTTGCCTGGTGCCGGCGGAGCTCGACGGCCTGCTTGCCTGCGGCCGCCATATTTCCTGCGACCCGAACTCGCACGGCTTCATGCGCGAGATCCCGCAGTGCTGGATCACGGGGCAGGGCGCGGGCGTCGCGGCGGCGATCGCCGCGAACCGCGGCGTAGAGCCGCGCGCGATCGACATCGACGAACTGCAGTCGGCGCTCCTGCGCCAAGCTGTCCATTTGAACAAATCGGAGAGAAAACCATGTCAAGCCGAAGCACACCGCCATTCCGCGCCGATCACGTAGGCAGCTTCCTGCGGCCGCAGTACCTGCTCGAAGCCCGCGAGAAGAAGGCGAAGGGCGAAATCAATGCGGCCGAGCTCCGCAAGGTCGAGGACAAGGCGATCGCCGAGATCGTGAAGTTCCAGGAAGACACCGGGTTGCAGGCGATCACCGACGGCGAATTCCGGCGCACCTACTTTCACATCGATTTCCTGGAGCAGCTGGGCGGGGTCAAGACCGATATCCCGGTGATGATCAAGAAACCCGACGGCACTGAAGAGCTCGCACCGCCGGTGATGCGCGTCATCGACAAGGTGCGGCACGCCAAGGACATCCAGCTCGCCGACTTCCAGTACCTCAAGTCCTGCACGAAGCGCACGCCGAAGGTCACCATTCCCTCGCCGACCATGCTGCATTTCCGCGGCGGGCGCGCCGGCATCAGCAAGCAGCACTATCCCGAGCTCGAGCCCGATTTCTACGAGGACGTGGCCACGGCCTACGGCGAGGAGCTCGCGTCGCTGGCGAAGGCGGGCTGCCGCTACGTGCAGATGGACGACACCAACCTCGCCTACCTCTGCGACGACAAGATGCGCGCCGCGGCCAAGTCGCGCGGCGACGACCCGGACGAGCTGCCGCATCGCTACGCGAAGTTCATCAACCGCGTGGTGGCGAGAAAGCCTGCCGGGATGACGCTGGCGGTGCACCTGTGCCGCGGCAACTTCCAGAGCACCTGGGCCGCGCAGGGGGGCTATGAGCCCGTAGCGCAAGCGCTGCTATCGGAAATGAACGTGGACGCCTACTTCCTCGAGTACGACGACGCGCGCTCGGGCGACTTCAGGCCGCTGCGCTTCCTGCCCAAGGGCAAGATCGTGGTGCTGGGCCTGGTCACCACCAAGCTGGGGACCCTCGAGAAGAAGGACGACCTGAAGCGCCGCATCGACGAGGCAGCGAAATACGTGCCGCTGGAGCAACTCGCGCTGAGCCCGCAGTGCGGCTTTTCCAGCACCGTCCACGGCAACAAGATCGCCGTGGAGGCGCAGCGCGCCAAGCTGCGCCTGGTGATCGAGACCGCAGAGGAGGTCTGGGGAACGGCCTAGACTGAGGGAGGCTGCCGGGGCGATCCGGCGAGGTGCGCTATGGCATTTGAGACTCGGTGGGTTTGCCTAACACCTGGATCAGGACCTCCAACCCGGCGCGCAGCGCGTAGTAAAGGACGCCGGCAGCGGCGGTGACGACGTTGTAGTCGTTGGCCAGGCGCAGCTGGTACTGGCGCAGGCCGGTTACGGCTTCGGCGATCCAGAGAATGATGCCGTAAGCGAACATCGCGATGTCGGCGGCGACCAGGCAGGAAGCGAAGCGCATGCCGTGCACCTGCCGCGCCGCCGCCGAGCGAAGCGACTCGAGGCATGCAGGCAGGGCGAGGACGAAGGCGAGGACGAGGGTGTCGAGCGGCAGGCGCGTGAAGAACGCCAGCCCGAGCGTCCCGGCGAGGGTGATGGAGAAGAAGCCGAGGCCCGGCACGCACAGCGATAGCCAGAACGCCACGCGCGGGCTGGGCCTCATCGGCTCCGTTCGGAATCCTCGAGCCTCAAGCCCAGGCTTCAGCGTCGAACCGAGCATGCGGTCGACTATCGCGCCGGCACTGCCCAGGCAGTTCGCGGCATCCAGCAAGCGCTCGAGTCACTTCTGCACGAACGAGCAGATCGCGCCGGGTGTCGTGAACCAGACCTTCTTCTGCCTGCGCCGCAGGTGCTGCAGCGCGCGGCGCAGGTGGTGCAGCCGGTAGGGCTGGCCCACCAGGTACGGATGCAGCGCGATCCCCATCACGAGCGGCTGCTCGGCGCTCTGGCGCAGCATCTCGTCGAAGTTGTCGACGATCATATCGGCGAAGTCGCGCCCGTCCATCTGCCGCGCGACAATCATCGGGATATCGTTGAGCTCCTGCGGGTACGGGATCGACCAGAGCGCCTTGCCGGAGCGCGTGGCGAATTTCACCGGCTGGTCGTCGTGGCACCAGTTAAGCGTGTAGCGGTAGCCGGTCTCCGCGAGCAGGTCGGGCGTGAGGTGACTCTCCGAGATCCACGGCGACAGCCAGCCGCCGGGATCCTGCCCTGATCTTGCCTTGATCGTGTCTTTGCATGACTGCAGAAGCTTCTTCTCATCGGCTTCCGGAAGCTCCCCTTGCCGCTCCGAGTTGCTGTGACCGTGAGCCACCAGTTCGTCGCCGCGCTTCACGTGCGCCTCGATGAGCTCGGGCGCGTAGTCGTAGAGCGCCGTGTTGACGATCGCCGCCGCGGGTAGCTTGAGCTCGTCGAACAGCGCCAGGCAGCGCCAGGCGCCCACGCGATTGCCGTAGTCGCGCCAGGAATAATTGAGCACGTCGGGCTCCGGGCTCCTCGGCCCGAGCGCCGCGCCGAGGCCCGCGCCGAAGTCGAAGTGCTCGAGGTTGTAGCCCAGGTAGACCGCGAGGCGCTTGCGGCCCGGCCAGTCGTAGTCCCGGCGCCGCGTGATTGCGGAATACGCGTATCTCCCGTGCTGTTTCAGTGCGCGATGCACCGGGACGGAGCGCGGCTAGAGCTTGGCCAGCCCCGCGCGCACCATCAGCCACTCGGCGCTGTCGTTCCAGACTTCCATCTTCACGATCTTGCCGTGGCTGACGACGTAGCGGTCCACGTAGCGGTTGCCCTCGAACGGCGTGCCGTCCAGCCACTCGCCGTAGAGCGTGCCGGTCTGATAGACGGTCGTCGCCTCGGGCGTACCTCCCTCGACCACGTGGGTCGGGCCGAACTTCTTCTTCACCCACTTGTAGCGCGCCTTGTTGAAGGCGGTGGCTTCGGCCGGGTCGCGCATTAAGCGGTTGCCGGTAAAGCGGATTTCCAGGCCCGGCGCGCAGTAGGCGCGCGCCGAGTCCGGGTCCGGGATCATGTGCAGCCGCAGGTATTCCTCGACGATCTCGGCGGGAGTCCGCGGCGCGGCCGGCTTGGAGGGTGCGGGATTCGCTGCCATGCCGGGGAGATTAGCACGCGCTCTGGTGCTGGCATGTCGATTGCTCTTAAACTTCATCCTTCACCTCGGGAGAACCCCATGAAGCTCCGTTGCCTTGCCGCCCTCGCCCTTGCCTTCGCCGCCCTCGGCGCGCAGGCGCAGGACACCATCAAGATCGGCCTGGTCACCGCGCTCTCGGGCCAGTCGGCGCGCGCCGGCGAGGCCATCACGCGGGGGCTGCAGGTCGCCATCGACGAGCTGAACGCCTCGGGCGGCGTGCTCGGCAGGAAGCTCGAGTTGCTGCGCCGCGACGACGAGGCAACGCCCGCCAAGGGCGTGATCGCCGCGCGCGAGCTGGTGCACAAGGAGAAAGTCGCGGTGCTCTTTGGCGGCCTCGACACGCCGGTGTCGATCGCCATCGTGCCGATCATGAACGAGGCCAAAGTGCCGTTCATGGGCCCCTGGGCTGCGGGCACGCCGATCACGCAGAACGGCGCCAACCCGAACTTCGTGTTCCGCGTCTCCGCCGTGGACGAGATCGTCGACCGCGCGATGCTGCAGTACGCGCAGAAGACCTTCAACGCCAAGAGGCCCGGCCTGATCCTCGTCAACAACCCCTGGGGCGAGTCGAACGAGAAGGGCCTCAAGGCGGCGATGGCCGCGAAGAACGTGACGCCCGCAGGCATCGAGAAGTTCGAGGGCAACGACGTCGACGTGGTGCCGCAACTCACGCGCCTGAAGAACGCGGGCGCGGACTCGCTGTTCCTGGTGGGCAACGTTGGCCCCTCGGCGCAGGTGGTCAAGTCCCTCGACCGCATGGGCTGGAAGCCGCCGATCGTCTCGCACTGGGGCCCGGCGGGCGGCCGTTTCACCGAGCTGGCCGGCCCCTCGGCGCCGAACGTGCACTTCGTGCAGACCTACAGCTTCTTCGGCAACCAGCGCCCGGTCGGGCAGAAGGTGCTCAAGGCTCTGATGGCCAAATACCCGGACGTGAAGGGCCCGGGTGACGTGACGCCGGCCGTCGGCGTGGCGAATGCCTACGACGCGATGATGCTCACCGCGCTCGCGATCAAGAACGCCGGCTCGACCGAGGGCGCGAAGATCCGCGAGGGCTACTACAAGATCGGCACCTACGAGGGCCTGATCAAGACCTACCAGCAGCCCTTCACGCCGGCCAACCACGACGCGATCAACGAGAACGACTACGTCTGGACGCAGTTCATCAACCACGAGATCCTGCCGGTGGGGATGAAGAAGTAGTCCCGGCTCAATCGCGTCCCGACGGCCGCATCCGCGGCCGTCGTCGTTTCTACTCCTTCACTTTCATGCTCGTCGTCACCGCACTCATCACGGGCCTGGGCCTGGGCAGCATGTACGGGCTGCTCGCCCTGGGCTTCCACATCACGTACGCGGTGTCGGCAACGGTGAACTTCGCGCAGGGCAGCTCGATGATGCTGGGCGCGGTGTTCGCCTACGCCTTCGCCAACAAGCTGGGTTTGCCGCTTGCCGTTTCATTTCTCCTTGCATTGTTGTTCTGCGCGGCGTACGGCTTTCTGGTCGAACGGCTCGCTGTCCGCCCGTTCGTAAAGCGCGGCTCGAACGCCTGGCTCATGGCCACGGTCGCGCTCGGCATCGTCGCCGACAACACCGTGCTGTTCACCTTCGGCAAGGAGCCGCGCGGCTTCCAGTGGACGACGGGCGGCATGGACGTCGCGGGCCTCCATGTTTCCTTCATCCAGATGTTCATTCCCGTGGCGGGGATCGCCTTTGCGTTCCTCCTCAGCTTTTTCGCCAACAGGACGCGTACCGGAAAGGCCATGCTCGCCGTGGTGCAGAATCCGGACGCGGCGCGGCTCATGGGCATCAACGTGCCGGCGGCGATCTCCGCCGCGTTCGCGCTCTCGGCGCTGCTCGCGGGCGCGGCGGGCATTCTGATCGCGCCGCTGTTCAACGTCAATGCCGACATGGGCACGGTGTTCGGCCTGAAGGCGTTCGCGGTGGCGATCCTCGGCGGCATCGGCAGCGCCTGGGGCGTGATGCTCGCGGGCATCCTGTTCGGCGTCGTCGAGGCGCTCATCACCGCACTGCTCGGCTCGACCTACACGCAGATCCTCACCTTCGCCCTGGTGATCGTCGCGCTCGCGCTGATGCCCAACGGCCTGTTCGGCCGGGCCGAGGTGAAGAAGGTATGAGATTTCTCCCGCCCCTGGCATTGCTCCTGGTCTTTCTATCGGCATTTCTGTTCACCTGTTTCGCCAACAGCTATTACGTGTTCATCATGGCGACGCTGGCGCTCACCGCGATCGCCGGCATCGGCCTGAACGTGCTGCTCGGGCTCACGGGCCAGGTGTCCTTCGGCCACGTCGGCTTCTACGCGATCGGCGCCTACGCGGTGGCAATCCTCAGCACGGCGGCGCAACTCGACTTCTGGCTCGCGCTGCCGGCGGCGGTCGCGCTCGCCGCGGCGGTCGGCGCGCTGCTCGCGCTGCCCGCGCTGCGCGTGAAGGGACCCTACCTCGCGATGGTGACGATCGCCTTCGGCTTCGTGGTCGAGAACGGCGCCTCCGAGTGGAAGGCGCTCACCGGCGGCCAGAACGGCATCATGGGCGTGCCCACGGTGAAGGCGTTCGGCACGGCGTTCGGCGAGCGCGGCGTGGCGCTGCTCGCGATCGCGCTCTGCGCGCTGCTCACGCTCGCGTTCTGGCGGCTCGCGCGCTCCTCCTGGGGCGCGGCGATGCGCGCGGTGAAGGACTCGGAGGTCGCCGCCGAGTCGGTGGGCCTCAACCCGGTTGCGATCAAGACGCTCGCCTTCGCGCTGTCGGCCGCCTGCGCCGGCCTCGCCGGCGCGCTGTTCGCGCCGCTCTCGGGCTTCGTCACGCCGTCGACGTTCGCCTTCCTGCAGTCGATCCTGTTCGTGCTGGTGGTGATCGTCGGCGGCGCGGGCAGCGTGACCGGCCCGCTCGTGGGCGCGGCGATCGTCGTGCTGCTGCCCGAGGCGCTCGCGGGCCTCGCCGAATACCGGCTGCTGTTCTTCGGCGGGCTGATGCTGGCCGTGCTCTGGCTCGCGCCCGAAGGAATTGCCGGAGAAGTTCAAAAATGGGTCCGGCGCCGCGCAACGGGCGTTTCGCCCTCTTCTTCCGGGGAAATTCCACAGCGCAGCGAGAGCAAAGCCCTCGACATTTCCAATCTCACCATCGCCTTCGGCGGCGTGAAGGCGGCGACCAACGTCGGCTTCACCGCGAAGCCCGCCGAGGTGACGAGCCTCATCGGCCCGAACGGCGCGGGCAAGACGACCGTGCTCAACATGCTTGGCGGCTTCTACCGTCCCGATGCGGGCGAAGTGAAGCTCGGCGAGCAGGCGGTCGCCGGACTTCCGGCATGGCGCGTGGCGCGCGCGGGGCTCGCGCGCACCTACCAGACCTCGCAGCTGTTCGGCAGCCTGACGGTGCTCGAGAACCTGGTGATTGCCTCTCCTTCGCGCGGCAGGCGCGGGGCCCCCGACGCGAGTGCGGCCGAGTCCCTGCTCGCGTTCGTAGGCTACAAAGGCGACTTGCACGCGCGCGCGGCCGACCTGCCACACGTGGACCGGCGCCTTGTGGAAGTCGCGCGCGCGCTCGCCACGCGTCCCGCAGTGCTGCTGCTCGACGAGCCGGCCGCGGGCCTGTCGCGCGCCGACAAGGAAGCGCTCGCCGCGCTGCTCAGGCGCATCGCGCGCTCGGGCATCGCCGTGCTGCTCGTGGAGCACGACATGGCGCTCGTCATGGGCATTTCCGACCGCGTGGTGGTGCTCGACGCGGGCACGCCGATCGCCGAGGGCACACCGCAGGAAGTACAGCAGGATCCTGCCGTCCGGGAAGCGTATTTAGGCAGTACGCACGCAAGACTGAAGAAACGACGTCTTGCAGAACAACAAAACGCAGCCCTGCTCGAGGTCCGCACGCTGGAGGCCGGCTACGGCGCCGAGCCGGTGCTCAAGGGCGTCGACCTGAACGTGAACGAGGGCGAGCTCGTCGCAGTGCTCGGCGCCAACGGCGCGGGCAAGTCGACGCTGATGCGCGCGCTCGCGGGCCTGCATCGCCCCATCGAGGGCCAGATAACGTTGCAGCGAGTTTCATTGAAGGATCTGCCCGCGCATCGCGTGGTCGCGCAGGGCCTGGTGCTGGTGCCCGAAGGCCGGCAGGTGTTTCCCGAGCTTTCGGTGCTGGACAACATCCGTCTCGGCGCCACTCTGCGCAAGGATACAGCGGCGGTCGCCAGGGACGTGGAGGACATGCTTGAGCGCTTCCCGCGCCTGCGCGAGCGCCTGCACCAGCGCGCGGGCCTGCTCTCGGGCGGCGAGCAGCAGATGCTCGCGCTCGCGCGCGGCCTCATGGCGAGGCCCCGGCTGCTGCTGCTCGAC
This sequence comes from Burkholderiales bacterium, assembly GCA_041904885.1. GTDB lineage: Bacteria > Pseudomonadota > Gammaproteobacteria > Burkholderiales > SG8-39 > RBG-16-66-20. Next base: position 9,021 of record JAYRND010000168.1, read on the forward strand.
GAGCCCTCGCTCGGCCTCGCGCCGCAGGTGATCGATGGGCTATTCGCCTCGCTCGACCGTCTGCGCGGCGAGCGCGTGACGGTGCTGCTCGTGGACCAGATGGCCGGTCTTGCGCTCTCGCTCGCCGACCGCGGTTACGTGATCGAGGCGGGCCGGATCAGCTCGAGCGGGAGCGCCGCCCAGATCGCCGCCGAGGGCGCGCTCGAGAAGGCCTACCTGGGCGTGCAATAGCCTGCGCGGCGATGCGCGCCGCCTGCGCGTTCGACTCGGCGACGATCACGCCCGCCTTCTCGAGCGTCCTGACCTGCCGCGAATAGACCTGCGGATCGGCCTCCGTGCCCGTCACGGACGCGACGACCGGCTTATTCGCGTCCTTCAGCACCTCCGCCAGCAGGCCGGCCGGGTCCGCGTGCGCGCCGTAGCCGATAACAACGTCCAGCAGCAGGACTCCAACCTTCGGGTCCTTGAGCGCCTTGACGATGTGCTCGTTGCGCAGCTCGGGCTCGATCATCGGGTGCGGCCGGCCCCGGGTGTACTCGTCTTCGCCCAGGTCGGTCAGCCGGTACGCGCTCGCGGGCAGGCCCGCATCGGCGAGGACGATCTGCGCCTCGGTGCACAGCGTGCCGCCGCAGAACAGCCCGCGGATCGCGCCCTTCGCTTTCAGCTTGAACTGCTTCTTCGGCCGGAACCCGGCGGCGGCTTCCAGCGTGCGCACCGCGGAACCCTTTGCGCCCAGCAGGCACAAGGTCACCGGCTTCCTCAGTCCGCGCACCCTCTTGCGGATCCTGGCCGCCACCGACGCAGCGGGCGGCTTGGAGATGACGATGATGCGCCTGGTCGCCGGATCCCTCTCTAGCAGGTCCAGCGCCGCAAGCGTCATGCGGCCGGCGACCTCCTCGGACAGGTCCCGACCGCCCACGCCTATGCCGTGCGACACGCCCTTGCCCGCGCGCGCGAGCAGGCAGGAGACCTCCTGCAGACCGGTGCCGGAGGCCGAGACGATGCCCATGTCGCCGCGCGGCACCGCGTTGGCGAAGGCGAGCGGCGCGCCGGCGATCAGCGCCGTGCCGCAGTCCGGCCCCATCAGCAGCAGCCCTTTCTTCAGCGCGAGGTCCTTCAGCGCGACCTCGTCCTCAAGCGGCACGTTGTCCGAGAACATCATGACGTGGAGCCCGCGCTCCAGCGCCTTGCGCGCCTCCTCCGCCGCAAACGCGCCGGGAACGGAGATGAGAGCAAGATTGGCATCGGCAAGGGTTACCGGAATTTCACGTTCGCCGCTCTTCGTTCCCGACAGCAGGAACGTTTCCGCCAATCCCAGGGCTTCTTCAGGCTTTTTTCCCTTCACTGCGATGATCAGGTCGTCGGGCCGCGCGGTTGCGCCTTCGCGCGTCAGCAGGCCCGACTCCTTCAGCAGCGCCTTGTTCGACGGCGTGCCGATCATGAGCGAGGCCTCGACGCCGTTCCTGCTGATCGCGCGCGCGACGCGCATGAGCGCCACGGAGTCCGCGTAAAAGCCCTTCCTGACCTTGTTCAGAACCCTCATCAACGAAATCCGAGGCTCTTCGCGAAAGCTTCCAGCGCCTGGTCGAAGCACGCGAGCGGGGCGCGCGCCACGCCAGCGCCAACCTGCCCGACGCCGGGCTTGCGGTGCGCGATGCCGGTGTTGATCGCCGGCTGCGTGCCGCTCGCCGCGACCTTGCGCACGTCGATGCCCGCAGGCACGCCCTGCCCGTCAAGCTGCGGAATCTTCCACCTGGGGTTCGTCCCGACGGTCAGCTCGCCCATCGCGCGCGTGAAGGCGAGCGCATCGCTCGCGCGCCCCGCGCCTACGAAGCCCATCACCGCGGGCGCGGCGGCCATCGCGAAGGCGCCGAGCCCGACGGTCTCCATGATCGCCGAGTCACCCATGTCGGGGTTGGCGTCCTTCTCGGCGTAGCCCGGGAAGTAGAGCCCCTGCGGCATCTCCACGGGCGCGGTGAACCACGCGTCGCCCGTGCCCGAGAGCCGCACGCCGAAGTCGGTGCCGTTGCGGCACATCGCGGCTACCAGGCTGCAGGCCGCGATGTCGCGCACCGGATCCATGATCGCCTTGCCCATCGCCATGCCGACGTTGAGGAAGAACTGCTCGTTGCCGGCGATGAAGGCGAGCGCGCGCGCCAGCGTCTCGGCCCCCGGCGCCTCGCGCGCCATGTGCGGCGCGAGCGCGCGCAGCGTTAGCGCCGAGCAGGCGACGTTGCGCTGGTGCATCTCGTCGCCCATGGCGAGGCCGCGCGCGATGAGCGGCGCGAGCTCCAGGCCGCCCGCGGCGCGCAGCGCGGCGCCCAGCAGCGGCCCGAAGTCCCTGGCGAGCCAGCCGATGCGCGCGAGCACCTCGGCGTCGTTGGCGCCAAAGCGCATCACCTTGCCGAGGCCCTCGTTGATCATGCAGTAGCTGCGGTTGCCCGCATTGATGCCTGTGCCGCGGTTCTCCACGACCATCACCGGCATCGAGCGCGTGGTGATGCCGGTCATGGGCCCCACGGCGCCGAAGTGGTGGTTCGGGTGCAGCGCCACCTTGCCCGCGGCCGCGAGCTTCGCCGCCGCCTTCAGGTTCGGCGCCCAGCCCTCGAAGACGATCGCGCCCGCGACCGCGCCCTGCATCGGGCCGCACATGCGCTGCCAGGCGATCGGCGGCCCGGCGTGCAGCAGCACGCGCTCCTTCAGCGCCGGCATCGCCTTGCCCGCCGGCACCACGTCCACGAGCACCGGGTCGGCGGCGCGCATGCGGCGCAAGCCCTCTTCGTTCGCCTTTTGGATCTCTTTCTCGAATTTGGACAACCAAGAGAGCACATCCGCGACCTTGTGGCGGCCAGGCGCGGGCGGGCGCCAGTCGACGTGCGCGACGGCGATGCCGCGCGCGGCGAGGTCGTCGGCGAAGCCGCGCAGCCCGACGTTGACCACGCGCGGCGCGGCCGCGAGCAGATCCTTGACAGCCATGGAGGAGGCTATTATCGCAGCATGCGCGCAGGGCTCGTCATCGCGATCGGCGGTAACGCCACGCATCCGGAAAACATCCGCGGCACGACCGCCGAGCAGGAGGAGATCGCGGCGCGCGCCGCGCGCGCACTGCGCCCGGTGGTGGAAGCCGCGCCCGAGGTCGTAATCACGCACGGCAACGGCCCGGTGGTCGGCAAGATCCTGCTGCGCCAGTACTACGCACGCGAGCACGTGCCGCCGATGCGCCTCGACGTCTGCGTCGCACACAGCCAGGGCGGCATCGGCCACCTGCTGATGCAGGGCTTGGAGGACGAGCTCGCGCGCGCGGAGTCCGAGCGGCGCGTCGCCTGCCTGGTGACGCGCGTCGTCGTGGACGCCGACGACGAGGCGTTCCGCAGGCCGACCAAGCCGATCGGTCCGTTCTTCAGCGCCGCGGAAGCCGCCGAGATGCAGCGCGCGCACGGCTGGCACATGCTCGAGGACGCGGGGCGCGGCTGGCGCTACGTGGTGCCCTCGCCCGCGCCGCGCAGCATCCTCGACATCGACCTGATCGCCGGCCTCGCGAAGCAGGGCGTCGCCGTGATCGCCGCGGGCGGCGGCGGCATCCCGATGGTGCTGCGCGCCGACGGCTCCTACGGCGGCGTGCCCGCGGTCGTCGACAAGGACCTCACGTCAGCGGTGCTCGGCGCGCAACTGGAATACGACACGCTGCTGATCCTGACGGCGGTGGAGCGCGTGGCGGTCCACTTCGGCACGCCGAAAGCGCGGCCGCTCGAATCCGTGACCGCGAGCGAGCTCGAGAGGTTCCGCAAGGAAGGCCACTTCGCCGAGGGCAGCATGGGCCCGAAAGTGCGGGCGGTGCTCAAGTTCCTCGCCGCCCGCGGCAAGCGCGCGATCATCGCGCACCTCGACCAGGCCGCCGACGCGCTCGCTGGGAAGGCCGGCACGCATGTCGTTCCGGGTTGACTTGGCCGGCCGTGCCGCGCTTGGCGCGCTGCGGGGCGGCCGAGCACGCGTTTTCGCGAGCTTCGAGCGCAGCTGCTACGTGGAAACGCCGGCCGGGTTGGCGTGCCTTGGCGGGCCGGGTCTCGGCATGGGGCCGCTGAATGCGATCGCGGAGCGATTTGAGGCGCTTCCGGTTGGCGCCGTTGTCGAACTGGAGATTGCGACGACGAGAGCCTGGACGCCTCCGGCGCGCGCGGCACGGCTCGAAGCCGCCGAGATTGAAATTCCCCGTTTCATTCGAGAACCCGCCGTCGCATTCCTGGATTGGATCCGCGGCGACGCGGAGCCCGACGATGCATTGATCGGCCTCGGCCCCGGCCTGACGCCGGCCGGCGACGATTTCGTCGGCGGCGCGATGATCGCGCTGCGCGCGTTCGGAGACGACGCCGCGGCGGATCACATCGCCGGCTGGGCGCTGCCGCTCGCGCGCACGAACACGAACCGCATCAGCCGCGCGCATCTCGCATGCGCCGCGCGGGGGGAAGGGCACGAGGCGCTGCACAGCTTCCTCGCCTCGAGCGACCCGCGCCACCTGGAGCGACTCGCGCGCGTCGGGCACACGTCCGGCATGGATGCGGCCGCGGGCGCGCTGGCGGCGCTGTCAGCTCGATCTGCTCTGCATCGCGTTCCTGTTCGCCGCGCACTGGCCGCCCCGCTTCTAGGCCGGGATAAGATGCAGAAACGGGGAACTCAATAGGGAGTAGAGATGATCAAGCGACGAATCCTCGCCACGGCAATTCTGGCCGCAACGCTCTTCGCGCCGCTCCTGGCGCATGCGCAGTACCCGACCAAGCCGGTGCGGGCGGTGGTTGCCTTCGGCACCGGCGGGGCGACCGACATCATTGCCAGGATCATCGCCGCCAGCATGACACAGTCGCTCGGCCAGCCGATGATCATCGAGAACAAGCCGGGCGCCGACGGCATCGTCGCCGGCGAGTACGTCACCAAAGCGCCGCCCGATGGCTACACTGTCTTCTTCGGCACCTCGACGCAGATTTCGGCGCTGCCGTTCCTGCGCAAGAACGTGCCCTTCGATCCGCTCGTGGACTACACCCCGATCGGCGGCATCGGTGCGAACAGCTTCTTCTGGGTAGTGCCGCCGGAGCTGCCCGTGAAATCCATGAAAGAGCTCGGCGAGTATGGCCGCGCCAACCCCGGCAAGTTGACCGGCGGCAGCTCCAGCGCCGTGGGCTCGATCGCTCCCATGATGTTCGCCAAGAACGAGAAATTCGACCTTCCGGTCATCCTCTACAAGAGCGAGACCACGGCCCTGAACGACTTGATCGCCGGGCGCATCCAGGTGATGCTGATCACGGGCACGCTGGCGCAGCACGTGCGCAGCGGCAAGGCGCGCGGGCTGGCGACCCTACTCACGCGCCGCAGCAAGGCGCTGCCCGAACTGCCGACGATGGCCGAGGCGGGCATGCCGCCGTTCCCGGCGGTGGCGTTCATGGGCTTGTTCGGGCCGGCGAAGATGCCGAGGGAGATCGTCGAGCGCCTGAACCGCGAGCTGATGGCGACGCTGCAGAAGCCCGAGGTGCGCGAGCAGATCGAGCGCACCACCATGGAGATCAACCCGATGTCCGCCGAGGCCATGGGCGCGCTCGCGAAGGAGCAGACCGAGGTCTGGCGCAGGCTGACGAAGGAAGCCGGGATCGTCCCGGAGTGACGACGCACGTCGTCGCCGGCAAGTACGTGCTCGGCATGGAGGGGGGCAGGCAGACCCTCCTGCGCGATCACTTCGTCTACGTGCAGGGCTCGAGGATCGAGGCCGTCACGCGCGACGCGCCGGCGCCGGGCACGCCGCTCGTGCGCTACGAGAGTGGCCTCGTGATGCCGGGTTTCGTCAACCTGCATGCCCACTGCATCCGCGGCGGCCTGTTCCGCGGCATCCCGGACGACCTGGACATGGAGCCCTACGTGCCCAAGCTCGTCTACAACGTGCTGCTGCCGCTCACCGCGGCGGCGGCGAAGGAACTCACTGCGGAGGAACTGCGCGCGGTCACCGCGCTGGGCATGATCGACCTCCTGAAGGGCGGCACCACCACGCTGATGGACATGTGGCACCACGGGCAGGAGGTGTTCTTCGACGTCGCGCGGGATGTCGGCCTGCGCACCGTCGGCGCGCCCTTCATCATGTCGGCCTCGAACGCGCGGCTCGCCGCAGACGGCTACCCGGTCTGGGACTTCGCGAACGACGGCCTGGCGCAGCTCGCGAAGTCGGTCGCGCTCTTCAAGGCACGCGACGAGGGCAGCGAAGGGCTCGCGCAGGTCGCCATCGGCCCACACGCCACGGACACCTGCCTGCCCGAGCTCCTGCGCGAGTGCCGCAAGGCGGCCGACGACCTGGGCTGCCGGGTGACCACGCATTTCGCGCAGACACCGCAGGAGCTGAAGCTGCTGCGCGAGCGCTACGGCATGGGGGTGGGCGAGTACGCACGGGCCAACGGCCTGCTCGGCGAGCGCGTCGTGCTCGCGCATGCCGGCTGCGCGAGCGACGAGGAGCTGAAGCTCCTCGCCGCCACCGGTACGCATGTCGCCAACTGCGCGTTCAGCTTCGCGCGCGAGGGCGTGAGCTTTCCCTATGGCCGCTTCGCCGCCGCGGGAGTCAGCGCGGGCATCGGCACCGACTCGCACGGCATGGACATGATCGGCGAGCTGCGCGTGACGGGCCTGCTCTCCAAGCAGCATGCGGGCAAGGCGCATGCCGGCACGGCGCATGAACTCGTGCGCGCGGCCACGCTGGTCGGCGGCCAGGCCCTGGGCAGGCCGGACCTCGGCCGCCTGGAGGCGGGCGCGAAAGCCGACCTGCTCGTCTTCGACCTGCACAAGCCGCACCTGCAGCCAGTGTGGGATCCCGTGAAGAACCTGGTCTGGAAGGGCAACGCGGGCGACCTGGCGTTCAGCATGATCCACGGCAGGCCGGTCGTGCGCGACGGCAAGCTGCTGACCATGGACGAGAACGCCGTCATGCGCATCGCAGCGGACGCCGCGCGCAAGATCTGGGCGATCGGCGAGGCACGCGGCATCCTGCCGCGCCAAGGGGGGAGCGCCGGCTAGCCTCGACCAGGCCGTCGCCGTGGCGCCTGGGCTCGCGGCGCCCGTTCCATCTCCCGCCCACTCAAGTTCTACGAGGTGCCAAGCGCGCGGTCGACCATCGCGCCGGCACTGCCAAGGTAGTTGCGCGGATCGAGCAGGCGCTCGAGCTCGGGCCGCGTGAAATGCGGGCTCACCCTGGGGCTCTCCGCCAGCAGGTCGAGCAGCGAAGCATTGCTTTCGGCCGCCGCGCGGCAGGCGTCGTAGACCACGTCGTGAGCGACCTGCCGGCCGAGCTTGGGCGCCAGACCCATCATCACCGCCTCCGCGACAATCAGCCCCGAGGTCATGCCGAGGTTGCGCGCCATGCGCGCGGTATCGACAGTGAGCCCTGCGAGCATCAGCTTCGCCTGGCGCAGCGCGCCCGCAAGTGCGAGGAAGCTCTCGGGCAGCGCAATCCATTCGGCGTGCCAGGGACCGGTCGCGCGCTCGAAGTCCTGCACCATGGCATCGAGCATGAGCGAGCCGTGCTGGCGCACCAGCTTCGCGCAAGCGACGATCAGCTCCGAGGAGATCGGGTTGCGCTTCTGCGGCATGGTGCTGCTGCCGCCGCGGCCGTGCTCGAAGGGCTCGAACGCTTCGCCGAGCTCCGTTGCCATCATCAGCATCACGTCGGTCGCGATCTTGGCCAGCGACGCCGTCACCAGCCCGGCGAAGAGCACCGCCTCGGCCGGGCCGTCGCGCGCCACATGCCAGGTGATGTCCGGCTCGGCGAGGCCGAGCGCGCGCATCAGCGCGCCGCGCACGGCGAGGCCTTGCTCGCCGAGGGACGCAAGTGTGCCCGCGGCACCGCCAAACTGCCCGACCAGAACGCGGGGCCGCAGTTGCGCGAGCCGCTCGCGATGGCGCTCGATGGGCGCGCGCCAGACCGCCGCCTTGAAGCCGAAGGTGATCGGCAGCGCCTGCTGCAGGTGGGTGCGGCCCGCCATCGGCGTATCGCGGTAGCGGCGCGCGAGCGCGGCGAGCGAGGCCGAGACGTCGGCCAGGTCTGCTTCGGCAAGCTCGAGCGCGGAGCGCAGCTGCAGGACGAGCGCGCTGTCCATGATGTCCTGCGTGGTCGCGCCCCAGTGCACGTACTTGCCGGCATCCCCGGCGCAGGCCGCGGATAGCAGGCGCACCAGTGGCAGGATGGGATAGCCGACGATCTCCGTCTCGCGCTTCAGTCGCTCGACGTCGAGGATGCCCGGCTTCGCTTTCGCGCTGATCTCGGCAGCGGCGGCTGCAGGGATCAGGCCCAAGCCCGCCTGCGCGCGCGCGAGCGCGGCCTCGACCTCAAGGCAGCGCTCGAGGAACCCGGCGTCCGAGAAGATGGCGCGCATCTCGGCCGTGCCGAACATGTCGCGGTACAGGGCCGAATCGAAGACGGTGGAGCTCATGCGCTGGCGGCCCGCCGGGCTGCTCCCGGATCAGCCGTCGAAGCCGCTCGCGAGGAACCTCTCGGCGATCGCGCAGTGCGCGGCCACGCCACGCGCGAGCATCGCTTCGTTGAGCACCATCCGGTTGGAGTGGCAGGGGCAGGCGCTCTTCCACATCTGCCCTTCCGGGCACACGCCCAGGAACATCATCGCGCCCGGAACGCGCTGCAGGACGTAGGAAAAATCCTCGGCGCCCATGATCGGCGAGTCCATCGCCAGCCAGGCGCCCTCGCCGAACAGGCCGCCGATCGCGCGCTCGGCGACGCGCACCGCGCGCGCGTCGCAGACGGTGACCGGAAAGCCCTTCTTGATCGCCACCTCGGCCTCGCACTCGTGCGCGCGCGCCACGTTCTGCGCCACGCGCTCGATGCCCTCGTGGATTGCGGCGCGCGATTCGTCGGACAGCGCGCGGATCGTGCCGAGCAGGTTCGCGCTCTCGGGGATCACGTTGTTGGTCGAGCCGCCGTCGATCTTGGCGACGGTCACCACCACCGGGTCGAAGATGTCGATGCGGCGAGTGATGAACACCTGGATGGCGGAAACGATCTCGCAGGCGACCGGGACCGGATCAATCGCATGGTGCGGCATGGACGCGTGCCCGCCCTTGCCGCGAACGGTCACCGACAGCGTGTCGGCCGAGGCGAGCAGCGGGCCGGCTTTGCTGCCGAAGGTGCCGGCGGGAGCGTTCGGCATGATGTGCAGCGCGAATGCCGCGTCGGGCGCGGGATCGGAGAGCAAGCCGTCGTCGATCATGAACTTCGCGCCGTGGTGCCCCTCTTCGCCAGGCTGGAACATGAACAGCACCGTGCCCGCGAGCGTATCGCGGCGCGCGCACAGCAAGCGGGCGGCGGACGCAAGCATCGCGGTGTGCGTGTCGTGGCCGCAGGCGTGCATGGTTCCGGAAACCTTCGAGCGGAACGGCAAGTCGGTGTCCTCGGGCATCGGCAGCGCGTCCATGTCGCCGCGCAGGAGCACGGTGCGGCCGGGCCGCGCGCCGCGCAGCACGGCGATCGCGCCGGTCGTGGATTTTCCCTGCTTCCACTCCAGAGGCAGGTCCGCCAGCGCGGCCCGCACCTTCGCCATCGTCTTCGGCGTCTGCAGGCCGAGCTCGGGCTCGGCGTGAATCGCGCGCCGCAGCGCCACGGTCTCGGATTGCAGCGCTTCGGCGGCCGCCAGCCAGCCGGCCTGGGGGAGCGCGATGTCGTTCATGGTCTGTCTCCTTGGTTGCGTCTACTTCGCCCGGAACAGCGACTTCAGCCCTTCGTCGATCGGCTCGCCCTTCAGCGGCGAGCCGGGCCCGCTCGCGTAGCGGCCCCAGACGCGCGTCTCGGAGCCCTCGGCGAGCACCGTGCCATCTTCGCGCACCACCTGGTGGCCTACGGTAAACGACTTCCCGCCCCAGCGCAGGATGCGCGAGCGAACCTCGGCGCGGTCCTGCTGCTCGGCGGGATGCCGGAACTCGCAGCCGGCCGCGACCAGCGGCATCGCCCGGTGCTCGGCGCGCATGCGCTTGGCATGGTAGCCGGCCTCGGCGAACATGTGCCAGGTCGCGCTGTCGAACCAGCGAAAATAGGTCGGGTAGAAAATGATGCCGGCGGGGTCGCAATCGCCCCATTGCAGTTGCACGGGAAACACCGCCACCACCGAGTGAAAACCCTCATCGGCCGCAGTTAACCTCATGGCGCCGGATAATATCAGCCGCATGCGCACGCAAGTCGGGATCATCGGTGCCGGGCCGGCGGGGCTGCTGCTCGCGCACCTGCTCGGCCTGCGCGGCATCGACTCGGTGGTGCTGGAGTCGCGCAGCCGCGAGGAAATCGAGGCCACGCTGCGCGCCGGCGTGCTGGAGCAGGGCACAGTGGACCTGCTGGAAGAGTCCAGCGTCGGCGAGCGCATGCGCCGCGAGGGCATGCCGCACGAGGGCGTGATCCTGCGCTTCGGCGGCCGCAGCCACCGCATCCCCCTGCGCGAGCTCACCGGCGGGCGCTCGATCATGGTCTATGCGCAGCACGAAGTGATCCGCGACCTGGTCAAGGCGCGCATCGACCGCGGCGGCGAGATCCTGTTCGGCGTCAGGGACGTCAGCATCCTCGACCTCGACACTGCGCAGCCCAAGCTGCGATTTCACGAAGCGGGCGGCGTGTTGCGCGAGATCGCCTGCGACTACGTCGCGGGCTGCGACGGCTTCCACGGCGTCTCGCGCCCTTCCATCCCCTCGCGCGCGCGCAAGGAATTCACGCGCATCTACCCGTTCGGCTGGTTCGGCATCCTGGTGGAAGCGCCGCCCGCGACCGAGGAATTGATCTACGCCTACCACGAGCGCGGCTTCGCGCTCGTGAGCACCCGCTCGCCGCAGATCCAGCGGCTCTACCTGCAGTGCGACCCGGAGGATGAGCCCGCCGATTGGCCCGATGCGCGCATCTGGGCAGAGTTGCATGCGCGACTCGCGGGCGGCGATGGATTCCGGCTCGCCGAAGGCCGGATCTTCCAGAAGGGTGTGATCGCGATGCGCAGCTTCGTGGTCGAGCCGATGCAGTACGGGCGCCTCTTCCTTGCGGGCGACGCGGCCCACATCGTGCCGCCGACCGGCGCCAAGGGTCTCAATCTTGCGGTCGCCGATGTACGCGTGCTGGCACAGGCGCTGGATGCCTTCTACACCAGCGGCCGCAGCGACCTGCTCGAGCGCTACTCGGCGACCGCGCTGCGCCGGGTCTGGCGGGCCGAGCACTTCTCCTGGTGGATGACCTCGATGCTGCACCGCTTCCACGACGAAACGCCGTTCCACCATCGCCTGCAGCTTTCGCAGTTGCAGTACGTGACCGGCTCACGGGCGGCTGCGACGATGCTCGCCGAGAACTACGTAGGGCTGCCTTTCGAGGACAATTGAGCATGGCCGGCACCGGCAACTGGGCATTCCCCGACGCGCTGCAGCCGAGTGCGGACGAGACTGCGTTCGACCTCGACTCGGCGCTCGACGCGGCGGTGCTGTTGCGAACCGAGATCCCGCAGGACGCCTTCACCGCGCCCATCCTCGGCACCGAGCGCGCCGGCAACGGCGTGGTCATCCGCGACGACGGCCTCATTCTGACGATCGGCTACCTCATCACCGAGGCCGAGGCGATCTGGGTCACCACCAACCGCGGCACCGTGGTGCAGGGACACGCGCTCGCCTACGATCAGGGCTCCGGGTTCGGCCTGGTGCTGCCGCTGGGCAAGCTGGGCGTGCGGCCGCTCGCGCGCGGCTCCGCTGCCGCGGTGAAGGCCGAGAGCCCGGTGCTGGTGATCGGCAACGGCGGGCGCGCGCATTCGCTCAAGGCCCGGGTGGTCTCCAAGCGCGAGTTCGCCGGCTATTGGGAGTACGTGCTCGATGAAGCGATCTTCACGGCACCCGCACACCCGCAATGGGGCGGCGCGGCGCTCGTCGGCGAAGATGGCAAGTTGCTCGGCATCGGCTCGCTCCTCGTGCAGGAGGCCGTCGGCGACAAGACGGTGGATGGCAACATGTTCGTGCCGATCGACCTGCTGGAGCCGATCCTCGCCGACATGCTCGCAAGCGGGCGCCCGGCGCGACCGCCGCGCGCCTGGCTCGGTCTCTACGCCGCCGAGATGGAAGGCCGAGTGGTCGTCGGCGGTCTCGCCCCGGGCGGACCGGCCGAGCGCGCTGGCGCGCAGCTGGGCGATCTGATCCTCGAAGTCGCCGGCGAGCGCGTGAGTGCGCTCGCGCCCTTCTTCCGCAAGGTCTGGAGCCTCGGGCCCGCCGGCACGGAAATTCCTCTCACGCTATCTCGCCGCGGCACATCGCATGTCGCGCGCATCCGCTCTGCCGACCGCAACGACTTCCTGAAAAAGCCGCAAATGCACTAGCGGCTGAGTTTTTTTGCGTCGCCCGGCTCGACCTTCAGCGTCCTGTCGCCCCACCGATAGCTGCCCTTGCCCATGTTCTCGATCATCCCGCAATTGGTGGCCGACCCGCTGGGATATGTCCAGGTCACACAGGTCTTGCCGTCGCTGCCGACCTGCCAGGACCCGCGAATATTCCCTTGCTGGGGATGCAGGCCGAAGTGCACCCCATCCGCGCGGATGTAGTCATAGGCCTTCCCTTCGGGAAGCTCGACCACCACAGTATTGCCCTGAAACTGCTGCATGATTTCGGCTGCGGTCATGGGCTTGCCGCCCGTCCCCTTGAGAAGGAGTGGCGCGAGGATGATGAAGTTCACATAGCCTGGCGGAAAATAGAATCGTCTCATCGGATAACCTCCATGTATTGGCTTCAACCAGCGCCTTCCATCACTGATGGTAGAATGATACCCGCGCCGATTTGAAGTTCAGCTTGCGGGCGCCGAACCGGAGAATCCGGGGAAAAACAAAAGCTGCTAAAGAGACGAAGGCAAACGCCCGTTTCTGCGAAAGCTGAACGGGCGTTTTGTTTTCAGGAACGTATGGACGATCGCACGTCGTTGCTCAAGCAGCTTCTCGAGGACCGGATCCTGGTCCTCGACGGCGCCATGGGCACGATGATCCAGAAGCATCGGCTCACCGAGGAGCAGTTCCGTGGCGAGCGCTTCCGCGGCTGGGGGCGCGAGCTGCGCGGCAACAACGACCTGCTCGTGCTGACGCAACCGGAACTGGTGCGCCGCCTGCATCTGGACTACCTCGAGGCGGGCGTCGACATCGTCGAGACCAATACCTTCAACTCGACCGCTGTCTCGCTGGCCGACTACGGCATGGAAGAGCTCGCCTACGAGCTCAATCTCGCGGCGGCCAGGCTCGCGCGCGACGCGACCGACGAGTGGCAGGCGCGAGACCGCTCGCGGCCCCGCTTCGTCGCCGGCGCCATCGGGCCGACGACGCGGACCGCCTCGATATCGCCCGACGTCAACGATCCGGGCTTTCGCAACATCAGCTTCGACGCCCTGGTCGCGGCCTACGGCGACGCGGTGCGCGGCCTGATGGACGGCGGCGCCGACCTGCTGCTCGTCGAGACGATCTTCGACACGCTGAACGCCAAGGCAGCACTGTTCGCGATCGAAACCGAGTTCGAGAAACGCGGCGCGCGCCTGCCACTGATCGTGTCGGGGACCATCACCGACGCCTCCGGGCGCACGCTCTCGGGCCAGACCGCCGAGGCATTCTACAACTCGGTCCGCCACGCGGCGCCCCTGGCGGTGGGCCTGAATTGCGCGCTGGGGGCCAAGGAACTCCGCCAGCACGTCGAGGAACTCTCGGGCATTGCCGAAGCGGCGGTCTCCTGCTACCCGAACGCGGGCCTGCCGAACGCCTTCGGCGAATACGACGACACGCCCGAGAACATGGCGAAGGAGATGGGCGCCTGGGCGCGCGCCGGGTTCCTGAATCTCGCCGGCGGCTGTTGCGGCACCACGCCCGAGCATATTCACGCCATCGCGCAGGCAGTGAAAGGGGTTTCTCCAAGAAAAAACCCTGAACGCCCGTCGGCGCTGCGGCTCTCGGGCCTCGAGCCGTTCAACGTCGGCGAGGGCTCTCTCTTCGTCAACGTCGGCGAGCGCACCAACGTCACGGGCTCCAAGGCCTTCGCGCGCCTTGTCCTCGCCGGCAACTACGCCGAAGCGCTCTCGGTCGCGCGCCAGCAGGTCGAGAACGGCGCGCAGGTCATCGACGTCAACATGGACGAGGGGATGCTCGACTCGGAAAAGGCGATGGTGACATTCCTCAGCCTCGCGGCTTCCGAGCCGGACATCGCGCGCGTGCCGGTGATGGTCGATTCCTCGCGCTGGAGCGTGATCGAGGCGGGCTTGAAATGCCTGCAGGGCAAGGGCATCGTCAATTCCATCAGCCTGAAGGAGGGCGAGGCGGAGTTCCTGCGCCAGGCGCGCCTGGTGCGCAAGTACGGCGCAGCCGTCGTGGTCATGGCCTTCGACGAGCAGGGGCAGGCCGACACGCTCGAGAGGCGCATCGCGGTGTGCCGGCGTGCCTACGAGCTGCTCACGCAGAAGGCCGGCCTCGCGCCCGAGGACATCATCTTCGACCCGAACATCTTCGCGGTCGCCACCGGGCTGGAGGAGCACGCGCGCTACGGCCTCGACTTCATCGAGGCGGTGAAATGGATCCGCGCGAACCTGCCCGGCGCTGCTGTCTCCGGCGGCGTATCGAACCTGTCGTTCGCATTCCGCGGCAACGATGCGGTGCGCGAGGCGATGCACACCGCGTTCCTCTACCACGCGGTGCGGGCCGGCATGACGATGGGCATCGTCAATGCGGGGCAGCTGGGTGTCTACGAGAAGATCGATCCGGTGCTGCGCGAGCGCGTCGAGGACGTGATCCTCAACCGGCGGGCGGACGCCACCGAGCGCCTGCTCGATCACGCGGCGAGCGTGAAGGGCGGCGCGCGGGCGGCGAGGGAGGACGACGCCTGGCGCCGCGGCAGCGTCGGCGAGCGCCTCAGCCATGCGCTCGTCAACGGCATCACCAGCCACATCGTCGCCGACACCGAGGAGGCCCGGCGCAATTTCGCCAGGCCGATCGAGGTCATCGAAGGCCCGCTGATGGACGGCATGAACGTCGTCGGCGACCTGTTCGGCGCGGGCAAGATGTTCCTGCCGCAGGTGGTGAAGTCGGCGCGCGTCATGAAGCAGGCGGTCGCCTATCTGCTGCCCTACATCGAGGCCGAGAAGCAGCGCTCGGGAGACGCCGGGAGGCCCAAGGGCAAGCTGGTCATCGCCACAGTGAAGGGCGACGTGCACGACATCGGCAAGAACATCGTCGCGGTGGTCCTGCAATGCAACAACTACGACGTGGTCAACCTCGGCGTGATGGTGCCGGCCAAGACCATCCTCGAGACCGCGCGGCGCGAGAACGCCGATGCGATCGGCCTCTCCGGGCTGATCACGCCGTCACTCGAGGAGATGGCGCACGTAGCCAAGGAAATGGAGCGCGAAGGATTCACGATGCCGCTGCTCATCGGCGGGGCGACGACCTCGCGCGCGCACACCGCGGTGAAGATCGCGCCCGCCTACTCCGGCCCGGTGGTCTACGTCCCTGACGCATCGCGCTCGGTGGGCGTGATGCAGGGCGTCCTCTCCACGGAGACGCGCGACTCCTATGTCGAGGGCGTGCGCGCCGACTACGAGAAGATCCGCGCGCAGCATCGCGACAAGAAGGGGCCGGGGCCGCTGCTGCCGGTTGCCGAGGCGCGGCGCCTGGGCCACGCCATCGACTGGTCGGCGTACCAACCCCCGGCGCCGCGCAACCCCGGCATTACTGTTCTGCGCGACTATCCGCTCGAGGAGCTGTTCGCGTATATCGACTGGACGCCGTTCTTCCAGGCATGGGAGTTGTCCGGCCCCTACCCGAAAATTCTCGACGACCCGGTCGTGGGCGACGCAGCGCGCAAGCTCCACGCCGAAGCGATCGCGATGCTGAAGACCATCGGCGCGGAGAAATGGGTGCAGGCAAACGGCGTCTGCGGGCTCTTCCCGGCGGCGCAGGTGAATGGCGACGACATCGAGATCTACGCGGACGAACACCGGTCTTCGGTCGCCATGACCTGGCACAATCTGCGCCAGCAGAACCGCAAGCCCTCGGGCCGCGCCAACCAGTGCCTGGCGGACTACGTCGCGCCGAAAGCGGCGGCAGTCGCGGACTGGATCGGCGCCTTCGCCGTGGCGGTGGGCGGACTGGAGGAAAAGCTGCGGCAGTTCGAGCGGCAGCACGACGACTACAGCGCCATCATGCTGAAGGTCCTCGCCGACCGGCTCGCCGAGGCATTCGCCGAGCGCCTGCACGAGCGCGTGCGGCTCGAGTTCTGGGGCTACGCGCCGGAGGAGCGGTTGCGCAGCGAGGAACTGATCGCGGAGCGCTACCGGGGCATCCGCCCGGCCCCCGGGTACCCGGCATGCCCGGACCACACCGAAAAGCGCGCGCTGTTCGAGCTGCTGCAGGCCGGGCGCAACGCCGGAATCACGCTCACGGAGTCCTGCGCGATGCTGCCGGCGTCGGCGGTGGCCGGCTTCTACCTCTCGCACCCCGATGCCGCGTATTTCGCCGTCGGCAAGATCGGCCGCGACCAGGTCGAGGATTACGCGCGGCGCAAGCAGATTGCGGTGGGCGAGGCCGAGCGCTGGCTCGCGCCGTACCTCGCCTACGAGCCGGGCGATATAATCGCCGGCACGACAACCTAGGCGGGAAAGCCATGGGCAAAGGCGACAAGCGGACCAGGCGCGGCAAGATCTACAAGGGCAGCTACGGCAAGACCCGCCCGCACCGCGCAAAGAAGAAAAAGTAGCTTAGTTCTCCTCTCGCCTGCCGACCGGCAGGCCGAGCGCTTTCAGTTTCCGGTAGAGGTGCGTGCGCTCGAGGCCCGAGCGCTCGGCGACCTTGGACATGCTGCCGTGCTCGCGCGCAAGCAGGTGCTCGAAGTACAGCCGCTCGAAGGCTTCGCGTGCCTCGCGGTACGGCCGGTCGAGCGCGATCTCGGGCGGAACCGTGGCGCCCGACTGCGCCGCGAGGACCCGCTCGACGTCCTCCAGGCCGATTTCCTCCTCCAGCGCGCCCAGCGCGAGGTTCTTCACCACGCCCTCCAGCTCGGCGAGATTCCCGGGCCAGCTGTGATGCCGAAGCGCGTTTTGCGCGGCCACCGTGAGGCGCCGCGGCGGGCAGGCGCGCGCTTCGACCAGCTGCACGAGCATGAGCGCGGCCAGGTCCGGCACGTCCTCGGCGAATTCCCGTACCGCGGGCAGCTTCAGGACCAGTTCCGAGAGGCGCCCCAGCGTGCCCGAGTCGAAATCGTGCCGCTCGATCAGGGCGCGGGAGTCCAGCGCGGAGAACGAGACCACGCGCGCCTTGTGCTTGTCGGCGCGAGCGAGGAGGAACTCGAGGCCCTTCTGCGCGGCGCGGCCGAGGCGCGCGAGATCGCCGACGAAGAGCACGCCGCCGCCGGCGCGGGCGAGCGTGTCGGTCGAGGGCTCCTCCAGCAGGCCGGGCCCGTCCACGAAAGGAGCTCCGGCCGCGGCCAGCAGCCGCGCGAACAGCTCCGGGCGGATGCCGCGCTCGCCGCGCAGCAGCAGCGGCGCCGCCGACTGCGCCAGCTGCGCCAGGCGCTTGCGCGTCTCCACGAGCGCGGGCGAGCGCCCCAGGGTGGCGAGCGAAAGCTCGCCGGAAGGCGCCGTCTCGCTGTTGCGCAGCGCCCGCTTGACCGTGGCCAGCAGCCGCTGCAGCGCGATCGGCTTTTCCAGGTAGTCGAGCGCGCCGATGCGCGTCGCCTCGACCGCAGTCTCGATGGTGCCGTGCCCCGACATCATCACCACCGGCATGCCCAGCTGCCCGGTCGCCGCCCATTCCTTGAGCAGCGAGATGCCGTCGGTATCCGGCATCCAGATGTCCAGCAGGACCAGGTCCGGCCGCTGCCGCTCGCGCAGGCTGCGCGCCTCGCTCGCGCTCTCGGCGAGCAGCACCTGGTGCCCCTCGTCGGCAAGGATCTCCGACAGCAGCTCGCGAATGCCGATTTCGTCGTCGACGACGAGGATCTGCGCCATGGGCTACGCCGCCTTGGAGCTCGAGCGGGTCAGGCCGGCCGCGGCGGCGGCGGGCAGGAGCACGCTCACGAGGGCGCCCTTGGCCACGCGGTTCTCGATCGTCAGCTCGCCGTGATGCTCGTCGACGATCTTCTTCACGATCGCCAGCCCGAGGCCGGTGCCGCGCGGCTTGGTGGTGACATAGGGTTCGAAAATCCGAGCCATCATCTCCTCCGGAAAACCGCCGCCGTTGTCGGCGACGGACATGCGCACCTTGTTGCCCGCCACCTCGGTGCTGACGACGATCGAAGGCTGCTCGACCGCGCTCCTGCGCTGCTCCAGCGCGTCCTGCGCGTTCTGCACGAGATTGTGTAGCACCTGGCGGATTTGCGCCGAATCGGCGCGCACTTCCGGCAGCGCCGGCGCCAGCCGCTTGACAATCGGCACCCGCGAGGTCTCGTACAGGGCGAGCACCTCCTGCACCAGCGAGTTCAGGTCGAGCGCGGCAAGCACCGGGGCAGGCAGGCGCGCGTAGTCGCGGAAGTCGTCCACCATCGACTTGAGCGCCGCCACCTGGTTGACGATGGTGCGCGTACCGCGCGCGAGCGCCTCGGCGTCGTCCGCGGCGAGCTTGCCCGCGAGCTTCATCTCCAGGCGCTCGGCCGAGAGCTGGATCGGCGTGAGCGGGTTCTTGATCTCGTGCGCGAGCCGCCGCGCCACCTCGGCCCAGGCGGTGGCGCGCTGCGCCTGGATCATCTGCGTGATGTCGTCGAAGACGAGCACATAGCCGCCTGCCGGATCCTCCTGCAGCGCGGTGCCCCGCACCAGCAGGGTCTTGCCGGTCCCCTTGAGCTCGATCTCCTGCTGCCAGGCGAGCGTGCCGTGCGAGCGAAGCTGCTCGCGCATGTCGGCGGCGAACGCTTCGAGCTCCTCGCCCAGGATCGCGCGCGCGCCATGGTTGATGATCGAGGGGGCCAGGCTGCTGTCGAACACCAGCACGCCGGCCGAAAGGTTGGCGAGGATGTTCTCCAGGCGCGCCTTCGCGCTTTCCAGCGCCACGCGGTTCGCGTCGACCACGCGCCGCGCCTCGTCGAGCTGGCGGGTCATCGAGTTGAAGGACTCGGTGAGCACGCCCAGCTCGTCGCTGCTTGTGACCGGCGCCTGGCGGCTGAAGTCCCCTCGCGCCACCGCCTGCGTCGCCTCGGCCAGGTTGGCGAGCGGCTCGGACAACCGATTGGCGAGCAGGACCGCGAGCGCGATCGCCACCAGCAGCGCCATCGACAGGGCCAGGGTCAGGGTGACGATGTAAATCCGCTTCAGCCCCTGGCGCGACAGCGCGAGCTCCCTGTAGTCGCGGTAGGCCGCCTCGACCGCCTCCGCGCTCTTGCCGAACTGCTCGGGCACCGTCTGGCGCAGCTGCAGGTAGCGCGCTTCCTCGGCCAGGCTGAGGCTCGCCACCGGCACGATCACCCGCAGCGCGAGCGGCTTTCCCGCGGCAGCGTCGATTGCCGTGTAGCCGCGCGCGCTGCGCGCCTGGCGCAGCTCCTGCTGGCTGGGCAGCTCGGGCACCAGCCGCGTCACGTCCACGCTCGAGCTGGCGAGCACGCGCCCGCCGGCGCTGACGACGACCGCTTCCTGCACGCCGGCCTGGTCGCGCAGGCGCCCGAGCAGGGCGACCTGCTGGCCGGCCGGCCGCTCGCCGAGCTCGGCGGCGATGGCGCGCCCCCGCGCGTGCATTTCCGCCAGCGTCTGGTCGAGCGCCGCCTGCCCGAGGTTGATGCCGCCCTCGAGCGCCGCATCGACCTTGACGTCGAACCAGGACTCGATGCTCTTGGCGAGGAACTGGACAGACACGGTGTAGACCAGCGCCCCAGGCACGACCGCCATCACGGCGAGCAGCACCAGCAGCCGCACCGTGAGGCGCGACCCGAACGCGCGCGCGCGAACCTTGCGCCACAGGCCGGCGATCTGCCAAGCGACGAGCGCGGCCAGCAATCCCGCCAGCGCCGCGTTCAGCCCCAGCAGCAGCGGGTAGTGGCGCGCGAACACGCTGGTATTGCCGCTCGCGGTGGCGAGCAGGAACAACAGCACTCCGGCAAGCGCAGCGCCGAGGATGACGAGCAGCCTCATCGTTGCTCCGCCTCCTTCGGCTCTCGGACCTCGACCGGCGCGGGCGGGGTCGCCGTCATCGCCGGGGTCGGACGGAAGGCAAAGCGCCGCCACGGCGACTCCAGGTTCAGCTCCCGGCTGGTGAGCGCGCTCAGCTGGAACGGCCTGGGCAGCAGCGTGAGGTCGAGCCGCATGCGCACCGCCGCTTCGTAGTTGGCGTCGGTGAGGCCGACGCTGCGATCCACCACTGTCCAGTTTCGCACCCGCCGCAGCACCCTCAGCGCCTCGTCCAGCGTCGGGTAATTCTGCTGCAGCACGCCCGTGGACAGCCGGTACTGGCGCGACAGCGCGTGGTAGGAAAGGCGCAGCTCGAGCCGTCGCGACGAGGTCTTCTCGTCGAACCAGTACCAGCGCGGCCGGGTCAGCTCGAACTCCACCGCGAAGTACAGCGGCACGCCGTTGATGACGATTTCCGCCAGCCGCGGGCCGAGCTCGAAGGAGAAGTCGGCGGCGAGCGCCACGCCCTCCTCGGTGGCATTCAGGCGCGCGTCGACAACCTCGATCTCGCTGGCAAAACCGGGACGGGCGAGCGCGGACGCGAGCACGAGCCCGGCGCCGAATGCGAATCCCGCGCACAGCCTCTTCAGCACAGCGATGCCTCGCATGGCGAGTCGCTTACGCTCCGTTCAGGCCGGCTTCTCTAGAAGGGCGAAAAAAAATCCGTCGTGCTCGGCGCAGGGGAGCAGCTGCGCGGGACCGCCATCGGCGAGGGGCGCGCGTCGCATGCCCGGCGTGCGCGCGGCAAATGCCGCGATCACCGCCTCGTTCTCCTCCGAAAAAACCGAACAGGTGACATACAGCAATTTACCATCCGCGGCGAGCAGGCGCCAAAGCGCGTCGAGAATCAGCGACTGGCGGCGAGCGAATGCCGCGACGTCGGCGTTCCGGCGCAGCCACTTGATGTCGGGATGGCGCCGCGCGACGCCCGAGGCTGAGCAGGGTACGTCGGCGAGGATGCGATCGTAGGGTGCGGCCGCCGACCAGGTGCCGGCGGCAACGCAATCGCCCACGCATACTTCGGCGGCCAATCCCAGGCGCGCGAGATTGCGCGCCACCTCGCCGCAGCGATCCGCGTCGATGTCGAGCGCGGTGAGCGAGACCGCGGCGCATTCGAGGAGATGCGCGCTCTTGCCGCCCGGCGCTGCGCAGGCGTCGAGCACCCGGTGCCCGGCCCGCAGGTCGAGCAGCCCCGCCGCGCGCTGCGCGCCCGCGTCCTGCACCGAGACCTCGCCTTCGGCGAATCCGGGCAGCCGGTCGACCGGCACCGGCTTTTCGAGGAGCAGCGCCGTGGCGCCGACCTGGCGGGTGGCGATTCCTTCCCCCGCAAGCCGCTGCGCGTATGCCTGCACGCTGATGCGGCGCGCATTGACGCGCAAGCACATGGGCGGGTGATGGTTGCCGGCAGCCAGCACCTGCTCCCACTGCCCGGGGTAGTCCGCGCGCGCCCTCTCGATCCACCAGGCCGGGTGCCAGTAGCGCGCGGCGGGATCGGAGCCCAGGCGCGCGTCGATGCCCGGGCGCGAGCGCAGGAAATTGCGCAGCAGCGCGTTGACGTAGCCGCGCGCGCCCTGCCGGTGCAGCAGGTTGCAGGCGCGCGCGGCCTGATCGACGACGGTGTACTCGGCGTAACGGCCGGATTCGAGCGCATACAGCGCGCACCACAGCAGCGCCTCGACGAGCGGGTCGGCGGCGCCCGGCCGGCGCGACAGCGCGGCGACGATCGCCTGTGAGCGTCCATAGCGCCGCAGCGTGCCGTAGCAGATGTCCATGAGCGCTGCGCGCGAATCCATCGGCGCACCGCGCTCCGGCTCGCCCCGAATGCTGCGCCCCGCGGCGACACGGGCGACCAGCTGCGCCGCCGAAGCGAGCGCTTCAGCGAGCGGGGCCAAGGCGATCTCCCCTTGCGATCGGAGAACCGCGCAGGAACTCTGCCGCCGCCAGGCGCCGGCCGCCGGCGCGCTGCAGCTCGGTCACGGTCAGCGACCGGTCGGCGCACGCGATCTCGATGCCATCCGCATCCGACTGCAGCACCGTCCCGGGCGTGCCGCTGCCCGCCGAGCAGCGCGCGCGCCAGATCTTGACCGGCACGCCGCCGATCAGCGAGCGAGCACCAGGCGCCGGGCGCAGCGCCCGGATCTGGCGTTCGATC
The DNA here is from genome assembly GCA_041904885.1 of Burkholderiales bacterium. GTDB lineage: Bacteria > Pseudomonadota > Gammaproteobacteria > Burkholderiales > SG8-39 > RBG-16-66-20. Next base: position 31,319 of record JAYRND010000168.1, read on the forward strand.
TCCGCGCTCGGACGGTCCCAGGCGATCTCGCTCTCCTCCTTGCCGATCTTGCGCGCATAGCTCGCGCCGTCCGCAGGCTGCGGCGCCGGCTGCGCGCGCCCCGCCGCGATGTCGGCAAGCGCAAGCACGATCGCGCGCGCCCCCAGCGCGGCGAGCTTGTCGTGCAGGCTTCCGGCATCGTCGTCGCCCTCTATGACAAGCGCGTGCCGCGCCAGCATGGGCCCGGTGTCGAGTCCCTCGTCCATCTGCATGATCGTGATCCCGGTCTCGCGGTCGCCGGCCATCAGCGCGCGCTGGATGGGCGCGGCGCCGCGCCAGCGCGGCAGCAGCGAGGCGTGAATGTTGAGCGCGCCATGCCGGCTGGCGTTCAGCGCGCGGGCGGGCAACAGCAAGCCGTAGGCCGCGACCACCAGGACATCGGCGCGCGCGCCCTCGAGCCTGCCGAGCGCTTCCTCGTCCCTCAGCGTGCGCGGTTGGTAGACCTGGAGGCCGCGTGCGAGCGCGAGCTGCTTGACCGCGCTGGGCGCCGGTCGCAGGCCGCGCCCGGCGGGCCGGTCAGGCTGCGTCAGAACGAGCGCAACCTCGTGGCCGGCGTCCAGCAGGGACGCCAGCGCGCGCGCTGCAAATTCGGGAGTACCTGCGAAGACTAGACGCAGGAAGGAATCAAGCGCTCTTGCGCAGCTGCTTGGCGAGGCGTGCGCGGATGCGCTGCTGCTTCAGCTGCGAAAGGCTCTCGACGAACACCTTGCCCCTGAGATGGTCCATCTCGTGCTGGATGCACACCGCGAGCAGCCCCTGCGCCTCGAGCGTGAACGGGTTGCCGTTCTGGTCGAAGGCGCGCACCTTGACGCGCTCGGCGCGCTCCAGCGTCTCGTAGATGCCCGGCACCGACAGGCAGCCCTCCTCGAAGTCGGAGACTCCGCTCGCATCGAGGATCTCCGGATTGATGAGCACGAGCAGGGAATCGCGCCGATCGGAAACATCGAGCACGATCACCTGGCGATGGACATCGACCTGCGTAGCGGCAAGGCCTACGCCGGGGGCCGCATACATGGTTTCCGCCATATCCGCGACGAGTCGCTTGAGCGATTCATCGAAGGCGGTGACCGGGGCTGCGAGCTTGTGAAGGCGGGCGTCCGGGTAGCGCAGGATGTTTAACAAGGGCATGGATCTGTAAAAAGCTTGCAAATATAATCGATTACGTGCAGTATCTCAGGCTATGCTTAAGCAGTCTGGGCGTTATGCTACAGTTGGGACCATTGGGCGGGATCTCAAGCGGCCCAAAGCGTCCGCCACCGATCGGGGGCTTTATGCAGCAACAATGGCGTAAGTCTATCACAACGCTGGCTTTTGTCCTCGTCGCGGGGGTCGCAGCCAGTGCCCTGGCGCAAGCGCCCAAGACGCCACTCGTGCTCAAACCGGATGCGCCGGACCGCTATACCGTGGTCCCCGGCGACACCCTCTGGTCGATCGCGCAGCGCTATACCGACTCGCCCTGGCGCTGGAACGAGCTGTGGGACATGAACAAGGACGAGATCAAGAATCCGAACCGGATCTATCCCGGCAACACCATCGTCCTCGACCGCGCGAGCGGACGGCTCGCGATCGACTCCAGCACCGTCAAGCTCAGCCCGCAGGTGCGCGCCGAATCGATTGCAGTCACCGTCATTCCGAGCATTCCGCCAAAAATCATAGAGCCCTTCCTTACCCGTCCGCTGGTCGTCGAGCCCGACGGCCTCGACAACGCTCCCGCGATCGTTGCCACGGAAGCGAAGCGCACTGTCCTCGAGGCGGGCAGCCGCGGATTTGTCCGGGGCATGGGCGCCTCCAAGGAAGCAGACTGGTTTCTCTATCGCCGCGGCGTGCCGCTGGTCGATCCGCAGACCAAGACCACGCTCGGCTATGAGGCGGTCTACCTGGGCACCGCGCGGGTGACGCAGGCCGGCGATCCCGCCATCGTGGAACTCACCTCCGTGACCCGCGAGGTGCTCCTCGGCGACCGGCTGGTGCCCGCGGGCAAGCCGCAGATTCCGGACTACGCGCCGCGCGCGCCTTCGATTCCGGTGCAAGGCCAGGTCATGTCCCTGTATGGGGACCGCGCGCAGCTTGCAGAGGCTGCGCTGGGCGCGATCATCTCCATCAACCGCGGCAAGGCGCAAGGGATCGAGCCCGGCAACGTGCTCGCGCTCTATCGCCTTGGCACGACGGTGGGCGAGGCGCAGGGCTCGCGCTACGGCTGGGTCTCGAAGGAAGGCAGCGACCTGAAGCTGCCCAACGAGCGCTACGGGCTCGCGTTTGTGTTCCGCGTTTTCGACCGGGTATCCTACGCGCTGGTGATGCAGGCCACCCGACCGGTCAATCTGAACGACGTTGTCCAGAATCCCTAGCCGCACGAGCAAGCCGGAGGGCGCCTTCGGCCGGAGCGCGCCGCCGGAATGACGCAGGACCCGGCGCTGGCGGGTTGGCTCCAACTCACCCTCACGCCGGGCTTTGGCGCCGCCACCATCCGCAGGCTGCTTGCGCAGTTCGGGCTTCCTGAGAACGTAATTGCAGCTAGCCGCGCCGAGCTAGCGAAGCTCGCCAGCGCCCAGGCGGTACAGGCGCTCGACTCGGACGCGGTCGCGCAGGCAGTCGAGCGGGCCCTTGCCTGGCTTGCGCAGCCAGGCCACGCGCTGGTGACGCTGGCGGATACCGCGTATCCCCGGCTGCTGCTGGAAATCGCCGACCCGCCGCCAGTGCTCTACTGTCAGGGCCGCATCGAGCTGCTCAACCGGCCCGCATTGGCGGTCGTCGGCAGCCGCAACGCCAGTGCGCAGGGAGCAAGCAACGCAGAGCAATTCGCGCGCGCCTTCAGCGCCGCGGGCCTGACGATCGTCTCGGGCCTCGCCCAGGGGATCGACGCGGCCGCACACCGCGGCGGACTCGCCGCGGAGGGCTCGACCATCGCGGTCCTCGGCACGGGGGTGGATAACCCCTATCCGCCCGCGAACGGCGCGCTTGCCGCGCAAATCGCCGAGCGCGGCCTGCTCGTCTCCGAGTTCGCGCTCGGCACCAAGGCCCTCGCCCACAATTTTCCGCGCCGCAACCGGCTGATCAGCGGCCTGGCGCAGGGCTGCCTTGTGGTCGAGGCGGCGCTGCAGTCCGGCTCCCTCATCACGGCGCGCAGCGCCGCGGAACAGGGCCGCGAAGTGTTCGCGGTTCCAGGCTCCATCCATTCGCCGCTGTCCAAGGGCTGCCACGCGCTGATCAAATCGGGCGCCAAGCTTGCGGAATCGGCAGAGGACGTGCTCTCCGAGCTGGCCGCGTTCCGCCGGACCGGGTTCGCCTCCACGCATTCGCGGGGCGAGGCGGCTGAAGTCCAGGCTGCGGAGGGCCCGCTGCTCGATTGCATGGGATTCGACCCGGTCGACGTGGATTCGCTGTGCGCGCGCGCCGGCCTGCCGGCCGAGCGGGTGTCGGCGGAGCTGCTGCGGCTGGAACTCGCCGGACGCATCGCCGCCCTTCCGGGAGGGCTGTACCAGAGGCTGCATTGATCGACTAACAGGGGAACAACAACAAATATGTATGACGTCCTCATGTACGTGTTCGAGCACTGCCAGCAGTACGAGCTGTCCGGACCCAACGAGAAGGTGGCGAAGAAGCTGTCGGCCGCCGGCTTCGACGACTCGGACATCAGCGAGGCGCTCACCTGGCTCGCCGGCGTGGTGCGCGGGCCGCACCGCTCGGTCGCCCCGCTACCCGGATCCGGGGCGGCGTTCCGCGCCTACGCGCCCAGGGAGCTCGCCAAGCTCGATGCCGATTGCCGCGGGCTGCTGATCCGCTTCGAGCAGGCGGGCATCCTCACCCCGCAGACGCGCGAACACGTCATCGAGCGCGCGCTTGCCGCGAACGGCGATGGCCTCTCGCCGGAGCAGTTGAAGCTCGTCGTGCTGATGGTGCTCTGGAACCAGCAGATGCCGAGCAGCCGCCTGGTCGCCGAAGACCTGTTCACGACGGCCACCGCGCGCCGGCCGAGCTGATTTCGCGGCGCGTCCGCGCTCGCCGCGGACGCGCATTATTTCCGCAGGGTTGCTGCGCCGCAGTTTTTGCGGGTATCCTTCGCGCCCCCGCATGTCCAAAAAGCTGATCATCGCGGAAAAGCCCTCGGTCGCCGGCGATATCGCGCGCGCGCTGGGCGGCTTCACGCGCAAGGGCGAGTACTTCGAGAGTGACGAATACGTGCTTTCGTCGGCGGTCGGCCACCTGCTCGAGCTGACGCTGCCGCCCGAGCACGACGTCAAGAAGGGCAAGTGGTCGTTCGCCAAGCTGCCGGTGATCCCGCCGCATTTCGACCTCGCGCCGATCGAGAGGAGCGAGGCGCGCCTGAACGTGCTGCTCAAGCTGCTCAAGCGCAAGGACGTCACCGGGATCATCAACGCCTGCGACGCGGGCCGCGAGGGCGAGCTCATCTTCCGCTACATCGCGCAGTATGCGAAGACCAAGAAGCCCGTCGAACGGCTGTGGCTGCAGTCCATGACGCAGAGCGCGATCCGCGAAGGTTTCGCCACCCTGCGGCGCGACCGCGAGCTGCTGCCGCTTGCCGATGCCGCGAAATCTCGCTCCGAGGCGGACTGGCTGGTCGGCATCAACGGCACGCGCGCGATGACCGCCTTCAACTCCAAGGAAGGCGGCTTCTACCTGACGACGGTGGGCCGCGTGCAGACGCCTACGCTCGCGATCCTGGTCGAGCGCGAGGAGAAGATCCGCGCCTTCCAGCCGCGCGACTACTGGGAAGTGCACGCGCGCTTCGGCGCCAAGGCCGGCGAGTACAGCGGCCGCTGGTTCGATGCGGCGTTCAGGAAGGACGACGATCCCGAGCGCAAGCCCGAGCGCATCTGGACCAAGCAGCGTGCCGAGGCGATCGCCTCGGCCTGCGCAGGAGCGACGGGCACGGCCACCGAGGAAACCAAGCCCACGACGCAGGCCTCGCCGCTGCTCTACGACCTCACCAGCCTGCAGCGCGAGGCCAACGGCCGATTCGGCTTCTCCGCCAAGGGGACCCTTGCGCTCGCGCAGGCGCTCTACGAGCGCCACAAGGCGCTCACGTACCCGCGCACCGATGCGCGCGCGCTTCCCGAGGACTACCTGGGCACCGTGAAGAAGACGATGGACGCGCTGGCCGGCGTGAAGGAATTCGCGCCTTTCGCCAAGCAGGTACTGAAGAGCGGCTGGGTCAAGCCGAACAAGCGGATCTTCGACAACAGCAAGATCTCCGACCACTTCGCGATCATCCCGACCCTGCAGACGCCCGGCAACCTGAGCGAGCCCGAAGCCAAGCTCTACGACCTCGTGGTGCGCCGCTTCCTCGCGGTGTTCTTCCCCTCGGCCGAATACCTGCAGACCACGCGCATCACGACCGTGGGCGAGGACCAGTTCAAGACAGAGGGCAAGGTGCTGCAGAGCCCGGGCTGGCTCGCGGTCTACGGCAAGTCGATGCAGGAGGAAAACGCCAACCTGCCGCCGATCGCCCAGGGCGAGAAGGTGAAGACGCTGGAGGCGAAGGCCGAGGCGAGCCAGACGCGCCCGCCGGCGCGCTTCTCGGAGGCGACGCTGCTTTCGGCGATGGAAGGCGCGGGCAAGCTGGTCGAGGACGACGAGCTGCGCGCGGCGATGGGCGCCAAGGGCCTCGGCACGCCGGCCACCCGCGCCGCCGTCATCGAGGGCCTGATCAGCGAGAAGTACGTGGAGCGGCTGGGCCGCGAGCTCAAGCCGACCTGGAAGGCGTTCCGCCTTCTGTTCGCGCTCAAGCACTTCGCGGTCGACGAGATCACCTCGCCTGAGCTCACCGGCGACTGGGAGTTCAAGCTCAAGCAGATGGAGCAGGGCAAGCTGCCGCGCGAGAAGTTCATGGCGCACATCGAGAAGGTGACGCGCGACCTCGTGAAGCGCGTCAAGGGCGGCTCGATCCCGGAAGAGGCCTTCGCCACGGTCGCCGCGCCCTGCCCGAAGTGCGGCGGCGTGATCCAGGAGACCTACCGCAAGTTCCAGTGCCAGTCCTGCGATTTCTACATCTGGCCGGTGCTGCTCGGCCGCGACTGGTCGCCCGAGGAGGTCGCCGAGCTCGTCACGCGCAAGTTCATCGGCCCGCTGAACGGCTTTCGCAGCAAGCAGGGCCGGCCGTTCTCCGCCGGCCTGAAGCTGACCGACGAGTACAAGATCGAATTCGACTTCGGCCAGGCCGACGGCGCGGGCGCGGACGAGCCGGTCGATTTCTCCGGCCAGGAGGCGCTCGGGCCCTGCCCGAAATGCGGCAGCCGCGTGTTCGAGCATGGCGTCTCGTACCTGTGCGAAAAATCCGTCGGCGCGCAGCGCAGCTGCGATTTCCGCTCGGGCCGCATGATCCTGCAGCAGCCGGTGGAGCGCGAGCAGATGAAGAAGCTGCTCGCTACCGGCCGCACCGACCTGCTGACCAACTTCATGTCCAGGAAGAACCGCAAGTTCAAGGCCTTCCTCGTGAAGACGCCCGAGGGGAAGGTCGGCTTCGAATTTCAGGCCCGGGCGCCCAAGCCCGAGAAGACCCCGAAAGAGGACAAACCTGCGCGTAAGAAGCGCGCAGCCTGATCTAGACGTCCAGGTTCCTGACGCCCAGCGCGTTCGACTCGATGAAGGCCCGGCGCGGCTCGACTTCGTCGCCCATCAGCTTGGTGAAGATCTCGTCGGCCGCGATGCCGTCGTCGATCTGCACCCGCAGCAGGCGGCGGACCGTGGGATCCATGGTCGTCTCCCAGAGTTGGGAAGGATTCATCTCCCCCAGGCCCTTGTAGCGCTGCAGGCTCATCGATTTCTGCACCTCGGCCAGCAGCCAGCGCATCGCCTCGCCAAAATCCTTGACCGGGAATTTCTTCTCCCCGCGCTGAACAAAGGCGCCTACGCCGACCAGCCCGCGCAGCATTTCCGCGGTCGAGCGGATCTGCGCGTAGTCCCCTGAATGGACGAACTCCGTGTCGATGGTGGTCACCCGCAGGTTACCGTGGCGCGAACGCTCGATGCGGATCTGGTAGCGCTCGGTCTTGGGGTCGAAGTGGGCGCCGACGCGCACGTTGTTTCCGGGCAAGGCCGCGGCCAGCGCGTCGGCCGACACCTGCGCCGAGTCGCGCCTGCCGAGCTCGATCTGCACGCCCCGCAGCATCGCCAGCAGCACGTCGCGGTCGATCCAGCGCGAGACGCGCTCGATCACCGCCTCGGCAAGCAGGTAGGCCTTGGCGAGCTCGGCGAGCGTGTCGCCCGTGATCGGCTCGCGCCGCGCCGCCGGGTGCAGCGCCGCGTCCACCAGCGCCTGGCGCAGCAAGAACTCGTTGAGCTCGAAGTCGTCCTTCAGGTAGCGCTCGTCCTTGCCGAGCTTGGCCTTGTAGAGCGGCGGCTGCGCGATGTAGATGTGCCCGCGCTCGACCAGCTCGGGCATCTGCCGGTAGAAGAAGGTGAGCAGCAGCGTGCGGATGTGCGAGCCGTCGACGTCGGCGTCGGTCATCACGATGATGCGGTGGTAGCGCAGCTTTTCCGGGCTGTACTCCTCCTTGCCGATGCCGCAGCCCAGCGCCGTGATCAGCGTCGCGATCTCCGCGGAGCCGAGGAGCTTGTCGAAACGCGCCTTCTCGACGTTCAGGATCTTTCCTTTGAGAGGCAGGATCGCCTGGTTTTTACGGTCGCGTCCCTGCTTGGCTGAGCCACCGGCGGAATCCCCTTCGACGAGGTAAATTTCGCA